>JAFGFJ010000007.1 GCA_016931155.1 Candidatus Dojkabacteria bacterium
TACCCCGGGGATAACAGGCTAGTCTTGCCCAAGAGTTCATATCGACGGCAAGGTTCGGCACCTCGATGTCGGCTCGTCGCATCCTGGCGGAGTAGTATCTGCCAAGGGTTGGGCTGTTCGCCCATTAAAGCGGCACGTGAGCTGGGTTCAAACCGACGTGAGTCAGGTTGGTCTCTATCCGGTATGTGCGTTCGATTCTTGAGGGAATTGACCCTTAGTACGAGAGGATCAGGGTGAGGTAACCTCTAGTGCACCTGTTGTCGCACCAGCGGCACTGCAGGGTAGCTACGTTGCTATTTGGATAAACGCTGAAAGCATATAAGCGTGAAGCCATTCCCAAGATTAGGAATCGTCATTAGATCCCCAGTAGATCACTGGGTTGATAGGCTCTAGGTGTAAGTGCAGTAATGTATTTAGCCGAGGAGTACTAATAGATCGAAAGCTTTCACTTCAAAAATAAACCCATATCTTTCTATTCAGTTTTGAGAGAATATTTAAGTAAATATTTTCTGTGCCACCGGACCCTGGGGCAAGAGTCTTGTTTCAAGGTCTGGTGACTCTAGCACGATGGAACTACCTGATCTCATCCCGAACTCAGAAGTAAAACGTCGCAGCGCCGAAAATACTTTCCCGGAAACAGGATGGGAAGATAGGTCGTTGCCAGAACAAAAAAGAAGAAACGGTGTTTCTTCAGGTTGCTATCAAGCAACGACCTGCGGGTAAGGAGCGGACTAGTGAAGATCCGCTGGAGCGGAAACCCTAATGCTCGTTGCCGAATTTTTTAAATTTCCAAATTGGTCAGACCAAAATAAAATTGGGAGTTTAAAAAGCCTTTGAGGCTAAAACAAAAAAGGAGATTTTTTTATAATGAGTAAAACAAATAATTCAGAGTTAGATTCTTTTTTAGACGGCTTAGAAAATCCACCCAAAAGTTTTGAGAAAGGACAAATTGTCACCGGGCAAATTGTTAAGATTAAGCCTGGGCAGATCATTGTGAATGTTGGTGGGAGAACAGAAGGTGTTGTTTCAGGGAAGGAGACAAAACTTGAAGGAAGAAAAATGGATATTCAGCCAGGGGATGACATTCTTGTTTATGTGATGAAAGAACAGAATGAACAAGGACAGATTGAACTTTCGATAAGGAAAACAGGAGTAGCCAGAGAGTGGCATACGCTTGAAAAAGCAGAAAAAGAGGGACTCCCGGTTAAGGTAAGAGTAATTGAGGCAAATACGGGTGGAGTAATAGTAGACATAGGTGGAGGGCTTCGTGGTTTTGTTCCTACTTCACAATTGAAACATTCAAGAATTTTTCCTACGGCAGGTTATTCAAACAAAGAAGAAGCAACCTCAGAGCTTCAAGGCATGCTGGCAGATCTTATCAGCGAGGAACTTGAGGTCAGGGTTATTGAGATTGACAGGGATAAAAACAGGGTTATTTTTTCTGAAAAACTAGTTGGTGATGAAGCAAATGCTGAAAAAAGACAGGAAACTCTCTCAAAAATTAAAGCTGGAGATGAGCTGGAAGGTGAAGTTACGGGGATTGCACCATTTGGTCTATTTGTGAATGCAGGTAGTCTTGAAGGACTTGTCCATCTTTCAGAAATTTCATGGGATAAGGTTTCAAATCCTGCCGATTTTCATAAAGTCGGGGATAAGGTAAAAATCCAAGTGATTGGAGTTGAAGAAGACGGGAAAAGAGTTGCTTACAGCATAAAGAGACTTCAAAAAGATCCATGGGATGAGATAGTAAGAACATATAAAGCAGGGCAAAAGGTAAAAGGTACTGTTACAAAGGTTGTAGAATACGGTGCATTTGTGAGGGTGGATGATAGTGTAAATGGACTTATTCATATTTCTGAGCTTTCAGATAAGCTCGTGAAAAATCCCGGAGAAATAGTAAAAGAAGGTCAAGAGCTTGAGCTTGAAATAATCTCTATCTCGAAAGAGGACAGGCACTTGGGGCTGAGTCTCAAGAGACTTGGGAGTGAGAAGAAAGTTGGGAAGGGAAAGACTGTGGATAAAAGGAAAAGTTCCAAAACAAATACCGAGAAAGGAGAAAGTGCTCCTGAAATGTCGGGTCTTGAAGAATTGCTTGGGGAGAGTGGTGAGGATTCAGAATAGAAGTAAGATTTTTGCTGAAAAAGTTCTTTCTTATTTTTTTGCCTCATGTGTTATCATTAACTCGTTTTAGTTCAATTTTCCTATGCAGACTCAATATATTGATGAACTTCGTGCCCTTGAAAAGTTTAGTGAAAATGCAAAAAGAGCAGTTGTGGAGTCTTATAATATTGCAAGAGAGATAGGTTCAGTGAAAGTAATTCCAGAATATCTTTTTGCTGCAATTCTCCGAAACAAGAGAAGTATCGCATCAAGACTTCTTGAAAAACTAAGTGTTGATATTGAAGAAACTGCCAGAAGCATAATTGGGAATCCTCTTGATAAGAAACTTCTTACAGGTAAGATTGAGCTTTCGGAAGAATTAAGGCTTGTTCTATCAGAGTCTTTTCTGGTTGCAAAAGAAATGGGACATGTTTATGTTGGGACAGAGCATCTTCTTCTTACACTACTTAAACACCAGGATCTGCAATTTGTAAAAAATCTCAGTGAGCTTGGTCTCAACTATGAAACAATCCTGGATAATCTAATGTCATTTGCAACCTATCAGCCTGGAATGTTTACAAGAGCTTCTGAACAACAGGATATTGAGGATCAGGGAGCTTTGAGCTTTTTCGTAAAAGATTTGAATAAAGAAGCAAGGGAGGAAAAGTTCCTTCCTGTCATTGGAAGAGATGACGAAATAGAAAGAGTGATTCATATTCTCTCCAGAAGAACAAAAAATAATCCGATACTTGTTGGAGAAGCGGGAGTTGGTAAAACCGCAATTGTGCATGGACTTACTCAAAGAATTGTAGAGGGAAAAGTGCCAGTGTCTTTCAAAAATAAGAGAATTGTTCAATTAGATCTTACGGCAGTTGTTGCAGGTAGTAAGGTCAGAGGGGATATCGAAGAAAGACTTCTCGCTATTATAAACGAAGTTGGAGAAGACCCTGATGTAATAGTATTTATCGATGAAATCCATATGATTGTTGGAGCAGGAGCTGCAGGAAATGCCAGCATGGATATTGCAAATATTTTGAAACCACATCTTACGAGCGGTGATTTCAGAGTTATTGGGGCAACAACATATTCGGAGTATCAGCAATATTTCGAACAGGATGATGCTCTTACGAGAAGGTTCCAGCCTGTAAAAGTTGAAGAGGTTAGTGTAGAAGATGCAATAAAGGTTCTTGGAGTATTGAAAGGGTCTTTTGAAAAATACCATGGGATTCAGATTACTGAAGATGCTGTAGTGGAAGGGGTGAAACTTTCAGACAGATACATTACTGATAGATATCTTCCAGATAAAGCTATTGACCTGATAGATGAAGCTGCGGCAAGAGTGAAGCTCAGTAAGGAAAAGGATTTAGAAGGTTACCAAAAGCTTAAGAGTAAGATCGAAAATATTAAAAAGGTAAAATCAGAAAATGTTAAAAAAGCTAATCTTGAAGGTGCACTTGCGCTTCGAAATGAAGAGAAAAAGTTGGAGGGAAAGCTGGAAGTGATACTCAAGTCCAAAGTCGGAAAAAACAAGAGATTTGTGGTCGATTCAGAAGATATCAGGACGGTTGTCTCAAAGTGGACGGGAGTCCCTATTAACACTCTTGGTGCTTCCGATTTCAGATCACTAAAAGGTCTTGATTCAACTTTAACAAAGAGAATTGTTGGTCAGATAAATGCGGTGGAAAGGGTTGCACTTGCCTTAAAGCGTGGAAGGGTAGGACTTTCAGATGCTAGAAGACCTCTGGCTTCGTTTCTTTTTCTCGGACCCACAGGGGTTGGAAAAACTGAAATGGCAAAAGCTATTGCATCTGAACTATACGGAGGAGATGACACATTGATTCAGGTTGATATGAGTGAATATATGGAACAATACAGCGTTTCCAAGCTCATTGGTTCTCCCCCCGGATATGTCGGCTATCAGGAGGGTGGTCAGCTGACAGAAAAAGTAAGAAGAAAGCCTTATAGTGTTGTTCTTTTTGATGAAATAGAGAAAGCACATCCTGATCTGCTGAATATACTTCTTCAGGTGCTTGAAGAAGGTCATCTCAAAGACTCGAAGGGCAGAAAAGTGAACTTTAAGAACACTGTAATTATTATGACATCAAATATTGGTGCTCAAGATATCAGGGATGATAGACTTCTTGGCTTTGAGCTTGGTACTTTGAAAGAGAAAGAAGGAAGCCGGGATAGTAAGGAAAGTAAGGAGATAGATCTTGCCTACAAGGAGATGGAACAGACTCTAATGGAAGAACTGAAAGATGTACTAACTCCGGAATTTTTAAACAGGCTTGATGAAATAATTATCTTTAGGGGGCTTGGTAAAAAAGATGCAAAAAAGATTGCAATACTTCTCCTTGAAGATGTCAATAATCGCCTTGCAGAGCAGGGTTACGAATTGGTTGTTGAAAAAAAAATTATCAGTCATATTATTGAGGAGGGATTCAGTAAAGACTATGGAGCTAGAAATATCAGAAGAAAAATTCAAGAACTGATAGAGAATCCTTTTGCAGAAGAACTAATAGAGAAAGGGATAAAAAATGCAGGGAAGAAGACTGGAGGAGAGATTAAGAAGGTAAGGGTTGCTCTTGAGGAAGGTAAGATTAAGTTTTCATTATAAAAAATGTCTAAATCCTCAAATATTTTTGTCTGCTCAAACTGTGCATATGAATCTCCCAAATGGGCGGGGCAATGTCCAAACTGTAATGAATGGGGAACGCTCATTGAGTCAATTAAGCAACAGAATACATCTTCAAAAGCAATATCACAGAAGGTCGAAATACGGAACCTTTCTGATATAAAAAGTCTCGAAACGAAAAGGATTAGTACAGGTTTTTCAGAGTTTGATAGAGTGCTTGGAGGAGTTGAAGGTAGCCAGGGCTTTGTAACAGGAGAAGTAATCCTTGTATCAGGTGAGCCGGGAATTGGTAAGTCGACTCTTCTTCTTCAAATTATTTCAAATCTTTCTGAGAAAGGTAAAAATGTTATGTATGTATCTGCTGAGGAATCTGCTGAACAAATATTTGTAAGGGCGAAGAGATTACTAGGTAAAAAAATTGAAAAGACAAAAATTCCAATGATGAATTCTTCGGATATTGATAGTATCCTCGATACATTGGAGAAGGAAAAACCAAAGTTTGTTGTTATAGACTCTATTCAGACTGTTTTTACAAACGAAATAAGGTCTTTGCCTGGTGGCACTTCTCAGGTTAAGGAGTGTGCCTCAAGGATTACTACTTTTGCAAAGAGAAATAATGTAACGGTAATAATAGTGGGTCATGTAACGAAGGAAGGAATTGTTGCCGGTCCAAAACTTCTAGAGCATCTTGTTGATTGTGTTATAAATCTCGAGGGTGAAACAAACAGCGGATATAGAATTCTTCGAACTGGGAAAAACAGATTCGGTTCTACGAATGAGGTTGGAGTTTTTGAGATGACGGATAAGGGTCTTGCAGATGTAGAAAATATTTCAAAACTATTTATTGGCGAACATGTCAACGGAGCAGTAGGTGTTTGTACTTCTGCAATAATAGAGGGAAATAGAATACTATTAGTTGAAGTTCAAGCACTTACTAATACAACACCTTTTGCCCTACCCAAAAGGGTTTCTGAGGGTATTTCAAACTCAAAGCTTCAGCTTCTTTGTGCGATTCTCTCAAGACATGCTGGTATCAACATCATCGATAAGGATGTATATGTAAACATAGCTGGAGGTCTCAAGGTAAAAGAACCGGCAATTGATATGGCGATCTGTCTGGCGATCGCTTCATCGGCAAAGAATAAGTCTTTGAAATCTGATTCCATAGCTTTTGGGGAGGTTAGTTTAACTGGGGATATTCGGGCAGTAAGCAGGATGGGAGACCGAGAAAGAGAGGCAAAGAGGCTGGGCTATAAGCATTTATACGCCCAAAGCCTTCGATACAAGCATATCCGGGATTTTGTCAGGGATATCTGATTAAGTGTCTTTCAAGGCCAGTTTCAAAGCTTTTTTATATCCCTCTTCTGCTTTTAGGCTGTCTATTTCATTCTCAGCAATCCATGCATATTCGCAGTGTTCATCGCTTAAATAGATCTGGAAATCCTCTGCCTCTACTTTGTAATAAATCAAAACCAGTCCGTAGCCATCGGGTAAGTCCATACTCAGTCGGTAAACATTCAAAAGCTTGCCAATTTTGAATTTTCCAATTGAAGGTAGTTCTTCTCTTAGTTCTCTTCTAAGTGTTTGTAATATGGTTTCCCTGTCATTTATCCTTCCCCCGGGGATATCCCAGAAGGTTTTTCTATCAGTTCTTGAGCTTTTGAGGATAAGGGCTTTAGAGTCTTTCACGATCACTCCTTTTACCCCGACGTAAAATGTTTGAAGCATTGTGTAGTCTAGTTGGATAGTATTTCTAATTATAAAACTTTTTTTGTTTGATGTTAATAAAGCGAAAGTGTAAAGAGTAAAGTAAAAGATTGTTGGGTAGTTTTGATCCACTCTGATTGAAAGTTAAACTACTATAAGATATTCTCGATGTAAACTATGGGTCTTGACAACCAAACAGCTATAGGTTATACTTTTCAAGTAAATTTGCTCAATCTGATCAAATTTACTGCTCTTTTGAAATTATATTTTGTAGTCAGGTCCCAGAGTCTGGTTCGCGTACACTCTGTCTAGATTACTAGCAGAGCCCTACTGGACTCTCGGATCTGACTATAACGGCACTGCCTAGTCACTCTTCTAAGGATTTTCTTAAAGGGAGATTCTCAGAGGGGTCGGTTGGGGCAGTGCCGATCCCTACTTTCAAATTTCCAGAAACTCAAATTCCAGACAAATATTTAGCTAAAATAAAGATTCAGTATGACTCCTGAAGTTATAGAAATAGGTCAAGAAAAATACACTTTTGATGAGCTTCAAGCGGGTGACATTGATAACTTAAGGCCTGTGCTTGAAACATGGATTAGAGAGGAAGGAAAAATCCTTCAAGATGAAGTAGCTGAAACAATAGATAGAATGACTTCTTCTGTAGAGCAACAAAGAAACAGCTCGTTTCATTTTGTTGTGGTTAGGGATTCAACGGCCAAAGCTGTCGGTTGTGCTGGACTGAGAAATCCGGAGGATAGGATGCTAAAATATACGACAGTAGAAGAAGATGGTATTCCGGGAGAACTCATAAACGTTTTTCTTGCAAATGAAATGCGTGGGAAGGGTTTGGGAGCTAAACTTTTTGAGGTTGTCTGTCAAAAGGGGCTAGAATTGGGCTAT
The DNA here is from genome assembly GCA_016931155.1 of Candidatus Dojkabacteria bacterium. Lineage (GTDB taxonomy): Bacteria > Patescibacteriota > Dojkabacteria > B142 > JAFGFJ01 > JAFGFJ01. Next base: position 7,343 of record JAFGFJ010000007.1, read on the forward strand.
ACTGAGCTTGTATGGAACAGCGGACCTCGATATGAGCATACTGCATGGGGATTTTATAATAAAATAGCTGGTGAACCTATGGAAGTTGCGATAGATTTTTATGACCTAGGTTGTCATGCACCAGTCTGGAGAGTTTCTCTAAATTGAAGTTTAGAGTTTGCCTTGCATTCATTTTTATTTGTGCTTATACTTGGCTAACAGAAACTTCACAGTCTGCAAATTAAGTTCTCACAAAATCCATGTCTAAATTTTTAAAATAATATTTAAGCGATGCCAGCTACGCCAAAAGAAAACAAATCTGTAAAACCTCTAAGAACTGTAAAATCTACTAACAAAGTGATGCCACTCCGGTCAAGGATGATCAATAAATCGGTACCTTCCCGGTTTTCAGGAAACGGCTCGGGCACTTCTGCTACTTCCGGCATTTCTAAGACTTCTGGAATGAATAGTACAAATGGATTCGGTGATAATGGAATCGTTAATAAAGCTCCAGACAGAATCGCACCTTCTACAACAATGAAGGAGCTTGAGGACAAAACTCTTGCTGAAATTAGAAAACTGGCGGAAGATCTCAACATACCTGAAGTGCTTGATTATCGAAAAACTGAACTTATCATCAAGGTTCTTGAGGAACAGACAAAAAGAGGGGGGAATATTTTTGCTGAGGGAGTTTTAGAAATTATGAATGACGGAACCCACGGTGTTCTAAGGTCGGGAAACTTTCTTCCAAGTGATACAGATGTTTATGTCTCTGGTTCTCAAATAAAGAGATTCGCTTTGAGACAGGGAGATTTTATCTCAGGACAGGCGAGACCACCAAAAGAAGGGGAGAGGTATTTGAGTCTGCTAAGAATTGAAGCTATAAATGGTCAGTCTCCCGAAGCCACTGCCGTAAGGCCGTCGTTTGAGAGGCTTACTCCTATTTTCCCGAAAGAACAGATTGCTCTCGAAACAGGACCAGGAGTACTTTCAACAAGACTTATCGATCTTCTTGCTCCGGTCGGGAAAGGGCAGAGAGCTATGATAGTGGCTCCTCCAAAAGCTGGAAAAACTTGGCTATTAAAGGAAATTGCTTTTGGAATTGAGAAAAACCACCCCGATGTTCATCTGATTGTTCTTCTGGTTGGAGAAAGGCCGGAAGAGGTGACCGACATGAGAAGGACAGTGCAGGGGGAAGTCGTTGCATCAAACTTCGATGAACCACCTGACAATCATACAAAGGTTGCTGAAATGGCTGTTGAACGTGCTAAAAGACTTGTTGAACAGGGCAGGGATGTTGTTATCCTTATGGATAGTCTTACAAGGCTTGCTAGAGCTTACAACATTACAGCTCCTCCGTCGGGTCGTACACTTTCCGGGGGATTTGATCCTGTAGCGATTTATCCTCCAAAAAAGTTTTTTGGAGCTGCGAGAAATTTTGAAGAGGGCGGAAGTTTGACTATTATTGCTACTGCTCTTGTTGAAACAGGAAGCAGAATGGATGAAGTTATTTTTGAAGAGTTTAAAGGAACGGGAAATATGGAATTAAAACTTGACAGAAAGCTTGGAGAAAGAAGAATTTATCCTGCAATTGATGTACAGAGCTCAAGTACTAGAAACGAAGAAGTACTTCTTTCTAAAGAGGTTCTTGCGCAAAGCTGGAGAGTTAGGAGAATGCTTGATACTATAAAAGATTCTGTGGAAGCAACAGAGCTTTTAATTGAAAGACTGAAGAAAACAAAGTCTAATAAAGAGTTTCTTGCCACTTTGCATGAAGATGTATAGATATGGTAGAATTGCGGTCATCTAAGATGAATTTTGGTTACAGGCAGTCACAAGAACAAGCAATAGAGGTGGAGGCTTTAAAAAGAACACCTGGAATTCTTATTCCTTTTCTATTCCTCAGGGCAATTATTTCCTACTCTGGTGCTAAGCTAAGAGAGATCTTTATGTTTTCTTATGCAGCTTTCGTTGCTTCTCTCTCTTGGCTTGGAGATGTAAAATCCTGGTCAGTGAGGAAAATGTTCTGGGGCAGAAGCTCATTTTATAAGACTGCTATTCATGCGTTTGTAGGGGTTTTTACTCTTGCAATTACACTTACGGGTATTTCTTCAAGACTGGATATCTTCAAAGATGAGTCTAGTGGTTTGGTGCTAACCTCGGGAATAATTGGCGCAAATGATATTCTTCCCCAAGAAGGAACAGCCGAAAGCATAGTCCCTAGTGACCCTAATCAGCTTGGTTTCCAGGTTTTTAAGCACACTGTAGAAAGGGGAGAAACATTAAGTTCGATTTCTGCTCATTACGGGATAAGCGTTGACACAATTAAATGGGCGAATGGAATCAGTCCTTTTAGCAATACTCTGGCAGTGGGTCAGCAACTCGATATTCCAGAAATTGATGGTGTGCTTTACACGGTAAAGAAGGGCGATAGTGTTTCCAAGATAGCTACTACAACCAAGGGAAATGTTTTTGACATTATGGAATTAAATGGATTAAGGGGTGAAAATCCAATACTCTCAGAAGGGCAGAAGCTTTTTGTCCCCTTCGGCAGTATAGATCCTCCTCCAGTTGCCAGGATTGCGACCGGAAGAACCGGCACATATATCTCAGGTCCCTCGACAGGAATTAGCCTGCCTCCAGGAACATTTATTAGACCACTTCCAAGCTGGTGTGGTAGTTGGAGCAGGGGATGGAGTTATCGTCATCATGGGGTGGATATAGCCCAAAAAGGCGGATGCTGGTTGACAGCGGCAGCAGGGGGAACAGTGGTTATTGCAGGATGGAGAGGAGCAGGACAGGGTTATATGGTTGAGATAGATCACGGTTTAGTTAATGGAAAAAGTATTAGTACAAGGTACTACCATGGAAGCGGGAGCTACAAGGTTAGGGAGGGGGACAAGGTGGCAGCAGGACAGGATATAATGTATATGGGATCGACGGGGTACTCTACTGGCACACATCTTCATTTCGAAGTAGTGATAAATGGTGTTCAGGTTAATCCGGAAAATTACGTAAAACTCAGATAGACTACCTGTGAAAAATTTCAGCAATATTTGTGGGGCTGTAGTTCAGTGGTAGAACACCACATTCGCATTGTGGAAACAGGAGTTCGATTCTCCTCAGCTCCACCAATTGACTCGGTATCCTGAGTACCAAAGACGATACCCCAAAAGTCAGTTTATTGAAGAAAATCTAATTTTTTAGGGGACAGTTTTGACTCGGTACCTGAGACGGTATCTCTTTGATTTGGTACCTGGTGGAGCTGGGGGGATTCGAACCCCCTGCCTTTTGTATGCCATACAAACGCTCTAGCCAAGTGAGCTACAGCCCCGGTAAAGTACAATTCTATCAGATTGAGAGTGTATAGGAAATATGTGTATTGATGTAAGTTGTCCACAATTGAATATTCAGTTTTGAATAATTCTTTCCAGTTATTATAAAGTGTGCAATTAAGTGAAAAATACTCGATCGTTTTTCTACTTATTATAACCTTCTAGTACAGCTATTTTGGGGCAATCGGTTTGGTGTTATGTATGTACTGATCCATACCTTTGTAAATCCCTGGCTTTTTGTTCAAATCTTTGTTCTTTTATTGTCTTTGCATGTTATTAAAAAGTTACAAAAATATTTTTTATAATTTTTATGTAGTTTGGTTCTGAAAAAAACATTTTCGTTTTTCTGTATAATGGGTTTGACTGTTGTCAGTAGAAAAAATGAATCCAACCGTTGACGGTTATGAAAAACTTTTGGGTATTTATAAAGAGCTTGAAGAGGTAAATTCTCATATTGTTGAGTTTATGAAAAGTGAATTTCCAGTGAATTCTACGCTTATTGCCTGGGGAGCAGTAACTTACGGGAGCTATGTGCCTGGCAGGAGTGATTTCGACTTCTTAATCGTTACTCAAGAGCCAGTGAAAATTGAGGAGATAAGAAGAAAGCTTCAGGTCGATTGTTTCAAATATACCAGATTTTCAGCAAAAGAACTTGACATAGTGGTGACCAACCTTGATTCATTGAAGAGGGGTGACTTAAGAGGAATTACGGCAGATGGCATTCGTGAGTTTAGTGATGTGGAAATATATATTATTAGTCATTTTGGGAAGATTCTTGTGGGGGATGAGGAAGCTCTGGAACTTTTCCCAAAAAGACAGCTGAAGGATTTCTATGGAGGTGTCGTGGAAAGATTCAGAAAAGAGGTTCAAAAGAGACTGATAAACAGGTACGAAAGAGGAGGGGATGTGCGGAAATTTATAGAGAAAAACATTTTATACGTAATTTTGATGTACAGAATACTGTTTACGCATATTAACAACGAAATTTGGGGGAAGGTAGAATCAATTGATTGGGTAGTCTACAGGTTGAATAGCGAAAATACAGGAGCTTTAAAAGAACTGGGAGAAATAACAAAGCAGATATACTTACTAAATGGTGATTATGAAATGAAAAATGATCATCTGAGAAAGCTTATCAATAAGGCGGTTTGGGAGTTTCTTGAGTTGACTAAGACAGGAAATTAATTAAAGTTCTGGATTGTGAATTTGTGATATAATTCCTCAATTTAATATAGCCAGTTCTTCAGAGACTCCCTGAAGAGGCGGCAAGGTGAAACCGACTGCTTATCGATTTTGAATGAGCAGAAAGACGTGAATTAGCCTGCCCGGGTAAGCCCGGAATAGCTGATGGAGAGCCTGTTTCGAGATTATTATCGAGTAAATGGGAAGCGAGGTGGTACCGCCTGTAAAGGTCCTTGTTGACAGTCAGATTAATTGCTGATTGTTAATAGGGACTTTTTTCGTCCTGTGGAGTTGTTTGAAAAAAGTTTCCTATCACGAATATTGTCAGACATGAGGAAGAGGAACGAAATACTTTTTGGGATTCAGGGTGAAGAAGTGTGGAGGGGAGTTGCTGTACACTTTTTTGAAAAGTAGTCCAGTGGATCTATTTATAATGTACTTCTAATTTATTATTAATTGAGAATGATAGAAAAATACGATCATATAAAAATTGAAGAGAAATGGAGTCAAATTTGGGAGAAGGACAATATTTACTGTACTCCTGACGATGCAACTAGTGAAAATAAATATTACATTTTGCCACAATTGCCCTATCCTTCGGGTTCTGGGCTTCATGTTGGACACGCAGAAGTATATTCAGCATGTGATATTTTTGCTCGTTACAAAAGGATGAAGGGGAAAAAAGTACTTCAGGTTATTGGATGGGATGCTTTTGGGTTGCCTGCTGAGAATTATGCTATCAAAAATAATGTTTATCCAAAAGTTACTACAAATGATGCAATTGATAATTTTCGTTATCAAATAAAAAGAATGGGAGTATCTGTAGATTGGGACAGAGAGGTAGGTAGTCACAGTCCAGAATATTATAAGTGGACACAATGGTTTTTTCTTTTAATGTATAAAAGAGGGCTTGCTTACAGGAAGGAGCAGCAGGTCAACTGGTGTCCGGGGTGCAAAACTGTTCTTGCAAATGAGCAGGTAGTTGATGGCTGTTGTGAGCGAAGCGGAGATAAAGTTGAGCAGAAAATGATGGAACAGTGGTATTTAAAAATTACTGAGTATGCTGACAGACTTTATGATGACCTGGATAAAGTTGACTGGCCGGAAGAAACGATTAAAAGGCAAAGAGACTGGATTGGGCGAAGCGAAGGGATAAATATCAGCTATGAGGTTCCTGGTCTGGATGAAAAAATAAAGGTTTTTACTACCAGACCTGATACGAATTTTGGAGCAACGTTTATTGTTTGTGCTCCTGACAGTGATTTTATTATTAGAAATGTAGAGAAGTTTTCTGAAAAAGAAAAAGTCAGGAAGTACATGAAAAGTGTTAAGAATAAGACAGAGCTTGAAAGAATGCAGGAGGGAAAAAAGAAAACGGGAGTATTTACTGGTCTATATGCTTTAAATATGTTGAATAATAAGAGAATTCCAATCTATGTGGGTGATTTCGTGCTTGCCTCAGTTGGAACTGGAAATGTAGTTGGAGTTCCTGGTCATGATAAAAGGGACTTTGAGTTTGCAAAAGCAGTTGGGGCTGAAATTGTAAGGGTAGTAGTGGGATCCGATGGTGATAAGTCTGAGATAACAGATGTAAAAAAAGTTCAGGAAGCTGAGGGAACCATGATTAACAGCGATTTCCTTGATGGACTGAATATTAATGAGGCAACTGGGAAAATAATGGATTATCTTGTCGAAAAGGGATGGGGAGAAAGGATTACAAATTATAAATTGCGAGACTGGTCTGTCTCACGTCAGAGATTCTGGGGGGCTCCAATTCCTATGGTATTTGATCAGGAAGGGAAACCTCATCCTGTTCCCGAAAAAGATCTGCCGGTTTTACTTCCTGATGATGTGGATTTTATCCCAACTGGGCAATCACCTCTTACCTATTCAAAGGATTTTCAAACAGGAGTGGAAAAAAAATACGGTGAGAGTTGGAGACGCGAGGTGGATACACTGGATACTTTTTTGTGTTCCAGCTGGTACTACTATCGCTATCTGGATCCTCGTAATGATCAGGCATTCGCTTCAAAAGAAGCTCTTGAAAAATGGATGCCGGTCGATTTTTATATTGGAGGGCCGGAGCATGTGACCGGACATTTATTGTACTCAAGGTTCTTTACAAAAGTCTTGTATGATGCCGGTTATATCACTTTTGATGAACCTTTTGCCGTTCACAGGCATCAAGGTACAATTTTGGGAGAGGATAACAGGAAGATGAGCAAACGCTGGGGAAATGTGATAAATCCTACAGATGTGATGGATAGAAATGGAGCTGATACTCTTAGGATTTATGAAATGTTTATGGGGCCGCTTTCTGATACCAAACCATGGAATACAAAAGGTGAAAAGGGAGTGCATAAATTTTTATTAAAGGTCTGGAATTTGCAGAAAAAAGTATCTGAAAGTTTTGAATCAAGAGAGCAGGAAATTGAAATTAATAAGCTCATTAAAAAGGTTGGGGAAGATATTGAAGATTTGAGTTTTAATACTGCTGTTGCAAAATCGATGGAATTTACGAATTTTCTTGTTGTTGAAAAGGAAGTAAAGAAATCTGTATGGGAGAGATTTCTGAAGATTCTTTCTCCTTTTGCACCATATATGACTGAGGAATTGTGGCAAAAAGGCGGCAATAGTGATTCGATTCATAAAGAACAATGGCCTGAATACGACAAAAAGTTGATTATTGAGGAAAAGATAATAATGGCTGTTCAAGTTAACGGCAAAGTAAGGGATAAAATTGAAATTTCTGCGGGAGAGGGGCAGGCATCAGTTCAGAAAAAGGCTTTAGCTCAGGAGAGAATCAAGAAGTATGTTGAGGGAGAGCCGAAAAAAGTAATTTTCGTGAAAGACAAAATTATCAATCTTATTGTCTGAAAGCTAGTCGCAGGGGGAGTTTCCTGGGCTTTTGGCATGAGCGATGACAGGAGTAGGGGCAGGAGTTGCGGTGGGAGTTTTATATGTTTTCTCAAGGTATAGAAATTTATGATTGTGTTTTTTGTCAGTAGCACAGTTTTGTCATGACAGGTTATTTGGGAATAGAACTCCCGGTTGTTAGAATAATTACCCGGTTTTTTTGATATGATGATTTTATGTTAATCGTTTCTCATGCTCAAAGACAATAAGTGGTTTTTTCTTCAGATCCTCGGGATTATTGTTTTAATGACTGCCATAGCTCTTATTATTGCCGGCGGGAATGTTTCATATCTGGGCGGAGAGTTTGGTCTCAGTCCGGATTGGAGTAATCTTTTAGGAAGAGGAAATATTAACTCCGGATTCAGAAAGCCTCCTCCTTTTACACTCAAGTATACCGAAGACTATCGTGCAACAATGGAAACTAATCTGGGAACTCTGGAGATAGATCTGCTTGAAAGGGCGGCACCAAATACAGTGAACAATTTTGTTTTTCTATCGGAGCAGGGTTATTATAACGGTACTTCTTTCCATAGAATAATCAAAGACGTTCTCATACAGGGAGGAGATAGAAATACTTTAAATAATAAGCCGGAAGACGATGGTTTTGGCGATCCCGGTTATCAAATAAATGATGAAATAAACTGGGACAGGCTTGATTTGAGTTCTGAGCAGAAGACTCGGCTTGAGGCTGAAGGATACGTTTCTACTCCTGTCGTTCTTTCCGAAAATATTGGGAAGTATTTTGTAGCAATGGCAAATGAAGGAATTCCAAATACAAACGGAAGTCAATTTTTTATTGTTTTTGAGGATTCAGACGAGATAAACGCTTTAAATGGTAGGCATACTGTTTTCGGGAAGATAATCGGCGGGCTTGATGTCCTCACAACTATCAACAATGTCGAAGTTGATACGTCTGACCCAAATTCACCAAAACCTAAAAACAATATTATTATTAAAAAAATCAGTATTAACATTGTTAAATGATTTTAATATTTTTTTAATCTTTCTTTTGTAGAATTCTCCAGAATTTAACAGAATTTAACCCCTATCATGAAAGTGAGAGTTTTTTGGGAAAAGTATAAAGCTTACGCCGGTATTTTTCTTCTGCTAATTTTGCCTGCAATATTTGTTTTCTTTTTTGTGCAGGAGGAAGAGGTATCTGCCTTGAACGAGCCGGTAGATATGGTTGAAACTGAAATGGAGACATTTTTTGTCGATATTTCGGGTCAGGTAAATAATCCAGGAGTGTATGAGGTGGAAGGTGGGATGATATTGATTGAGCTTGTTGATAAGGCTGGAGGACTTACTAATCTTGCAGATCTGGTTTTTATCGCAAAAAATCTGAATCTCTCTCAAAAACTTGTTCCCGAGTACAAGCTGTATATTCCACAAGTAGGGGAAATGCAACTCGCCAGTCAGTCCCCTGGTTCTTCTGAAAAAGTAAATCTGAACACTGCAAGTGTCAAGGAGCTTGATTCATTACCTGGGATTGGGGAGGCTACAGTACAAAAAATAATTGAAGCGAGACCGTTTAAAAATATTGAAGATTTGAAAAGTGTCAGCGGTATAGGGGATGCTAAGTTCAATGAAATTAAGGATAAAGTTTCTGTCTAATGCTTGGGAGTATACTAAAAAGAACTAAATATCTTTTTCTTCTTTTTTCACGACTTCCTATTTTTTCTTTCTCTCTCTTTTATATTCTTGGAACAATTTATGCAAATTCATTTTCATTTGTTACTATTTGGTATTTACTACTCTTTTTACCCTTTCTTTTTTTCCTCAGAAAAATTCCATTAGCATTCACTGTTTTGCTTGCTATTTCGGCTGTATTTTTAGGTGCTATAAGGGGTAATGGGGCTGAAATAGAATATCAGTCCTCGTGGATAAAATCATTGTGGAATGAAGAAGTAGAGATAAAAGGCACGATAGTTCGGGAACCGGTCCTAAAAGGAAGCAAGTATCAATATGTGGTGAAGCCCGACTTAAAAAATAAAAAAACTATATTTGATTTTTCCGGAGATGAGTCAGGATATATCCTTGTTGAACTTTCTAAATTTGTGAATTACTCATATGGTGACTACTTGAGTATCTACGGGACAGTAGTGGAGCCTCCTGAGTTTGAAGATTTCTCTTATAAGGAGTACCTCAAAACTCAAAAAGTTTATGCAATTGTTGAAGATGCCAGAGTAAAGTTAAACGGCCGGAAAGGCAATCTCCTATTCAGAAAACTTTACGATTTAAAGCATTACCTTGTGCAAAATATTCGATCAGAAATTCCTGAACCACATGCATCACTTTTGCTGGGAATACTGCTTGGAGTTAAAAGTGGAATGCCAAAATCTTTTTCGCAAGATCTATCGAACACCGGGACAACTCATATTATTGCTGTTTCTGGTTACAATGTTACTGTAGTATTAGCCTCACTTGTTCCGCTCCAATTTTTTTTGGGGAGGAAAAAAATATTTTGGCTTTCTTTAATTGTTTTATTTATTTTTCTTGCAGTGGTCGGTTTTGACAATTCTCCTGCTGTAAGATCGGGTACTATGGGTTTTGTTTATCTTATTGCTAAGTACAGTGGAAGAAGAGGTGATATTAAGACAATTTTAACATTTGTGGCAGCGATTTTGATCTATATAAACCCGTTTATCATTAATTCACTAAGTTTTCAGTTGTCTTTTGCATCAACGACAGGAGTTATTGTGCTTACAGCTGGAATGACGCATATTAGCAAACGAAACATTGGGCTGATAAGCACCGAATTTGCCCCAACCATCTCTGCACTCGTTGCAACGGCTCCGATTACAATTCTAAATTTCGGCAAGATCTCAATTGTCAGTTTGATTGTAAATGTTTTAGTACTACCGGTCATACCTCTTCTTATGGGTTTAGGAGCACTATTATCATTATTTTCGATCGTTCCAAATTTAATATTCAGACTTCTTGGATTCCTAATATTTCAGTTGCTTGATTATGTAATAAAAATAATTTGTTGGTTTGGTAATTTAAATTTTGCAATTATTGGTGTCCCAAAAAGTAACTACATTTCCTTAATTGTTTACTCACTAATTCTTCTATTTTTTTTTGAGACAAATTATAAAAAATATATTACTAGATACGAGTAAGTGAAAATATTTACTAATTTAAATACAGGTAAATGAGAAAAAAAATATTTATATTTACTGTTATTTTTTGTTTTATTTTATTTAGAATTTTTGATTTTTATCAAGATCGCTATCTTACGATTTACTTTCTGGACGTGGGTCAAGGCGATTCTATACTAATTCGCACTCCAGATTATAAACACGTTTTAATTGATGGTGGACCAGACATAAGTGTCCTTTCAGAATTAGGTGAAGTTGTACCTTTTTGGATTAGAAAAATTGATTACATTATTCTAACTCATACTGATTTGGATCATATTGGAGGGTTGGTCGATGTGTTGAATTACTATCAGGTAAGCAAAGTATTTTTTAATGACACTGGAAAAAATACTCTTGTTTATAAAAAATTTTTAAATATTATTGATCAGAAAAATTATCCGTATAGTAGTATTATGGAAGGTAACAATCTTGCAGTTGGCTGTTGTGTAAAACTCGATATTCTTTGGCCAAATGAGCACATAAATTTGAAAACAATAGAACCTGTTAATAATTCCTCCGTTTCGGCAAGGCTGATATATAGGGATTTCGAGATTATATTGGCAGGAGACATAGAGAGTGCTATCGAGGAAGAGATGGCTCGCTCCAAAAACATAAAAGCTGACCTTCTTAAGGTCAATCACCATGGAAGTAATACAAGTAGTAATGAAAAATTTCTTGATGCAGTAAGTCCTGAATCTGCAATAATTTCTGTTGGTGAAAAAAATAAATTTGGTCACCCGGCACCGCAGACTCTCGACAAGTTATCAAAGAGGAATATTGAAATTTACAGGACAGATATTTCTGGAAGAATTAAAGTTAGGACAAATGGAACTGATTATTCGGTTTATTGCGAGAAAGATTGCACTGGTGGTTCAATTTGAAGCATTTAGTTTTGCTGGTGATTTTGCATAGCAATACAATGTTTTCATTTTTAATTTTGTTATGTGTATAAATAATTTTGCCAGATATTTTTTTATTACCTAATAAATATATTAATAGTTTTTTTGACATAAAGCTTTTGTATCGGGTGGATATCCTATTACTTTTGGCAGAAATTGGTAAATCCTATTGTGATAAAAAAATAGACAGGAGTAAAAGCTAAAGCTAAGGATTCATGAAGAGAAAGTTAAAAATAGAATGAGGATGGAGGCAGGTGATAATCCAAAGACAGAGGCAAGATAAGGACAAATATAAATATAAGACAAAGTGAAGGACGAATAAAAACAAATAAAGATAAACAAAGACAAAGATAAACAGGGACACAAATGATAGACATAAAGGTGAGGGTGAAGTTGCGAACGGGAATAAGTATGAGTATAAGAACGGCTACAGGGATGGGAAAGAGAACAGTAACAAGAACGAGTACAAGATTAAAGGTGACAAGGCAAAATAGTATTGAATTTTGTCTGTTTGCCTTCCTGCATTATTATGTTAATGAGCTTAAAAAGAGAATTAAAGAAAATCTTTAGATTACAAAGTCATCGAA
>JAFGFJ010000008.1 GCA_016931155.1 Candidatus Dojkabacteria bacterium
CCTTTGGCGATAAAACTTTATCTTTTCTCCTAAAGTTGGGACTTCTTTCTTTTGCTCTGTTTTTGTTTTTGGCATGTGTGAAAGACTAGTTCCATAAACTCGGATCTCACTATTCAACCATCCTTTATACGAACAACCCCCACCTTTTTTCTGTATCACTCACCCCATATGAGCAGCACTATATACCAGACCACAGTATATAGATATTACTACTTATAATCCCTGTCCGCCTAGAGTGGATAACAACTTTACACTGCAAAGGAAAGAGCTTGATTGTAACCTTACAGATAGAATATAATTCATCCAATGTGGTGGTCATGACATTTTTCATTGAATAATGGACTATAAGAAACATAATGAAATAACTTCTTTTTTGGAAAAATTACGATTCTCTCATAATGAAATTAGATTGTATCTAAAGTTAATAGAAATTGGATCCTCAAATATTACTGATCTGTCACGTTACCTAAAAACACCTCGAACAAGCATTCATAGATATTCAGAAAAACTAATACAAAAGGGATTTGTTTCTCAGGCTTTAAAAGGTAAACAAAGAGAACTTATACCTGAAAAACCAGAAAGGTTAAGAAAGATTCTCGATGATGAGCAGTTGGATTTGGAGATAAATCTTAAAAAAATTCAGGAACTGCAAAATGGTCTTCCGGGGATCATAAAAACAATCAATACCTCAATCCCCAGTGCCAAAGAAAATGCCAGAATTGATGTCAAGTATTATGAAGGCAAGAATGGAGCAAAGTATATCTACCAGCAAGCCTTCCGGGCAAAGGAACTAAGATCCTATGTAAATCTAAGTGAAGCTCATAGAGTATTTCCAGGAAATACAGAATTATACACAAGAATTCAGAGAGAAAATAGAAATCCACATGTAAGAGAGATTATTGATAACTCAAAAACATCAATTAAAAAAGCCATCGCATTTTCCCATACTACTAACTTTGAATTCAAAATTTCTCCCATACACTTAAGCATGGAAACAATAGATATTTTAATATTTGACAATAAAGTAGCAATGGTAAACTTCAAAGATCCAGTTGTAGGTAGTATCTTAACAAATAAAGATAACTATGAGACTACGGCATCACTTTTTGATTTTGTATGGGATAATAGTCCAAATTATCAATCCTGAACCTACTTACTTCCAATAAATACCTGATGAAGAGGTCTTCTGTAAAACTCGTCTGAATATTTAAGCTCTCAATGATTCAGTTGAACGTCTTTAAGGATATATGTTAAAAGCTCTTTTTCTCTACCTTTTAATCTATCAAATTGTAAGTCAAGTATTTCTAAATCTTTACATCCCCAACAAAAGTATTTCTGTCATTTTATCTTCTGTATAATAGAAGTCACGAAATTCAACAACTGCTTGCCAAATAAAATTTGTTCCAATATAATCTGCCCTGTGTTAGAATAACTCTCATTACATAAGTAAGTAAGGTAAAATTTCAGATGGCCGCAGTTCCGAAAAGAAAACATTCAAAAAGAAGAAAAAATATTCGAAGATCGCATCTGGCGATTAAGGAGCCTACGCTTGTAAAATGTCCGAACTGCAAACATCCTATGAAACCACATCACGTTTGTGATAATTGTGGATTTTATAAAGGGAAAGAAGTAATTAAAGTTGGTTGAAAGTAGCGGCCGAGTTTTCGGCAATTACTTTCTTCTTTAGACTTCTTTTTTCCGGATTGACAAATATGAGAGACACCGCTGACCCAAGACATCTTGCAAGAGTAATCATTGTGCAGAAAATGTTCGAACGTCAGTTCGTGACCGAAGATATTGGCAAAGGATATTCAGGTGAATACAGTGAGAAAGAACTTGCAGAAATTGGCAATTTCAAAAGGGTAGACAAAGGGCTTGCAAAAAAATTATTAAAAGGAATACGGGAGAACTACAAAGGGGCAGACAAGCTTATAGAAAAATATGCAACAGAGTGGCCACTAAGCCAGATACCTAAAGTAGACCTGCAAATACTCAGACTTGCTATATATGAAGGTTTCTTATCAAAAACAACCCCAGAGAAAGTAGCCATAGACGAGGCAATTGAGCTTGCAAAAGAGCTTGGTGGTCCAAACAGTGCAAAATTTGTTAACGGAGTTTTAGGAAACTTAATCAGTAAAATAAATAATGACAGAAGAAGAAAAAAAACAGCTGAATAAATTTGAGAGCAGGCTGAAAGTAAAATTCAACAGCCTTGATCTCTTGAGACATAGTCTGATACACAAGTCATATTTAAACGAAGTCAGAGGAAAAGGCATTTCTCATAACGAAAGACTTGAATTTCTCGGTGATGCCGTCCTCGAACTCGTAATTACAAGATATCTTTTTGAAAATTATCCTGACAGACCGGAAGGTGAACTTACCAGTTTCAGAGCTGCTGTAGTAAGGACGGAAAGCCTCGCTGAAACCGCCGATGAACTGGATTTTGGTAAATATATATACATGAGCAAGGGAGAAGAGGCAACGGGTGGGAGGAAGAGACCTTTTATCCTTGCAAACACATTTGAAGCAGTAATTGGAGCAATTTACCTCGACCATAATCTGGAAGAATGCCACAAATTTATTGAAAGCACACTAGTACCCAAAATAGATATAATAGTGAAAAACAGGCTGGATATTGACGCAAAATCAAAGCTTCAGGAAATATCCCAGGAGAAGGTAAAAGAAACGCCCACATACGTCCTGGTAAGCGAAGAGGGCCCGGATCACAATAAAATTTTCACTGTAGCTGTTACAATTAAAAACATTGAGTTAAAGAAGGGGAGGGGAAGGAGCAAGCAGGAAGCCGAGCAAAAAGCAGCAAGATCAACGCTCAAGCACTGGAAAGAAATTGCAGGAAAACTCGAATAAAACTGATTTAAAAAGTTTACTATCTGTGCCTAATTTGATAGAATAGCAAACGTTCTCAACACGCTTAAACTAAACAGATTTATTATGGTTAAACTGAGGCTTGCCCGTTTTGGAAGGAAAAACATACCGTTTTACAGACTTGTTGCCATACAGGCCAGGACAAAAAGATCAGGAGAAGCAATAGAATATCTTGGAACATACAACCCCAAGCTTGAGAAAAACAAGCTGACAATAAAAGAAGACAGAATAAAATACTGGCTTTCGGTAGGTGCACAGCCAACAGATACTGTCCACCATTTGCTTGCAAAGGCCGGTCTTGTCAAGCCATTGAAGAAAAAGTACAAAAAGGCTCCAGGAAAGAATGTCAAAGCAAAAATTGAGGCAGAGAAGAGCGCAAAGGGAGATAAAACATCTGAGGCAGCAAAAGAAAATAAGGTAAACGAAGTCAAAACAGAAAAGAAAATTGATGAAGATAAAGGTGAGAAAAAAGAAAGAAGAGAAAACTGAAGAGAAAGAAGAACTGAAGGATGAAGATAAAGGTCAGGTAAAGCCCGAAGAGACAAAATTAGAATAATTATGCAGGATCTAATAGAATTCATAGTTAAAAAAATAGTCAACTACCCTGATGAAGTCACAGTAAGCGAGAATATCGATGAAGAGCAGAATACCATAATCCATATCGACATGAACCCTGAAGATAAACCAATCGTAATTGGAAAGGGAGGAAGAAATATATCTGCTGTACGGGATATAGCCTCAGTTCTTGCCAGGCAGAACGGAAAAAGAGTCTACATTAAGATCGATGACTGACACCCCAACACACTAGTCCAGAAGAGAATTACCCTGTCCGTATTTCATCTTGATAAACTCAAGAACTTCCTTATTGGGTTCGGAGCTTTCCGGGATCGAAGAAAAAATACTTATCTGAGATTCGCTAACCTCTTGAAACTGGTACTTGACAAAAATAATATCTAATGTCCATTGATTTGAAACAGCGGTATTTATGCTTGTAAGCTTCATCTCATTTATTACTAGAAAATCTTCTCCTTTATTGAGTTCTGTAAGAAACACTTTGATATCCGGGAGTTTACCCTGAAAAGAAAATTGTGAAGGTACCTCAATGAGGCCAATTCCAGTGTTATCACCTTCTTTGACTTCTTCTGACAAAATAATAGTTTCTCCCGCCTTTGCCTCCATTAGTTTGAGATTATTTGAATTTCCAAGATTTTTTATTTTCTCCTGAAAATTCACCACTTCTGTTTGTTTTTCTGGAACAATATTGTCTATGACTTCAAGGTAAGCTTCTGTTCTTGAATTATTCTGGGAAAGATCCTTCAACCTTCTTATACGAGTGTCCAATCTCACTGACTGCTCACGCAGTTCATCTACCTTATCCAGATAATTAAAAAGCCCTTTGACATTCGGATATATTCCAAAAATGACAATTACAAGCAGCATTCCAATGCTGACAATAGGCAGAACATAGAATTTGAACCAGCGGATCAATTCTTTTGTGTCAAGCTCTTTGGATTTCTCCTTTTTAGTTCCCTTCTTCAGAGAGACCTTTTCCTCGACAGATACTATTTTTTTATTATCATCATTCTCCATTCCCGGCAAATTTGAACGATAGTTTAAAATTAATCTTACCCGTCTTTAAATCGTTCCCAATGCTATTGAGCTCAACATTCTGAAATGCAGGATCAGAAGTAAAGCTGTATATAACCCTCGAAATTATAAAGAAATCTTCAGTCACTGCATCCACATTAAATTTGCCGCTTTCCTCCCTGCCATATGCACGAATTTCTATATTTGGGGAAACCGAGTAAAGTCTTCCTTCGACCAACCCGAAAAATTGTTCTGGATTAATATTTTTCTCAATGACTCCAGAAAGCGATCTTGCTTTTAAAAATAATTCTCCGTTTGATCTTTTTTGAGGGGAATAGGAGATAATTTCTATTTCTTGATTAGTGATTTTCTTCTGCCAGGTTGTTACGTAGTTATTGAGGATCAAACTGTTCGCAAGAACCAGACCCACCCAGATAATTGAGCCTATAAGCGGAAGCACCGCTGAGTACAGAGAACCCGTGTCTCTTGCCTCTTCCTTCTTTATCTCCTCTTCACTTTTGGGAGTGAGAAGATTAAAAACAAAACCACGTGAAGTTGCCATATTATTCTGCTTTTAAAGCTAAACCTACTGCTACCGTATAACCAATACCAGAAACAGATTTAAGGCTTTCTTCCACTTTTTTATCTTTTTCAAGATTTGAGAGAGGATCAAATCTCTCCGTCAAAAGACCAAGTTTTGACGACAGGTATTCAGGCAGACCAATTAGAATAGCCCCATCCCCGACAATATATATTTTCTTGGGAGAATTCGCCTGAAAATGTGCTCTAAAAAAATTCAAAGTTTTTGTAATTTCAGAAACTATTACCTGCATTATAGGGTCAAGAGATTTAAAAATTTTCCCATCAACTTTTGTCTGGTCAAGCCCGTAGGTTCTTTTGTACTGCTCTGCCTGCTGCACATCAAGTCCGAAATCAAGAGAAATTGCTTTGGTAAGAGCATCTGAGCCAGTACCGAGTGTTTGTGAAAAAATCGGATTTTTTCCCTTTATAACAGACATATCCGTACCATTTGCTCCAAAATCCAGAATCATTGCAGTTTCCTCCATCTTTTGTTTGAATGTTATCGCCCTTGTTGTGGCAACGGTTTCAGTTTCCAATGCTATTAGCTCAAGCCCCGCAAGAGATGCCAACTGTGTATAACTGTCGACCAGCGTTTTTGGTGCAGCTACAAGTAGAATCTCATTTTTCTTCTGACCTGCTTCCTGTCTCTCTCCAACCTTCAACCACTCCAGATTTACATTCTCCAGAGGAAGAGGAATGTATTGCTTTGCTTCCCAGTGAATAGCATCTTCAAGCTCCTTATCAACAAGATCGGGAAAAACTGCAAGACGTGTAAAAATCGCAGACTCGGGTAGGGCAGCCACTACCTTTTTTGTACCAATATCAGCGCTTTCCAGAAGACTTTTAATATTTTCAGCAAGCTCCTTTTTGTGTTGCTCATTTTCACTACCAATGACACCAAAAGGTGTCTCAGAACTTCCAAGAGCTACAAGACTCGCCTGAGTTTCACTCTTCCTTTTTACCTGAACTACTTTTATAGAATGATTCCCAATGTCTAAACCGAAAAAATCGGGCAGATTCATAAGTTGAGACTAAATAATATTAAATATTTAAACCTGCAGACTGGATCATTTCCAAAAACCACCTGTATTCTAAATCCAGTCACACTACCAGTGTATTTGTAGTTTGATAAGGTGTCAAGAAGGACATTTCTACTTTAGGTTGACAAGCAACTGAGAGGGTCTATACTTTTCTATTTGACCAACCCAACCTAATTTTACTCTCCGGCTTTTTCCTGTATTTCAGGTATGCCAACAGACGTTCCTCCAGATCCATTTCTTGTTTTTGACGGCTCTGGTGTCAAGTCCACTCCAGAATTTGGTGTCTTGCTTTCTCCTGATCCGGATAAAGAACCATAATGAGGCGATGTTCTGGTTGATCTTGGTGTCACACCTGGTATGACTATACTACACCCGGAACCTCTATACGTATTTGGCCGATTACCAACAAAAGGCTGTTGCCCGTCTGTAACATCAATATCCGGTGAAACCCTTTCAGCTTGCGCTCTAGCATACCCAGAAACCCAACTCATTACATTAGTGCTAAATAAAACAATTCCTGCTAAAAGCAATCCACTCACCTTTATGGCAGATCTTCTCTGAAGACGTGCTTTTTCTCCTACTAATCTAATATTTTCATTTTCTAACACCATCATCCTTGCTTCACTGTTTCTCACTGCCTCCGATAAATCCGCAACAACCATTTCGAGGGGTTCTTTAGGAGTCAGAGGTTTCAGAGGTTTGGTAACAGGGACATTACCGTCCATAGCATAAGCTCTTCGTATAATCCCTTCATCACGTACTGTACTGCCACAGTTTTGCGTTGGACTGCCATCATTTTGCATAACTCTACTATCATCGTTTCGAATTGTATTGCCATCATTTTCTTGTCCCATAATGTCAGATTATTTAAAATATATGATGAAAGCACAGCGCGAATTATACCACACTATCTCCTCCTAATCGCTCAAAATTATTAAAATTTTATTTTACAGTCATTGACATGATAATGAGGAATTTTAGAAAAGAAGACCAGGGAAAGAATATACCTGTGAATTTAAGGCTTTACAGGCTTTGACCGAGAACACAGAACCGGTGATATTCAACAGAAAGTATTGTGCATAGATGTATATTTCTGGCAAAAAAATTGGTTGCAGAACACCGCCAGAACAAAGCACTCACATTTCACCGGATAACCCCAAATACTAATATTTTCCAGTTGAAAACTAACTTTAAATATGATAGAATTCACTGATTATTTTTATACATTTTAACATTTAACCATGGGAACAATTCTTGGTGAACTTTTAGGAAGAAGAAACCGAGATGAGGGAGGAGTCTTTGGTGGTCAATATTGGGAAAGGAAATGCGAGAGTGTAAAAGTAGAGGGAAAATTGACAGACGACCAGGATCGGGCGTTGATAAGAGGTTTTGGCACTATTGCATGCGATTTTGATGAGTTTGCTGAACAACAAATAGAGAGGGGAAGGAGATATTTAAGACTAGCGCTATTGAGTACTTCCGGAACAGTGGTTATGGCCGTTATTACAAGTGGGGTTCTTATTTCAGCCAGGTCAGGAGAAATCACATCGGGCATAAAGGGGTTTATCGATAGCCTTATACCGAAAGGACAAAACGCTCCGTCAGGAGAAACCGGTGGAGTAGAACCTTTAATTATTCAGCAAGAAACTCCAGATAATATTGTGGAAGAGGAAGGTACTATCCAGGCTGGTGATATTGAAGTGATACCCACAAATACTGGGACACCTGTCGCAGAAGCGACACCAAAACCTACTGCAACTGAAACATCGACCGTAGTTCCAACTCCAGAAATAGTATTAACAGAAGAATTGGTTAGAGGAGGGCTGGGGGTATTAGCAATTAAAAATAATGATGGGACTAAGAGGACTGAGGATTTGCCCATTGATCAGGTAAGAAGCGAGAGACCATTTTATGTAATTGATGGGCTTAATATGAATATTACCGAGGATGCGAAAAACCCGAATATGGTGCATGTAGATTTCGAGATACCCGAGCCTGGTGTAGAAGGAACTATTGTTAGAGTTAATCTTGATGGATTCATGGAAGTAATAGAAGAGTTGGGATTGGACAAGGACAATGTCTTCATTCAAGTAACTGATGAAGAAGACGGATGTCTTAACGAAACAGAATGTGATAAAATAGGAGAAATGGTTCAGGAGGTGACTACTAACTTTGCAGGCTATTATACTGCAGGTCGCAGACTTTACCCTTTTGGCGAAGTCTCTTTGAGTGCATTAGAAAAGGATGGAAAAGAAACCTTAGATTTCTTTACTCAAGAAGGTCTTGTATATTCTGAA
This sequence comes from Candidatus Dojkabacteria bacterium, assembly GCA_016931155.1. Classification (GTDB taxonomy): domain Bacteria; phylum Patescibacteriota; class Dojkabacteria; order B142; family JAFGFJ01; genus JAFGFJ01. The sequence goes on from JAFGFJ010000008.1 coordinate 8,393, forward strand.
GTTGACCCTGAAGAGTTATCCTATGAAATTTTGATTACACTTCCTGCCAAAGGAAAAACCAAATTCAGAATAACATTTCAAGTAAAGCAACCTATAGCAGCCAAATACGATATTCATAGATATGGAGACTCAACCTGGGTAAACGAACCGGGTCGGGCGAGCATGTAGTATCAATATATCACAATCAATTCGAAAGGTGTGGTTGAGTGCTATAGTTTTTGTAAGGTCTTTGTGCATTTTGAATTATTTCAGACCTATCAAAAGCATTGAGTACCTCCAAGTACCACAAACGCTATTCCATTCTCAAAATATTGATGTTATTATAACCACTAGGAAACAATAAGTTTCTGATTAATCTTGTTGAATTTACTACATAGATGAGGTCAAATATACTGCTAGTTACCACTATCTTTCTGCTTATGCTTTCAGCAATCGCTTTATTTTTTGTTTTAAACATAGAAAGATTTATTTATCCTGCAATACTCCCTTTAAATCCGAATAATCCGTCCGTAATTTCCTTCAGTGTATCCCAAAAATTTTACGCTGTTGTTGACAACATAGAAGAAACCGAAAAGGATGGAGAGACCACATATACCGTTACTCTTGTTCCAATGCCTGACGAAGACAGAGCATACGAAGACAAAACAATAATGATCGAATACAACGAGCTGGACTGGAGCAATTTACCTCTGATAATTTCTTATTGGGACAAAGATAAACCAGATTGGGTCTACCACAATGAAAAGCCAACAAGCATCGAAGCAGGTATAGAAATTTCAGACTCAGTTGTTGTATTTACTGATACTTTTTACAATAATATGGATACAGGAAATATTGATAAACTGACCAGTTTTTCAAGAATTGTATCCGTTCACAAAAATACTAATGAAAAAGTTGATTAAAATACCACTTATAGCATTTTGTATTCTTTGTACCGGGTTTCTTGTATGGGCTGGATACTATGCATACAAATACAAAAAGAATACAGAGGAAATAGAAGAAAGCCTCTTTGCCCTCCCCAGTCAAAGTAGCAATAGTATAGCATGGGATTCTTTTGTTACAATTCAAAATGCAAGACTTGTAAATGAAGCTTCATCAGTAGATATTTATGCAAATCTACCTGATAATCAAAATGAAAAAATATACTCTCTATCAAAATCAAATGATATCCGCCTTGAAGGGGCAGAGTATGATCGAACATGTGAGGTCGTAAGGGTAATAAAGAGTTCTACTAATCCAGATTTGATAATAATCAACGAAGACGAATGCAGATAAAAAAACTATTCCAAAATCCGGTATTTTCCACTATTACAATAATATTTACTCTCTTTATTGTTTTCTCTGTTGTTAGTGAAACGGTTGATGCAAGCTGGTGCGGTTGTAGTAGTTCTAATTCGGGACGTTGTGGTGACGGAAAACCGAAATTTCAAGTATTTGATAGATGGGTATGTTACGGAACTCCAGAAATATGTATGAAAGTATACAAATACTGCTGCAATTGCTCAACTCCTGGTCCTGTTGATCCTAATGACCCAAATCCACCACCACCACCGCCCCCTCAACCATGTTCATGCTCCGCTCCAGCAACTCCAACTATCACTAGTCCTGCAAACGGAGCACAAAGAATTAATCCTGATAAACTGGTAGTTACCTGGACAATGGGAGGGTGGGGTGTTGATTCAGGATACAAGCCCAACTGTCGCAACTCTACTGGAAATGATTCTTTTTATCTTTTCTATAGAAAAGTATCGGGAGACACATCCGATGCTGCTCCCGCAACACCTCCCGGAGTTTTAGCTGAAGGCTGGAGAAGAATTACCGTTGGCAGATCAGCAACTACCTATACAATACACAACCTGGATGGAGGAAGTACATACGAGATCTACCTGAGAGCAAATAATGGCTGTAGCTCAAGAAATACGGGTATAAGAACAATCACAACAAGCAAAAGGCCAATAATAAACTCATTAACGATAAATGCTACCTGTCCTGCAGATTCAGGAGGTACGTACTGGTCCGGAATTGCAGGATCAAACAGCAAGGTCACTAACCCTGCAAATTTCACAAGCTCTATGACAGACCCGGAAGGCATAGATGATCTGTCTTATGCCATACTGCAGATTGACGCTGATGCAAATGACCCCGAAACAAATTACAGATACCTGAAAGCTATGTATGTACGTTCCAGATCAGGCTACACCAATGATACCTTCTACCTCTGGGACAATAACCAATGGAAAGATACTATTACTTCGGGAGCTATTGACGGAGCTCATGCAAAGATTCATATTGGTGCAAATGCTTCAAGAGCAAGGCAAAGTGGGCAGGACTTGATTATTGACTGGAATATTGAATTTGAAAATACTTTTGCTCAGGCAAAACACAACGCTTATTTGTTCATCTCGGACACAACAGGAGCCCAGGATCAGAAAACCGGTACAGTCACAAGAGCAAATGTAAATAGTTCCAACCCTGCAGGGGATGCATTTCATCAACTTCCCAACCTACCAGTCTGGGGAGTAGACACCACCGCACCGTCTGTAATACAACCTGTTCCAGCAATTATTGATGCAAATACCTTGGATATTTCGTGGTCTGGATCGGACGCTTTGTCACGTCCAAGAAGAATTGATGGTTTTTGCTGGCAGAATGGGGGAGGATCCACAAGTATAATAAAAGTAACCCCTCTTCCCAGAGAGACAAAAAAACTTGATCTTTCAGATCCTGATCCCGACAATAATCCTGATACTACATCCAACTGTTTTGCTTCTCTTACGACAAATACAACAATCAGATACGACCTGACACAGGCTGTAGGGGACATTTCCTCTTACAACTTCAAATCAAAAGTTATAGATAATGCCTGTAATGTAAGTACTACCAATCAATCCTTGAGTGCCAACAGTCCATGGATAATGACATACGGAAACAACCTCCACACAGCAAATTTGCCCATTAGCATACCGTATATCTCAATAAATTCTTTATTTACTGGAACTGGAGGAACAGTTATTGCAAAGACAGAAGGAGATTCCTTTGCTTCAACCTACACTAATTCATCCACAGGAACCACTATACCTTTGAGAGCAAGCAGGAATTCATTTACTATTACTACTTACAATGATTTCAACATAAAACCACCAGCCAAGGCTGATATAGGAAGCTATTACGAGTACCTGTACGACATAGTGTCTTCAAACATTACCTTAAAAAACATTCCTGCATCTGCCTTCTCAGGTAAAACATCCATGAGTTCTGTGGACGGTGCTGGAGTGAATACTTTCGCAAGCTATGCTGTTCAAGGTGATCTAACCGTTGCAGACCCAACACCTCCAAGACATTTCTCCTGCGATACCAGGTCTATTGTTTTTGTTGATGGGAACCTCACTATTGACCCGGATTTTATCATTTCTGGGAATGACAACGGCTGTATATTTATTGTCAAAGGAGATATAATCGTCACAAACGGGGATTACAAGAATAGCGGTAATACAAATATAAATGCACTGGCTCGTTACGATAGATTAGAAGCTTTTCTGGTTAGCGACGGTACTTTTATCACCCAGGAAGACACAATCGGTAATTACAAATGGGACGGTCTCCTTGTCAGAGGAACTGTCATTACCCAGGGAATAGACCTTCAGAGAGATCTGAGACTTCTCAACAATATCAGCGGACCGTCTGAGGGAATAGTCTACGACCCAAGATACATTTCACTGGAAGATTTTAGAAATGCCTTCAGGATCAAAGACTTCTCTATTAGAGAAGAAGGATATGACAGATAGCTGATGACAGATAGCAGATAACTGAGACTCTTGGGGGTACGCCCATAAGACTCTACAGACTCTTGCCAGTAAGTTTAGACTGGTTATCCTGGCTTGCTGAATCATACATTTCTCGGTATTCACATACATTTGTTAATTGAACAAAATCTACCTCTTTCGCACATCTTATATAATCAATAAATACTAACTATCTGTATTTTTTTGCGTTGTAATACAATGTTTTTTTGATTTACCTTTGATATAAAACATTAACCCTTTATTATCAATATCGGGTTCGTACATTCCTACTGCACTTATTTGAATAGCCGGAAATATTATTGCCCCAGATTTTGTCTGTTTGCCTTCCTGCATTATTATGTTAATGAGCTTAAAAAGAGAATTAAAGAAAATCTTTAGATTACAAAGTCATCGAA
>JAFGFJ010000009.1 GCA_016931155.1 Candidatus Dojkabacteria bacterium
CTTTTCTCCTAAAGTTGGGACTTCTTTCTTTTGCTCTGTTTTTGTTTTTGGCATGTGTGAAAGACTGTGGAAAAAACAAAATACTACCTGCTTATTAACACCGATATATACATACTGCAAGTATATAGATATTACTACACACCCAATACCTCCGCCAAGACTGGTTATTGATGTTCTTTTGCTCTATTATTTTTTGCCAAATAGCCCGAGTCTAGGCTATAATACTGCAAAACACTGGTAACCATAATGGTGGTTATCGTTGATGGTTAATGCCAAACTTAGAAAAATACACTAAAAATAGGACAGTTAACTACCTAACTAAACTAGGACTAAATTCTGGAGAAACCCAAGTTTACCTCAAGCTATTATCTTTAAATGCATCCACAATCGCAGACATCACAAGAAAATCAAACTTGGCTAGAACATCGGTAAAAAGAAATTTAGATAGGTTAATGCAGAAGGGACTTGTTTCTAAAACCACAAGAAATTATGTCACAAAATATATCGCTGAAAGCCCGGAGAAACTAAATCAAATATTGAGCTTTCAACAAATCAGACTGGAAGACAAGTTAAAGGAAATTGACTCGTTTAAACACCTACTACCTAGTATTACAAGTGAAATATTAGAGGAGATCTCTTCAAACACAGATAATACTGAATTTTTAGTTAGGTATTTCCAAGGGAAAAATGGATTTATAGAGGCACACAACAGAACCTTGGAGAGTAAGACGAAGGAATTGTACTTCCTGTCAAATATGGATGAATGGAAAAAGGTCTTCACTGACGACTACGCATACAAATTCTATGTACCAGAAAGAATAAAAAGGGGTATTTTTGCAAAAACCTTAGCGATTAGAAGTAAACTTGCACTAAAAATACAATCACAGGACAATAAATATCTGAGAGAAATGAGATTTCTTCCAAAAGGTTTTGATTTTAAGCCTACAATTATCACATATGATAATGAGGTTCTAATTATGATATCAGCCGAACCACATTTTTCGATTCTAATTCAACAAAATTCAGTCGCTAAAATGTTTAGGGAATTATTTAATTTCTTCTGGAAAAGAGTAAATATTTAGTTCACCTCAGAGCATGAAGCAAAATAGTGCGATGAAACCAATCAAGAGATTGATTATAATGGGTTACCGAGAAAGTATCTACATCCTTCAAATAAACTCTAATATCTCTATCTACATTCTGCTGTGCTATCCAATAATCCATATATGGGCGATGGTATCCGGGATCAATAGAATATTCTTTCTCAAGCAGCACTTCCCACCTCTCTTTTCCCCATACCGAGTCCATAGCACTCTGTGTTTGCCTATAACCTTGCCTCGAGGAACCAAGCAAGAAAAGGTGACCACCAGCTTTTAGGTAACTCTTCCCATACTTAATAATTGAGTCTAAAACGTATCGTCCTCCTTCCCTTGCTTCATTATATTTAGAAGCAGGATTGTTTTCATGTGCACCAGGCATTATAGGTTGCGCAGGAGGATTGGAAACAATAACATCAAACTGTTCTTGAATACCCATAAAAACGTCTGAATCAAACACAGCAAATTGGAAATCACCGTTATATATTCCATTCAGTTTAAGGTTATGTAATGTCGTCTGAATGGCACTATAATTAATATCAGTCATGGCAACATAGTCTGCTCCTGCTTGTAAAGCCCAGATTCCGATAATGCCAGTACCGGATCCAATGTCGAGAACCCTCTTCTGTTTAAAAAGAGACTTATACTCTGGTTTTTCAATCATTTGTAGTAATTGCAGCGTTGGATCACGAGGCAACCAAACGTTGGGATTTTCCTCAAGACTTATTGTTGATTCACCAATCTGAAATTGGTGAACAGCTTGCTGTAATTTTTCTCCTCGATTCAATTTCATTTAGATAGTCGCCACTAACTGGAATTCTTCCCTTAACAATCTACAACAGGGTAAAAGGGGAGTCCTTTGCGATTATATCATCATTCCATATATCTCGCAATTTCATACTTAGATTGTATACTTCTTACGCATTAAGGTGCTTTGTTGTTAAGAATTTTAAATTGTTCCATATGGGTTCTTAAATTCAATCTTCGATGTAGTCTCTCCTCATTATAAACTTTCACGTACTCATCCAGTTCTTTCTGTTGTTCCTCCCTCGTAGGCTGTGTACCTTCATAGTAATACACCTCATCAATCACCGTCCTTATTACTCTTTCTACAAACGGATTCTGTTTTGGACTTCTGGGTGAGAAAAATACATATATTATCTTTCTCTCCTTTAGCAGCCAATCCAGATCTCCCATTAACTCCCCTCCATTATCACTACCCAAATATCTCATCCTGTTAAATGGATACTCCTTATCGAGGTATCAAAGTACTCTTTCCCACACCTTGATGTTATTTATTTAAATAAATACAAAAAGATAAGTGTTATAATTATTTGCAGTATTAGTATTGTCAATATTTCTTCGGGTTCGAGAAAAGAGTGTTTTGCTGTCAAAAACCGATATGCCAGCAATACACAAGATTATATTTCACAAGGAGGTACCGAAGGAGTATAAATTTCTTTAAAAAGAATCCATGAGTAAAACAAAAATGAAACTCACAATTCGCAACTCAACCGCCGAGTTTCTAATCTATACCTCACAATCGAGCAATGTGGGAATAGAAGTACTTGTCCAAGATGAAAATGTTTGGCTTCCTCAGAAGCTAATTGCAAAACTCTTTGGCATAGAAGTGAATACAACAAACTATCATTTAAAAGAAATCTTCAAAAGCAAAGAGCTACAAAAAGATGCAGTTATTCGAAATTTTCGAATAACTGCAAATGATGGTAAAACCTATAATACCAAACATTATAATTTAGAAGCAGTCATTGCCATTGGATTTAAAGTCAACTCAGAAAGAGCTGTTGAGTTTAGAAGGTGGGCTAACGGGGTACTAAAGAACTTTGCAATAAAAGGCTACGTTTTAGATAGTGAAAGGCTCAAAAACGGGGCATATCTAAACAAACAGTACTATGAAGATTTACTACTTGAAATACGAGATATTCGTGCAAGTGAAAGAAATTTCTATCAAAAAATTACTGATATTTATGCGACTGCGGTTGATTATGATTTACAATCTCCCACAACTCGAAAATTCTTTGCAAATGTGCAAAATAAGATGCATTATGCAGTCCACCAAAATACAGCTGCCGAACTAGTCGTTAAGAGAGCTGACCATAACAAAGATAATATGGGACTTTCAATCTGGAAAAAAGCTCCAAAAGGTAAAATATTAAAATCAGATGTATCAATTGCCAAAAATTATCTAAAGAAAAACGAAATTAAAGCATTGAATCGAATAGTAACTATGTACCTTGATTATGCTGAAGATCAAGCAGAAAAAAACATTCCAATGACGATGAGAGATTGGGCAGAAAAACTTGATACTTTTCTCAAATTCAACGAGAAAGATATTCTCAAGAATGCAGGAAAAGTGACGGGAGAAATTGCGAAAACATTTGCTGAAAGCGAGTTCGAGAAATATCGTCCAATACAGGACAAATTATATCAATCTGACTTTGATAAAGAGGTTAAGAAGTTACTATCTGGAGGTTTGTGTTCGCAAGACTAATTGGAAACTGAGCTTACAGATATTGGCTATCAAGTTGGAGAAATCAATTACACGTATGGGAATTATCACAAAAAAGATAAACTCTCTAAAAAGAAAAACCTCTAATTATTTCGGAATATAGAGAAAGATAGCATTAGTTGATAACAAATTCTGTTTTGTAATTATTTATGACATAAAAATACTTTCAAAAGAAATAGCCAATGAAATTGCAAAAATTAGAACGTATAAAGTATATGGACTAAAAATACTATTACTCACTTAATCATCCTGAGTTTTTTGTTTGTGATCAGAGAGAAGATGGACAATATCGATCTCAAACAAATCTGCCACTTCCAACTGAGTCAA
>JAFGFJ010000010.1 GCA_016931155.1 Candidatus Dojkabacteria bacterium
CCAGGATGCGACGAGCCGACATCGAGGTGCCGAACCTTGCCGTCGATATGAACTCTTGGGCAAGACTAGCCTGTTATCCCCGGGGTAACTTTTATCCTTTAAACAAAAGCGCTTCCACGCGCAACTTAAGGGTCACTATGTCCTGGTTTCCCAACTGCTCGACCTGTATGTCTCACAGTAAAGCCGACTTATGCCATTATACTCTACAGCTGATTTCCATCCAGCTTGAGTCGACCTTTGAAATCTTACGGTACCTTTTAGTAAGAGACCGCCCCAGTCAAACTGCCTACCTGACACTGTCTCGTCCCGCGATAAGCGGGAACGGTTAGAAATAAAACAAGTATTGGGAGGTGTTACATTGTTGACTCCACGAAAGCTTGCGCCTCCGCTTCAAAGTCTCCCTCCTACGCTCTACAACGCAAACTTTATTTCAATATCAAGCTGCAGTAAAGCTCCCGGGGTCTTTTTGTCCTGGTACGTGTAGGCCGCATCTTCACAGCCATTTCAATATTCGCCGAGCCCCCTGTTGAGACAGCATCCAACTCGTTACGCCGTTCGTGCGGGACGCCTATTAAGCGCCGAGGAACTTCGCTACCTTAGGACCGTTCAATTGTGTTACCTTCGTATTGAAGGGATAGACATTTCTGCCTATCTCTGTATGTCGCCATACAGTTCGGACTATATCATTCCCGATTAATTATTACTAAGTCTCGCAGTGCTCGACAAGTAAAACTAATTCAGGATTTGGCGTGTAGTCTCTGAGGATTTTCCTAATGTTTCAAGAACTGGATAAAGAATAACAATTCTTCTAAATACACTAAAAGCTTCTTTCTTCTTCGTTCTTAATCGGAATTTACTAAAGAATGGAATGACGCTTTCGTTTAAATCACGAAGGTTTGTAACCTCGTAATAGAAAACACCATCAAGCCTTTTCCTTATAGCTCCACAATTAAGAACTGATCTTATCCACAATAATATACTCTCTTCTTTCTGAGTAATTATAAAGCTTGCAGTAATTTTGACGCCGTGAAGGTAATCATGTCTCATTTTAAATGAGATATTAAAACTACCCTCTCCATCAGAAAAACCTGCAATATAGCTACCAGTTTCTTGAGAGATACTATCTATCTTGTTCAATAGGAATCTTTCCTGCTGATTGTCCGCACTTTAACATTTTCACTTGAATTGAAACAATGTATTCCAATACAAGTAGTTAAAGATTCTCGGAGTTTCCAGCATTTAGCCAAATTTTACAACTACCTTGGTCCTTCCGCTTTCGCAGAATTCTTTAGTTGATAGTTACAGCCGCCATTGACTAGGACTTAAGTCACCAGCTTTGCCCGAAGGCTAACCAGCTTCTGTGATCTTCTAGCATTGGGCAGGCGTCAGCACCTATACATCAGCTTACGCTTTGGCAGGTGCCTGTGTTTTTGGTAAACAGTCGATTGAATCTCTTCTTTGCCCCCTAATCCCGACAAGTCGGAACCAGGGCCCCCTTCTTCCAAAGTTACGGGGTGAGTTTGCCGAATTCCTTAACAAGGGATGACTCGATCACCTTGGTATACTCTACCAATCTACCTGTGTCGGTTTGCGGTACGGTCATCAATAGTTCTCCTATAGAGGATTTTCTGGTAAAAAGAATAGATGGAATAACCTCTGCTTGCGCTTTGGCTTTTCATCACAACTCGTTTGTATCCCGACAAGTCGGGAAGCACCTGAGCGGATTTGCCTACTCAAGCTAACTTATTGCTTGAACTCTGACCTATCAAAGCTCCAACATCTCCTTCTCAGTCCCCCCTTAAGTAAAACGAACTATTAACGGTTGCCGAATATTAACGGCATGTCCATCACCTACGCTTTTCAGCCTCGGCTAAGGACCGACTAACCCTTGGACGATTAACGTAGCCAAGGAAACCTCAGATTTTCGGTGTCCCGATTTTTCATCGGGATTGCGCTACTCATGTCTGCATTCTTACTTCTATCCACTCCATCCTGACTTACATCAGAACTTCACTGTAGATAGAAAACTCCTCTACCCCTTACTAAAGGATTGCTCCAATAGTAAAGCCACAGTTTCGGTAGTATGCTTGAGCCCCGTTACATTATCAGTGCAAAATCTCTTGACCAGTGAGCTGTTACGCACTCTTTAAAGGATGGCTGCCTCTGAGCAAACCTCCTGGCTGTCAGTGAGACTTCACTTCTTTTGCCACTTAGCATACATTAGGGACCTTAACAGATGGTGCGGGCTGTTTCCCATTCGACTAACGGAACTTAGCTCCCATAGTCTAACTCCCGAGATAAAACTCATGGCATTCGGAGTTTGAAAGAATGCAGTATCCCTTACGGAACCTGCGATCCAATCAGTGCTCTACCTCCATGAGGAAACTCTCGAGGCCAACCCAAAAGTTGTTTCGAGGAGAACCAGCTATTACCGTGTTCGTTTGGCGTGTCACCGCTAACCACAGATCATCCGATACTTTTGCAGCAGTAAACGGTTCGGTCCTCCTCCCGACTTTCGTCGGGATTCAACCTGTCCATGGTTAGATCACACGGTTTCGGGTCTTTTGCCAAATATCTTTGACGCCCTTTCAGACTCGCTTTCGCTGCGGCTACACTGCAGAACAGCTTAACCGACAATTGACAAAAACTCGCAGACTCATTCTTCAATAGGCACGCCGTCATCCCGATATATATGTTCTCGCCAAATTCTAATGAGGCGTTAGAACATATATATCGGGACTCCGACTGCTTGTAGGTATATGGTTTCAGGTACTATTTCACTCCGCTAACAGCGGTTCTTTTCACCTTTCCCTCTCGGTACTTGTTCACTATCGGTCACAGAAAGTATTTAGCCTTACCGGGTGGTTCCGGCAGATTCCTACGGAATTTCTCCTAGACCGTAGTACTCAGGTGTGCAACTAACGAGAGTTACTCTTTTCGTGTACAGGACTATTACCTCCTTTGGTCGTGCTTTCCAACACTATTCCACTAAAAGTAACTTTTGTAACTCGTTTCTGCAATTCACAGTTTGCAATCGTTACATCCTACAACACCACACTGTAACCATCCCTGTGAGGACGGGTCGGTAACCTCTTCCGCAAAGCAGATTTGGTATCTCCCCCTACCTGTGTGGTTTGGGCTGTTCCCTTTTCGCTCGCCACTACTTAGGGAATTTTATCCAGACATCTCCCCTAAAACTCACAAGTGAGTAATTAGAGGATAAATCTGGAATTCTTCGTCTTCTTTTCGTCCGGTTACTGAGATGTTTCACTTCGCCGGCTTCCTTCCTATATGGCTATGTATTCACCATATGGTTACTGGACTTAACTCCAGCAGGGTTTCCCCATTCGGAAATCTACGAGTAATAATGCTTGTTTGCCAGCTCCTCGTAGCTTATCGCAGGCTACAACGTCCTTCATCAGCTTTCTGTGCCAAGGCATCCACCATATACCCTTTCGCGCTTTCGAATCTATACATCGTACATTTGTACTTACGTACAGAACAAAAATAAACCCAAGGTCAAAAATAAATTTTTGACCTTATCTTTCTATTCAGTTATCAAAGAACATTTAATCTGTAAAAGATCAAGCTCTGAAAATTAAATACATATGCAGTAATAATTTCCAGAACAAATCTTTTATAGGAACTGATCCCGACAAGTCGGGATCCTACATCTTGTCTCTACTTACTACGTTCGCAGACAAGATGTGGAGCTGGCGAGAGTCGAACTCGCGGTCTCTTCATTGCAAATGAAGCGCATTAACCAGCTGTGCTACAGCCCCGATAAATAAAGTCCGTCCATCTAATAGTGGGCGATCTTAGAATCGAACTAAGGACCTCTGTCTTATCAGGACAGCGCTCTAACCGTCTGAGCTAATCGCCCCAAGCTTGAGAGCCCCTCGCTAAATTTTAAAGAGCAACTCTTTGAACAACCTAAAAAGTGATAGGGAGCCTAATAAATTCCCATTTACCCAAAACGTCCCCCGAATCTCAAAAGAGTTCAGGAGGGATGCTCCTTAAAAGGAGGTGATCCAGCCGCAGATTCCCCTACGGCTACCTTGTTATGACTTAACCCTGGTCATCGCCCCTACCTTCGGCCCCGATAAAAGGCGCGACGACAACTATTTGTCGTGCCCTTTATCGGGGACTACGGGTAAAAGAGATTTCCGTGATTTGACAGGCGGTGTGTACAAGACCCGAGAACGTATTCACCGCGCCATGCTGATGCGCGATTACTAGCAATTCCGACTTCATGCGGGCGAATTGCAGCCCACAATCTGAACTGGGGCGAGGTTTACGGGATTAGCTCCACCTTGCGGTTTGGCTGCCCATTGTTACTCGCCATTGTAGCGCTTGTGTAGCCCAAGACATAAGGGCTATGATGACTAGACGTCGTCCCCACCTTCCTCCCCGTTTTGGCAGGGCGGTATCCAGAGTAATTTTAACACTGGAGAGGGGTTGCGCTCGTTGCGGGACTTAACCCAACATCTCACGACACGAGCTGACGACAGCCATGCAGCACCTGTATAGCACCCTCAAAGGCGACTCTACTTTCATAAAGTTTGCAGCTATACTTTAAGCCTTGGTAAGGTTCTTCGCTTAGCGTCGAATTAAACCAAACGCTCCACTGCTTGTGCGGGTCCCCGTCAATTCCTTTGAGTTTTAACCTTGCGGTCGTACTTCCCAGGCGCTCTGCTTAATGCGTTAGCTGCGACACCCATTCAGCCTTGTATCTCCGAAGAGATACTCAACTGAACAGACATCTAGCAGAGATCGTTTACGGCGTGGACTACACGGGTATCTAATCCGTTTTGCTCCCCACGCTTTCGAGCCTTAGCGTCAGACAAGATCCAGAAAGGTGCCTTCGCCATTGGTGTTCCTCCTGATATCAACACATTCCACCGCTCCACCAGGAATTCCCCTTTCCTCTATCTGTCTCAATCCCGATAGTTTTTTATGCGATTTTTGAGTTGAGCTCAAAGCTTTAACATAAAACTTATCGGGTCGCCTACGCGTCTCTTTACGCCCAGTAATTCCGGATAACGCTTGCATCCTACGTATCACCGATCCTTCTGGCACGTAGTTAGGAGATGCTTATTCATGAACTACACTCAGAACTTGTTCGTTCATAAAAGAAGTTTACAACCCGAGGGCCTTCATCCTTCACGCGGTATCGCAGCGTCAGACTTTCGTCCATTGCGCATAATTCCTAATTGCTGCCTCCCGTAGGAGTATGGGCCGTATCTCAGTCCCATTCTGGCTGATCATCCTCTCAGACCAGCTACCCGTCATAGGCTTGGTGGGCATTTACCCCGCCAACAACCTGATAGGACGTAGGCTCATCCTTAAGCGCAAAAGCTTTCCTTATAAACCCGAAGGTAATAAGAATATGGGATATTATCCCACCTTTCGGTGGGTTATCTCCCTCTTAAGGGTAGATTCCTACGCATTACTCAGCCGTTCGCCATGCCCCCGAAGGAGCATACGACTTGCATATCTTAGGCATACCGCCAGCGTTCATCCTGAGCCAGGATCAAACTCTCCATAAACATCAAACTTCGGACAAGCCGAAATTCGAAGACCTTACCACACCTGGCAAGGATTTAAGAGAGTCTAAATTTACTATAAAAGTAAGCTCAGACTAAAAAATCATTATCCGATAGTTGAGAACTATCTTATTTTAATAGTCATAAAGACTATTTTAAAGGAATTTACTTAGGTTACGTTTCGACTCAGCCGAAGCTTTGTCGATAACCCTATCACTTTTTAGATTGTCAAAGAGCTTATAGGTAAGTCTTGCAGGCTTATTTATAAACTCTCTAAGACAGTAATACTTTATAAGTATAATCAGATCTGACTTGTGGACAAAAAAAGAGACCCCAAGGTCTCCTTTCCCGATATGTCGGGATGGTAAGTACCTAGGCAACTACTCTAAATTTAACTGTGCAATTCGCTTCATAAGCAAGGAGATTCTACCAAAAAATGAATGAACAAGTCAAAAGAAAATTTAATTTATTGTTCAGGAGAATGGCCTCCTTCATAATACGACTTAATTGGTTCATCAGTTCTTTCGGTAGAATAAACAGATTTCCTGAAACCATTATTTGTAAGGCAATGTATTTCAAAACCCATCGACCAATATCTACCCGATGCATCAGTTCCAACTCTAGACTCGAATACGCACATGCCAAATTCACCATCTTTAGGATAATAAAATAATCTCGAACCTGAACTAACCAATGAACTTTCAGATCTATATCTTTCTGTAGCTGAAACTGAATTTTCAAATGGATTTACAACTGCCCTTAATTCTACATTGCCATATATACCCTTCCCACCAACAACAAGCTCAGATTCTCTCGTTTTCTCGCTTATTTCCTTTCTAGGGTTAAGGGAGACCACAATAATTAGTCCCACCAGACCCAATAATGATTGTAGTGTTACTCTCTTCTTCGTTATATTATATATATATCATTTGACAACGTTTTTGTCAACAAAAAAGGGGACGTTTCCGTCCCCTTCCAAATTCAGATTAACCGCCTTTACTTAACCATCTTTCCGATAACTGGAACCACCCACTTCTCCCCCTGGTTCGCCTTTACTGCACCCATTATTCTTACAACAATATCAAGAATTGCCCACACCCCAATCAAACACCAGAAAAGAAATCCGATAAGTATGAATGAAAGAATGAACGCCAATACATTTCCTCCTACATATACAATCACTGAAGCAATTCCCCAGTAAAGGGACTGCTTTGCATGATGCTTTAAAAATTCATCTGCATCATTCATCCAGATTAAACTGGTAATCGGAGCAAAGATCCAAGCAAGAATCGCATTTGTCTTATTGTTCGAACTTGGATTCACAGCTGTAGTCGCCATAATTAAACAAATAATAAATTAAAAATAAGTAATTTCAACCGGATGAGCAAAGTATATTACTAATACCCAAAGACGTCAACAAAAAAACAGAATACAACAACATGACATTTTACTTTGGGTTAACACAAAAAAAGTACCACCAATTTCAGTATCATCTAAGAATCAGAAAAGACTCAAAAAACAAGAATGTATATTTTGAGCGTTCACAAAATCAGAGTGACCAGCCAAACCACAAGACTTTACAAAGAAAAAATTCAGGAACAGCATGAAAAAGAATTTATTTTTTTTGAAGTTGAAAAAGCTTTTTCAACTCTTCTGCAGTTGTCGCCTGTCTGACCTCTTTATCCCTGCCAAACACCTTCATTCTCGGAAATCTCAAAGAAAGTCCTCTCCCCTCTTTGTCCATAGCCGCCATGTGATTTTTACTTTTTGTGATCTCATCAGCATCGACCTCCACCACAACTTTAGGCTCGACCCACTCGTCAGGTTCAAGAAATTTTACTACCTTCACATTTTTGGGTTTTGCACTGATTTTTATCTTTTCCAGAACAGGTCTAATCTTTAAGAAATCCTCATCTTTTATTCCTGTTCCGAGTTTCGCCACGCTTTCAAATTCATCTGTTTTACGATTATAAATCCCAAGAAGCAGGGCTCCAAATCCAAACTTTGCTCTTGTCCCTCGACCAAAATAATAACCAAGAACAACAGTATCAATTGTGTCTGCAATGTGAGATTTAGTAGTAAATTTCAATTTTATCCAATCAAAATTTCTTGTCCCCGGCTCGTAAATTGTTCCATGCTTTTTCGAAATAATCCCTTCGAGACCAAGATCAATATATTTAGCAAACCTTTCTGCAAGCTCTTTCTCGGTTTTTACAACCGGGCTGTCGGAAAAGTTCAGCTTTCCCGTTTTATCCTGCTTTAATATTTTTTCAAGCAAAGAAAGTCTTTTTTCTATTTTTTCCAACGTCATGTCTTTTCCATTCAAATAAAGAAGATCGAATGCCATTACCTTGATTGGAATTTCTTCTACCTTCTCTTTTACTCCGTATTTTCTTCTTCTTGTGCTTGTCTCCTGAAACGGGAAAAACGTATCAGTATTTTCATCATATCCGATCACTTCTGAGTCAATTACTAAAGAATCAACATTTATTGCGGCAACTGCATCTGCAACATCTGGAAACATATCAGTAAGACTTTCCATGTTTCGACTGAAAATTCTGACTGTTTGTTTTTCGATTTGTCCGTCAAAAAACCCGTTCTGTTCTTTTGCCTTCAAACTTATTTCAAAACCTTTCCTTAAAAAATGGATCTGCGCTCTCATCCCATCATATTTCGGCTGGATTATATGTTCACCAAGCCTTTCAAAGATACTTTTCACATTTTTTTCTCTCTCTACCAGTTTTGATGCTACAGGAAGCCCAACCTCAACATTGAAATCTTTTACCGATCCAACTCCTTTTTTTAGAATCTCCTCAGTAATTAAGCCGATATCGCTTCGTACACTATAAGCTCTCTCAATCAACTCTCTTTGAGACTTGTCTCCGGCGACTGCCCACGAAATCGCATCAAGAACAGTCTTGTCACTAAGACCGAGCCTGAGATTTCCGACAAGAATTCTTGCTGCGAACTTTGCCTCCGTCTTATCAAGTTTTGAGAAAAGCTCCGCCACCCTCTTGATCTTTTCTTCTACACTTCCTTTCCCTCCCAAAAGAGCAACTTCATTTAGAAGAACGTGAACTTCTTTTACAGAAAGATTTTTGGTTTTTGTTTTAATTATTTGCTCAGCGACAAGACCCAGATCTCCAGTCTTTTCAAACAGGTCAGAAACTATTTTCTCGTCTCCTGCAAAACCCTTAAGCACCTTCTGCATAAGCTTTCCAGCAAAATTAAACTCAATCGGGATAAATCGTGGAACAACACGTCCCTGCATTAAATACATTGCTTCCTTGATTTCGTCCTTTCCAAGAGACTTCAAAAGGTCTGCGAGAATTATAGTCATCTCGTTTCTTGAGGAGATCAATTCCAGCTTAGAAAAATAAATTGATAATTCTAAAAACTTCATAAAAAGATTATACGAGAAAGGTAAATTTTTAAGTAGATACAGAAGTAAGTTACTATTCGCTAAATTATCAGCGATATTCCAGAAATCTGATTTATTCTGCTTTCTCCTTTACATTATTAAAAAAAATAACAAGCCGATTTTTTTGTCAAATAAAATATTAAACGATGGGATGCACTTTTCAAAGAAACAAAAAGTTGAACCGACAGATTTCTCTCAAAATTATTGCAGTTTTTTGCCTAAAGCTTGGATTTTTTCCAAACACTTCTTTCGTCCTTCTCTATTTAAATGTTTCATTGATTCAATACAGGTAATTTTTATCGGTCTCACCCCACAGAACTCAAGAATTGATCTCTTTAATTGATTGATACTTGGTTGCCCAAAAGCAAAGAGATAAAAGAATCTTGGCTGATCGAGCGTTGTAATTATTCGTGCTGTTTTACCTTTTAAGAGTCCATCCCACCAAATGGAATTTTTTCTAAACTTATAGGTAAAACCTGGCAAAAAAAGCCTGTCTATAAAACCTTTCATAATTGCAGGGAATCCTCCCCACCAGACAGGATGCACCCAAACTAAATGATCCGCCCATTTAATTTTCTCCCATGCAGTCAAAAGATCCGGCTCCAATTTCGTTCTTTTTTGATAACCGAAATGCAGATTTGGATTAAATTTCAACTTTGCGATAACGATTTCCTTTATTTCCGCCTTAGCCTGTTTTGCTCCTTCTCTATAGGCTTTTGCAACTCCAAAATTGAAACTACTCTTGTTGGGATGCCCATTAATTATTAATACTTTTTTCATAGTTGCTGTCTAAATTATTATCCTTTTTTTGAGGTTTTACTGACATTAAAGATATTAGCTTTTCCCTTGACAGTATTAAAGTATTAGCAATTTCGATTCCCAGCAAAAACCTGCAATTCAAATTATACTATTTCTAGAATCACTAATTTTCATTCAGGAATATGCAATCAGTAGAATTCAAAAAATAATTGGGACAAAATGATCAAATCAACTCATATCTTGAAGCTTTTGTCTTTCCTTTTTTCTTCACCAGTTTCTTAAGAGTTAAGTCCTTCAATTCTCTCAGGATTGTATCATCGCTGACTTTCGGGAACAATGTCTTGAAATCCTGGTTTTGAATTTGATTATTGTCTTCAATAAATTTAACGATCTTTATCTGTCTGTCATTGAGAGCAACCTGCCCCACCGTCCTTCTCACTTTTACATCCCTGCTAATATCAAGGATTTTATTCTTTACTCTACCCAACTCCACCGCAAGCCCCCTTGAAAAATACTCCAGCCATCCAGTCAACTCACCCTCATCTGCACTCGCAAGTGCCTCATAGTAACCTTTTGGATCCTGATCATAATATTCCTCTAGACTGAAAAACTGCTTTATATCATATCCTTCCTGATAAAGGCTCCATGTAGAAAGAAGTCTGGCCGTCCTGCCATTTCCTTCGATAAAAGGATGGATATTTGTAAAAACATGCTGAAGGACCCCTGCACGAAGGATCGGATGAACTTTCTTCCCTTCTGAGTTATACCAGAGAATCACATCATCTATCTCGGCCTGAACTTCCTCCTTTCCTGGAGGTTCCATTACTACATCCTGAGTTTTTGAGCTCATTATTACTACATCCTTTTCTCTGATCCTGCCTGCCTCACTGTCCAAAATATCGTGAAGAAGAATTTTGTTAATTTCCAGCATAAACTTACTATCAAGTTCTTTTTCTTTTTTCCCCGATATGAACTCTACCGCTTTTCTGTAATTCAAAATTTCTTTGATATCACGCTTTCTTACAGATTCTATCCTTCTACCCTCAAGAAGATTTTTAGCTTCAGTGAAATTCAGAGCATTTCCTTCTATTGCTGTTGAATGGTGAACCTGGCGGATGACTGCATCTTCCTTGAAACGCCTCTCCCACGCAGGAACCAGAGGTGCATTTTCAATTATCTGTTTGCTGGCCTCTATTTCAGCAATATTTTGAAGAATTGTGTTTGTAATCTGGAAATCCGGTCTATACATAAGACCATTCTAACATTCTTGAGAGACAGGAGAAACAACCAGACATTTCCTCTAAACAGCTACAAGCACATATCACTGTACTTGAGAGAAAGATCGATTCTTCCGGTACTGACTTTCAATGTCTTAATTGACGCTTCGATTACTCCCTGTTTCTCCGGTTTTGAGATGAATGATCCACTATGATATCGTATGCCTTGTTTAGTGCGCTTTTTACTATATCTTTTTTTATTACTTGATATCCTCCAACTTCTTCTACGTTTTCTCCCCTTCTACCCTCAAACGTCACTATTTGGAAATCGCCAGTCATTGCAAGTGAGGAATTGGTAATAATCCTGCCCATCATACCAAGCTTCTGATCAAAAGCTAGTGCTATACTGCAACCACAAGCATTTTTATTTATTCCTTTTCCTGATGTTCCTTGGCTTGCTTCCTGAATACCAATATCGTTGAAGCATAAATCTGGAGAATTCTGTGTTGAGGAAACAAAGTAGAACAAATAGTCAGGATCCTCATGAATCTCGTCAAATACCTGAGAATATTCACCTGCTATTGAAAATATTTTTCTCAAAAATGAGACAGCATAATTTTGATCTTTCAGCTTTTTGTTCCTAAGATTATCGGAAAATCCTGCTGGTGTTCTTACATAAATAACATTCCCTCTGAAATAATACTCCGTTCCATATTCATCGCAATAATCACAAGATTCATCCTCGAGAGAAAGAATATCATCTCTAGTTGGAATCTCTTTGTGTTTTGAATCCTCTAAAAGCTCACTGAAAAAGTCCCTCAGGGAAAAATTTGGCACTTCGCCTGGAATATCCATTTTGTATAAAAATAAATAAGTAAATATGATATAGAACACTTTTATACCCCATACAGAATAATAAATCAATTTTTCCCTGTCTGCAGTATTTTTCTTTGCAAAAAGGATAAAAAAGGAGAGATATCTAGTGAAGCTTTTTTACTTTTTTTGCAGGTACAAGTGTATAGTAACTACCTTTTGTTTTACCGTGTTGTTTGATGATATTCATTTGTTCCAATTCGTGAAGATCTCTTCTCAATGTACGCCTGGTCACTCCTTTTACTGCCCTTTCCAGCTCGCCGTTCGTTAGTTTATCCTTCCCGGCAAACATATTTATAATCTTCTTCTGCCTTTCATTCAATCCCAAAAGAGCTCTTCTCAAGGCTCTGCCTGTAGTATCTCCAGCTTTTTCAAATTTTTTCCAGATAGCAGTACCAACGCCAGCCACAGCAAGAGTAGCCGCAAATACCAGGAATGCTGTCTTGAATGATTTTTTTCGAAACTTAATATCAGTCACTTGTCCGAATTAATTTGGTTAGGCTAAGAAAGGATCAATTGGAACGTCCGAATTATGATACTACTTCAATCAAACATAAGCAACTCAGAAAAATAATAAGTAATATTTTAATTATCGTTCCAGTCATTTGATATCATTTTTAAAATTGAAGAAGACTCTGCAGATTTGCAAACAACCAGAAAATCGGCCAATCAGGTTTGAAATAAAATGTCAAATTATTCAACTACTGTAATAGTCAGTTGTACTTTTTCTAATTTTTCATCCGTTTCTCTATTCCCAATATCTTTTAGCCAAAGCTGAAGAGTTGAAATACCATGCCCGGATTGTTTTGCAGTATCCATAATTTCAGCTAGTGAGATGGATGGTACAATCTTGCCATCAGAACCAAGCATCCCTCTGTCAGTACATCGACAGTTTGAATTGTGACAATATTTATTCGAATCCACAACTTCGAATGAGACATCAGCAACATTTGGATTTGATACACTGAGTAGAACTTTATCAGGATCACAATTTTTCAGTACAAAATCGAATACCCTGTCAAAATTCACAACGACAAATGCATTGTCTATAAATATATTTGGAGAAAAAGCCACAGTCGCTCTACATTGTCCATGATCATTTACCAATCTGGTTCTAACATAAGCTTCCCTACACTCTTTCTCGCCCTTTTCATTTAATACATCTCCTGTCTGAAGTCTATCGCCCGGAATATAGCTTACACCTTTAACAATTGCACCCATAATGTGGGACAATATCCTTGGAGTAGATGTTCTCTCGGGAGTAATATCGGGAGTAATAACAGTACCTTCACTTAATTCTACTGGTATACTCAAATCCCCACTGCTTGATAGCTGTTCACCTTTACCTAAAGGCATAAATGATGTGATAAAAAATATTGATTGGGCAATTGATAGTGCTGGATTATATCACCGGACAAAGTCATCTTCAATGCTTTAGGTAACACTTTCCATCTATCTAAAAATCTACAGGCTTCTCCCATAGATTTATAATCCGTTACACTAATAGATTATTTACTTCAAATCAGCTCTTAAGCTCAGCCCAGTTTTTTCCAAATCCAACATCCACCGCCATTGGCACATCAAGTTTTGCACATTCCATCATTATCTTTTCAATTGTCTCAATAACCCCTTTATATTTTTTATCCTCCATCAAAATTTCCTTCTTTGACTCACCTTGAACTTCAAAAACAAGTTCATCGTGCACCTGCAAAATCATCTTTATATTTGTATTTTTTGTGAATTCGTCAATTTCTATCATTGCCATTTTTATCTGGTCGGCAGCTGTTCCCTGAATCGGGAAATTTATTACCTCCCTTTCTGTTGCAGATCTTATCCGGAAATTGGGAGACATAAGTCCAGAAGTCTCCCGCCTTCTTCCATACAAAGTTTCTACAAAACCTTTTTTCCCCACTTCATTGAGTAGCCTGTCAAAATAGTCCCTTACCCCGGGATAAGTTTCAAAATATGTATTTATAAATTCCTGTGCCAATTCTCTTTCAATCTTCAGTCTGTCAGAAAGTCCAAATGCTGAGATTCCGTATATCACACTGAAATTAATCGTCTTCCCACTTGATCTTTCCTCTCTCGTCACGTCTTTCAAATCCTTGTTGAAAATTTTTGATGCAGTAAGAGCATGTACATCAACACCATTTTTGTAAGCCTCTTCCAGTGCTTTATCTTTAGTAAGGTGAGCAAGTATTCGGAGCTCCTGTTGTGAATAGTCAAATGCTATAAGAATATTCTTATTGTCCGCAACAAAGGATTTCCTGATCTCCTGACCAATGTTTGTTGCAACAGGAATATTTTGTAGATTAGGATTTGTTGAAGAAAGCCTGCCGGTTGAGGCAATCGTCTGATTGTAGGAGGTATGAATCCTGCCTGTATGTTTATTTACACAATCAATCAAAGCATCAGTATATGTTGAATTCAATTTCGAAAGTTCGCGATAATCAAGTAGCTTTGGAACCATCGGATGGGACTCTTTATAGTCACGAAGTATCCGCTCATCTGTCGAGTATCCACCCGTCTTTGTTTTCTTTCCTCCAGGGAGCCCCAATTCCTCAAAAAGTACCTGCCCCACTTGCTTTGGAGATTCGATATTAAATTCATGCCCCACATCCTTAAAAATACTTTCCCTTAACTTTGCAATACTTTCTTCCAATGTCCTTTTAAAATTCTTTAGATAGTCTTTATTGAGTTTCACCCCGTTTCTCTCCATTCTCAAAAGCACCTTGGTGGTGGGCATCTCAATATCATAAAAGAGCCGGGTCTGATTCCACCCATCTTTGCCGGATTTCTGGGAGAGCTCATTTACAAACTTTTTATAAAGCTTCCATGTCGCATCAGCATCGGCACATGCATAGTACCCAAGAGTTTCCAGATCCACATTTTTGATATCAAAATCTCTCGCCCTGGAAGAAAAAACGCTTTCAAAATCTTCAAGCTCCATCCCGAGATGGTTGAATGCCAGATCTTTAAGACCGTTTCTTCCATTCCCACCAGATAGCACATAATTTGCAATCATGGTATCAAAATAGACTCCTTTAAGGGTTATCCCAAAGTTTTCTAAAATGTGCATATCATATTTAATATTATGAGCAATTTTTTTGATCTTTTGATTTTCAAAGATTTTCTTGAGCTTCCTCTTTATTTCAGGAGTAATGAGTTTGACAGGAAGATAAAATGCCTCATTTTCCGTAAAACAGAAAGACATTCCTACTACTTTGGCTTCCATAAAGTCCAGGGATGTTGTTTCAGTATCAAATGCATACTTCTCTTGTGTAGAAAGGTTTGAGATAAATTTTCCCACACCCTTTTTCGAGAGGATTATATACCCTTGCCTGGAAGAATTATTTACGGGTTTCTCTCTATCCCTGTCTTCTTTTGGAAAGATCTCCATCCCCGTAAACATACTATGCTGAAAGGCCTCTGCCCTCATTCCCACTCTTTCCTTTTCTTTGGTATTTTCTTCTTCCCCATTTTTACTTTTTGGAAGTTTTACAAGAAGTGACCTGAATTCAAGCTCTTGAAATAATTTTTTAACCTCAGAAATATTGTAATCCTGAAGCTCTGCCTCTCTTAAATCAAATTCAATTGGGACATTTCTATCTATTGTAGCCAGCATTTTACTAAGTTCTGCTTGTTCAATCCCTTCCTGTAATTTCTTCTTAAGCCCTACTGGCTCTACTTTTTCAATGTTCTTGTAAATATTATCCAAATGTCCGAATTTAGTTATAAGGTCGGTAGCACCTTTATCTCCAATCCCCTTTACTCCGGGAATATTATCTGATGGATCTCCTTTCAAGGCTTTGAAATCAACAACAAAATCGGGACCGAAACCCATCTTTTCTTTTACCTCTTCAGCAGTATACAACTGCGACTGACTGAAACTCCCGCCTGACATATAAACCTTTGTATCGTTATCAACCAGCTGAAAAATGTCTTTATCGCCGGTTACTATTATTTTTTCATACTTCCCTCCGTTGAATTTTTCGACGATTGTCCCGATTACGTCATCAGCTTCAAAACCTTCAACTTCAAGAATTGGAATATTAAAGGCTTTTACAATTTCTTTTACTCTTGGAAACTGATTTCTAAGTTCTGTATCAACTTCTGGTCTCTGCGCTTTATAATTTGCATACTGACTGAGCCTCACCGTAGGTTTCCTGTCAAAAGCGGCAACAACATACTCAGGATGAAATTTTTCCAGAACTTCGAGAAGCAGCTTTGTAAAACCGTAAACGGCATTCACCTGCTCACCTTTTGTTGTTGCAATGTTTGGGGGAAACGCATGATATGCACGATGAACCAATGCGTGGGAATCGATAAGAAGAATTGTACCCCTCAAGCCTTTTGCCATACAAAATTATACGGCTATTTGATCAAAGCCTCAAATTCTTCACTTTCAATCACTTCTCTTTCAAGGAGAAACTTGACCAGTTTGTTAAGCTTGGCTTTGTGCTTGATTATTATTGCTTTTGCTTCCGAATACGCCTCATTAATAATTCTCTTAACTTCTGCATCTATTTGATTTGCTGTTTCTTCCGAATAGTCCCTCTGCTCACCATATCCATACCCGAGATACTGAAGCTCGTTTGATTCACCATATTTCACAAGACCAAGTTTTTTGCTCATTCCAAACCTTTTTATCATATTTCTAGCAATTGAAGTTGCCTTTTCAATGTCGTTTGAAGCTCCACTTGTCACATCTTTATAAATAATCTCTTCAGCTGCTCTTCCTCCCATCAACACCTTAAGCCTTGACATCATTTCTTCTTCAGTCTGCTGAAGCTTATCTTCCTGGGGAAGTTGCATTGTGCTTCCGAGTGAAAGCCCTCTTGATATTATGGTAATACGATGCACCGGATCCGATTTTGGAGTATATTTTGCAACAAGAGCGTGCCCTGCCTCATGATATGCAGTCATCTTCAGTTCTTCCTCTGTTCTCTTTCTCTTCTTTTCAGGTCCAAGAGAAACTTTTGTTGCCGCCTCTTCTATATCATGAGAATTAACTTCCTGTCTGTTAGCTTTTGCAGTAATAATTGCAGCTTCATTCAGCATATTTTCAAGATCAGCTCCCGAAAAGCCTACAGTTCTTTTTGCAACCCTTTCGAGGTCTACATCTTTTGCAAGAGGCTTATTCTCAGAATGGATTTTTAAAATCTGTTTTCTTCCTTCGATATCAGGAAGATCAAGAACAATCCTTCTATCAAACCTGCCCGGTCTCAAAATGGCCGGATCAAGAACATCTGGTCTGTTTGTAGCGGCAATTACAATAACTTCTGTGTTTTTCTCAAATCCATCCATTTCAACAAGTATTTGATTTAATGTCTGCTCAGTGGTGCTTGACTGGATGGTAGTTCCTCTCTTCCTGGCGAGTGCGTCAATTTCGTCGATAAATATAAGTGCAGGTGCCGCTTTTTTTGCTTTAGCAAAAAGGTCACGAACCCTTGAGGCTCCGGCTCCAACAAGCATTTCTTCAAATTCTGCCCCAGACGTATGAAAAAATGGAACACCAGCTTCTCCTGCAATTGCTCTTGCTAATAGCGTTTTTCCCGTTCCAGGAGATCCAACCATAAGGACTCCCTTAGGGATCCTAGCCCCCATTTTCAAAAACTTTGCGGGGTGTTTTAAGAACATAACAATTTCATTCAGCTCCTCCTTCGCTTCATCAACTCCAGCAACATCCTCAAAGGTTACTTCAGGCTTTCTTCCAAAAAACATCCTCGCCCTGCTTTCGCCGAACTGCGAAAGCTTGCTGCCTGAACCTTGTATTCCTCTAATAAGGAAAAATGCAATAAGGACAAGTCCCAAAAGACTGATCAAAGAAACTATATCACCCCATGGAATCTTCGTTGTCTGCACCGAATTAATCTGAACATTAATTGAGTCAAATGATATTCCCTCGTCCTGCAAAAATCTTGCAAAATCCTCTGTAAAATTTGTATTTACATACTCTCTTGAAAAATTTTTCGTATTGAGAAGAGCATAAGTATTTCCCTCCAGTATCCAGACATCAGAAATTCCACCATTTCGAAACACTGACTTTATTTCTTCAACAGAAGAATCTTTACTGGCACTTTTTAGAAAATATACTTTTGCTGAAAGATTCGAGATATTCAATCCTTTTTCGTTCAAACCGCTCCGAAATTTCTCTTCATCGATCTCTCTCACCAGATAGTCCTCACCATTTTTTTTGAGTCTTTTGCCTATGATAAAATCGTTGCCGACTACAATTTCCGTAACGTCCTTACTGTCATCTCCTTTAAATGCGTTGATAACATCATTGAATGTTGGCGGTTTAATCAAGGTAGAAAATTCATCAAAGGAAATCTCCTTGAATTCCCCCTCTTTCACTGTATCTGCATTTTCAAGGTCAGAAATATCAACAGTACCTTCTACCTGAAAAATAAATTTTGATAGCCCGACTGCCTTTCTATCATCCCTGATATCCATAACCGCATATTTATTGTTTTTCAAATTTGCCTCAAATTCACTTATAGTAATCTCATCGCCCAAATTATTTTCTTGCGATCTTGTATACATCCCCAGACCGATAAATCCAAAGAAAATCAAAACTGAAATGATGAACATGGGACTGATTCTAATCCTAAGTGTTTTCATCCTGTTGTTGTTTTTTTTGTAATCCATAAAATTTCTGCAGAAATAATATCGATGGTAGCAAGGGTGGGGATCGAACCCACGACCTCGGGCTTATGAGTCCCGCGCTCTAACCAACTGAGCTACCTTGCTTCAATCGTGGAACCCAAGAATTATACACTAGTAAGTGCATATGAAGAAAGAATTTTACTGCGGTCAATCACAGGCAACCCCAAACTCACCGAATAAATCAGCAATACCGGCGTTTCAAACATTCAGTTGATTTCTGATCCCAAGAGTTTCATAAACCTCAGTCATCGTCTTTTTAGAGATTTCCCCCGCTTTCTCCGCTCCTTTTTCCAGGATTTCTCTAACCAGATCCAGATTATTTTCAAGCTCTTTTCTTCTCTTTCTTGCAGGATCAAAAAGCCTCATATGCGCCGTAAAAAGCCTATCCTTCACCTCGACATCTCCAACTTTCCCCTCTCTATACCTCTTTTTCAAGTCTTCTACTTCGGATTTGTCGTCATTTATCAAGTCGTGATATTGAAAAACAGGATTTCCTTCCACCTTTCCTGGATCCGTTGATTTTTTCCTGTTTGGATCTGTATACGAACTCATTATCTGCTTCTTTATTAAGCTTTCATCCTCAAAAATTCCAATTATATTTCCAAGACTTTTACTCATTTTCCTTTTTCCGTCCGTCCCGACTATTTTTCCTGTCTCTTTCGAAATAACCGCCTCAGGAAGCGGAAAAATCTCTTTCCCATAGGCTTTATTGAAGCTTTCCGCCATATCTCTTGTTATCTCTACATGCTGTCTCTGATCCTCACCAACAGGAACACCATCAGGCTTGTAAAGAAGAATATCCGCCGCCATAAGAATTGGGTAATTGAAAAGGCCCATATTTATAGAGTCCTGATTTGTACCTTTTTGAAGTTTGTCTTTGAATGCGTGCATCCTTTTCATATGCCCGTAAGAAATATAGTTTCCCAGAACAACGGTCAGAAGTGAATGCTCAGGAACATCCGACTGCCTGAAGAATGTAGCTTTATCCGGATCGAGTCCAAGAGCAAGGTAATCCAGAACCACATTTGTTATGTTACCTTTTAGCTCTTCGCTGTTATGAACAGTGGTAAGTGCATGCAAATCAGCAATGAAAAGAAATGCGCCACCGGAGTTTTCCTGAAGCTCAATTGCAGGCTTTGCCATGCCAAAGTAGTTTCCGATATGCATGGAAGAGCCACTCGGAGTTATTCCGGAAACTACACGATAATTTCCACTCTTTATTTTATCCATTTTATTTTTGTTTTAATTTAATTAAGAATTTGTCCGGTCATTCTGATACTCTTTTACTCATTTTGACACAGTGGAGCTTTGATAATACTTGACTGACTCCGCCTTTCTTTTGTCCGCAAGTCTATAGCCGGTCAGATTTTATCAATAATTTTTCTACTCGCAATCTTGTCAAAATTAGAGTCAAAAAAAGACCCTTGAAAATCCCCGAACTTCGGAAATTTTCAAGGGTCCTAAATCTAGGAGGTGCCACCCTTTCTTGTCTGATTATTTCTAATCAGACCTTTGTGACTGATAATTATCAGTCCGGATTTCTAACGGTTTCCTTCCGGAGCTTCCTACTCTTTCTCAAAAGCCTTACAGGACTTAAAAGAAGCTTCAGAAGTCAGCTCAAGGGCCCATTCTCCCCTTCATTGCTTTTCTATGGAATTATATCATAAAAAAGATTAAAATCTGTCATACTTAAGTTTGCTCCAATTTGCTCCAATGAAAAAAATTCTCATTCTTCTGAGTATTTTTTTGCTTGTTACGGTTATTTCTATTCTTGCCTGCTTTCTCGTCTATCAAAATTATTTTAAAAAGTATGAATACAACGGAAGATTTTACAGGGTCGGTGAGGGTTTTACGCATATGGATGGGTGTAACTCGTGCTCATTTACAAAAAAGGGAGAAATGATCTGCACTTTAATGGCTTGTGATAGTGACGAAATTCTAGATGGCGGAATAGAAGATGGCAAGGTTCGTTTGGATTTCACTTACAAAAACGATGTTTACAAGTACACAGGAGCCGTGCAAAAGCCTACCCCATGTGATGGGGTCACAACCGATGCAATCGTAAGAGAGTCTTCCCCCGAGCAGGTCACGTTGCAGATTGTCATTGAGCCAAGTGACCAGATATGCGCACAAGTAATTACAGAGGAAGAAATATCAGGGGAAATAAAAGTAAGCAAGCAGGCCAGGATAGAGGTCACGCTGAATGGAGAAACTGTGAGAGGAGAGGGAGTAAATAATAATTAATAATGTTTTAATAATGACCGAAGTTTATCAACCAGAACAGCTAGTGGAGACTGTCAGGGCATATTTTTTGTCTGTTGTAGAAAAAGCTCCTGACTCAAACAGGAGGGCAAAATATATGCCTCATCATATAGAAAAAGTTGAAGGCCACGCAAGAGAGCTTCAAAAAATGAATCCTACAGCTGACCACGCTGTTGTTCACATAAGTGTACTTCTTCACGACATAGGTGCCATTCTTGGAGATCCAGAAGCTGACCACGCAGTAAATTCTGAGATAGAAGCAAGGCGCTTTCTGGGTGGGATATCGGGTGACAAAGAACTAATTGAGACAGTAGCCCACTGCGTAAGAGCTCACAGAAATGGAGATGTGAAGCCGGAGACACTCGAAGCGAAAATTCTTGTTACTGCAGACTCTGCAAGCCACTTAACCGACGGAATCTATATTGAACTAGTTTTAAGAGATGGAACAGAAAAGGCAAAGGAAAAGCTTGAAAGGGATGTCCGCGACCTGGGACTATTTCCTGAGTACGAAGAAAAGATGAGACCATTATATGAAGCCTGGCAAAACCTGCTCGATGTTTTTCCTGAATCTTCTAATAGTTCCCGGGAATAATAATGGTTTCTCAGTACAATGGTTGCGGGGGTACGATTCGAACGTACGACCTTCAGGTTATGAGCCTGACGAGCTGCCACTGCTCCACCCCGCGGTGACACTGGATGATACTACATTTAGAATAGTTTAAGCAATCAGACAAACTGGACGCATTGCTAATCTAAGGCTTATAAAGTATAATCTCTGCAATTAAATACTTACTGAAGCCAGATGAGTGGACCGCATACAAACCTCGATATCCTTCAGGAAGAATATCTAAAAACAGCCGCTAATGTTCAGGATCCCCTTCTTTTTGTAAAAAGTGATGTTGAAATACTCAGGTCTATTGCAGAAAAGTCAGATTTGGAGAACTTACAAAACTACAAACGAAAGGAAGATGTAAAACTGCTGTACGAAGTGGCTATGAAATCAGCCCCAAAGGGCTCAGAGGTACTAAGCACAGATAAGAAAATAGGAGAAAAGGCAAGGAAAGAAATACTACTTGGAATAATCTCCCTCTTAGGAGGGTATCACGAATCACATGAGGAAAGCTTAATGCACTCACAAGATAGGCTTGAGAGATTTTTGACGCTTCAAAGAGTCGACATACTCAGAGATAGCGTAAGAAATGCTTATCTACACATACTAAATCGCTCTTCATCAGAAGTTGATTTTGGCAAATACTTCCCAGGATTATCTGAAGAAGCAGTCCAAGAAAATTTAGATGGGGAACAAGAATCAGATCCTTCACCGCCCCCAATATTATCATAATGAGCGATTTAGACCCAGGAATTGAAAAATTGTCTGAGAAACCAGGTCCAGGAACTAGAGAGTCTATCAATAACGTTCATCTTATCTGCAGTTTTCTCCTACCCACCACTGATAATCCTATCTGGCAAAATAGAGTTAAAAATGGTTCCGGGGAACTCTGGGAATTTGCATTTGGGAGACTTATTCATCAAGATAAATTAATCACAAGAGGGCTCATGCCTTCTGATACAATTTCCGTAGAGTCAAAAGCGAAGTGGTTCCCTAATGAGGAAAATCTTCTTGTTAAACTCAATAGAATCAGTGCAGAGAATTACTCACTTTCTATTTATAGAGATTATGTTATTAAAGCTAAAATTCTATTCGGGGAGGGCGACATAATTCTTGAAATAGACAGGGAGCTTGCAACTAACCCAATAGAAAGGCAAAAGCTCCTTATTTTAGCTATGCTTACCCTTAGAAAAGAGCTAGAATCTACAAGATAAAAAGAATCAAATGGCTAATGTTGTTCCTGAGACAAAAATAGTAAACGCTCAAGAAGAAACCCTGGGAGACAAACCAAAAGTTGGAATAAGTGACCAAGCAGTAATGCTTTATATTCTTACTGCCCCAGCCAATCCAGTGCTCATAAGGAATAATGTTCCTCCAGGACTTAGTGAAAGGGAAAAAAAACTTAATTCAATGGAAGAACAAGAAAGAAAGAAATTCATCAGAGACATACGAGATGATACTTTTCCCGAGACACGAAGAGTTTCTAACAATGAAGCAGTATTTACGATCGGTGAATATATAGAAACATTAGAACAGTTGTTAGAGGACATCCAATTATCAAATAGCGAGAATTTAGCAAACAGGATTGAAAAACTTAAGAATTCCTCAATCTATGAGCTTGATTGGCGAAATTATACGGGACTTTCTCAAAATGATTTTAATCGTCTAGTTTCCCCATTAAACCTTTTGATACATGAGCATTTTAACCTACTTGCCCTAACAAGTGGTTATGCCCAACTTGTTGAAGATGTTGAAGATGAACAATCTCAGCAGCAAATTTTGGATCAAATTACCGTCTCTTCAACCAATTCCATCAATCTTCTAAGATTAGTAGAACGCTTTACAAAACACAAAGACTCAAATAGCTATAAAATAACTGAACTCATGGGAACACTGGTTGGAGCTAACCCCGATGGACTATCAGGCAATTCCTTCTCCATCGGAGGAAAAAAAAGAGATATTAAACTAAATTTCGATTTTGGAAATAAAGAAGTATTTGACTCATTTGAAGAGTTCGTTTCAGTTCGAACTCTTATTCATAATGCAGCCATACAGACACATGTTAAAAGCATAACTGTTCGAAGATTTGATATTGATGATGCTGGAAAGAATAAGGTTTATCAGGTACAAGACGATGGAGAAATAGGAAATTTCAGACCGTTTGTACGTGATTTGGAAAGAGGTAAAAGACTTGGGAAAGAATACAAGAATGAACCCATTCTAATAAGCCAAAGAGGAGGAAAAATAGTTGCACTCATGGCAGGAACAAGAGGAGATGAGATTGTCGGAAAAATAGACTCTAAAACAGGTGTAAAATCGGTTTTTGTAACATTTTCAGATGAACAAACAGGAGGGAAAAAAGTTTTCGAGACCTTCAAAAAAGGATATCTCGATGATAAAGTAACTTCATGATCGAGCCTTTTAAGAACATTAGCTTTTTAAAAACAGTATCATCCACCATTCCTTATAATTATCCAGTACAATCGGATCCAGATTTTTCTCCAGATACTCATACTGGACAGGTGGCTCACGCTTCACATAGTAAAGCTCCTGATTTCCCCTTACATAGTTCAGGTTATTTCGTGCGAAGTTTTCCTTAAATTCATCAGATTGCAAATAGGCTACCTCATCTAAAAGTTCCCGCCCTTCCCTCTCGAGCTCATTCAATTTCTCTCTTTCTTTTGCAATTAGTCCATAATTCTCTTTGCCCCTTTTTATTACTCCATAAATACTTGTCGAAAGATAAATCACAAGAAGAAGCGAAACAATAATAAGGGAAATGTACTGCCAGCTGATACCAATATCACGGAGAGTAGAAGAAATTCTTCTTCCAATGAGTGAAATATAATAACTTATTTTCCTGGCAGTCATAGCAAAAGTACAAGTATAAAAATGACCGATAGTTATTGACTCACAAATACCTCTCTGTTAAAATCAGTGCACTACATTATAGTAGATTATTCACACTTGCCTCAAGTACCGAGCTTTTATTGGGAACACAATGACTTTCGATCAATCACTAAACCGCTTTGTTGATTTTCTTAAAGAGAAAGGACGCTCTCCTTCTACGGTTGTAGCCTATAAAAAGGATTTAAAACAGCTTTTTGACTACATTTATAAAAATCCCGCAATAGATAATCCTGCAAAAATCACAACTGAGATACTAAAAAGCTATGTTGAAAAACTGAAAAAAGAGAATAATTACACACTAAAAACCGTTTCAAGAAAAATAAACAGTATCAAGACATTCTCAAAATTTCTCCTTGGAGAAGGAGTTCTCAGCAGAAACATTGCCAAGGAAATTACTCATCCAACCTACGAAAACAAACCTTCACGAATTCTAACTGAAATGGAATACAAGGCTCTCCGGGACACAGCAAGAAAACACATACGGCTCTATACGATGGTCGAACTACTGCTCCAAACAGGAATCAGGATCGGAGAATTATCAAGATTGACTGTAGCAGATGTAGCAATAAATTCAGCCCCTAAACACATCACAATCAAGGCTTTTGAAAGCAATCCCGAAAGAGAAATAGAACTAAACCCACTCGCATCAGAGGCTCTGGGAAATTTCCTTCTTGTAAGAAACAGCAGACCTACAGAAAGTGAATTCTTGTTTCATACAAAGAACGGACGACCCGTTTTGGTAAGAAATATCAGAGCAACAATAAACAAAGCCTTTAAAAAAGCCGGAGTCGAAAATGCAACAGTAAACGATATCCGAAATACATTCATCGTTTTTCAGCTTGAGGCAGGAATGAAAACCCATAAGCTTGCGCAAATTGTTGGTCACCAGAGAATATCAAGTACAGAAAAATATCTTTGTCTTTTAAGAAAGAAAAAAGACCGTGTGATAAACAAGATTCAGCCCCTATAGATAACACAGAAATACAATACGCTGTCTTCGTATTTTGACCCTACTGCTGACAATTTCCTGGCTTTAATGGTAGAATCTAGCTCGTTAGAGTATTGGTGGCCAGCCTACATTCTTCGTGTGAAGGATGACGGACGGAGCCCGACATTCTTAAATCTGAGGCATAATCGCTGAAGATAAAAGTATTATCGGGCCAGTAGCTCAGGTGGTTAGAGCACCGTTCTTATAAAGCGGGGGTCGATGGTTCAAGTCCATCCTGGCCCACCATTATCTGCCACTTAGACATTTCCATATGGTTCCTGACATGATGATGAACAAAATTGCTTCATGTAATTAATTTGACCAAAAACTCTTTCCATCAAAATCTGAACAAAATTTGTGTCATTATTATAAAATACTACTGAGACTCTACGGATTTCGCCCGTAAATTTAAGATCGGTTATACTAAAGTTTTTTGGGATGAGTTTGCTCAGTTGGCTTCGCCCGTGTTTTTAAGATCAGTTATACTAAAGACCAGAACATTAATTGAAACAAAAAGGAGGCGGCTTACGCCGCCTCCTTTAATCTCAATCATTTTCCTAAGCTTTTTTCATACTTCTGGTTTGCACCACTATTGCGAGGAGAGCAATTACTCCAAACAAGACCAACAGAATCGAATACTCAGGAATAGTAACTACCAGCGGAAAGAATCCCATAAAAAGTACCAGTGCTGGAAGTCCAACCCCAAGAGCAAATTTCAGTCTTGTCACTCTCCCAATCAGATATACTATCAAGATCCCAACGATAGCCCACGCCAATCCAAAGGCCAAATACAAAGGCATAGAATAGTAGCTAACCGTTTTAAAACTGCTGAAAATTTCCATCGTCGGATCAATTGTAAAGCTTGATAGGTAGTGAAAGAAAGGAAAGAATACAATATACAGAACAGAAACCAGAAACATATCAAACGGCTTGAATCCCGTGTTGAATTTCAGAGCAAGAAATACAAGAACAATCATAAACACCACATAAATAGGTGCCATTGTAAAGTATACTCTTGATACTTGAGTTGAAGGATTCAGTCTTTCGGCGACACTTACAGAGATATTCGGTTTGGAAAAGAGATTTGTTTTATTCCAGGAAAGTTTTACATAATCTTCCCCGAATTCCCTTTCATCAACGGAAAGTCCGCCGATCACGTCATATCCACGTGTTCCAGAAATAGTCATTTCGAAATTAAAATCCTGAGCACCTTTGCTGTTTTCAATCCCAGTGTAGTCAAATGTCGAAATCCCGACAGTGTCATAGGTCACCTGCACTGTCTTTGAAGCATTAGCACCAATCTCACCCTCCCAATGAAGTCCTGGAACTTCAGTTGAATAATAATCGGAAGCGGAAAGCAATGTTTTTGAATTCTCAACCTCTTTTCCATCAACAACCAATTTTGCATTACTGATTTCATTTGAATCCGTTCCGGAAGGAAAAGGGAAATCAAAGGCAACAAAACCTGTCTCATCCAAGGAATTTCTCAGGACATATTCGGCACTGAACTGCACCTTATATGTCGGCTGATAGGCAAGACCCTTTTTTACAAAATCAGCATTTATCGTTACATTTCCATCGGTTGAGACAAGACTTGTATTGTCCACATATTTTTTCACCCTGACAGGCGAGAGTTTATTCATCAAATAGAGATCAGACTTTTCATCGACCATTTCAAGCATCGGAGCTGATTGGTTTATTGGTCCTCCATAAATATTTGATGTTTCATAATATAGATCTCTTGAGACAAGATTATTCCTTGAAGCAGCTACTAAAGACATTATTAAACTGAAAACAGTAACAAAAATTGTCATTACTATTCCGATTGCTATGAAACTACCGTACTTTGTCTTACTCTTGGGGATATCATTCATTTTTAAAAAAATAAAAAATATAATACTGCGACCTGGGACAAAACAGGTCTTCACTCTATTACCAGTTGAGGGTTATTAACATAGTCAATTAAAGAGTACATATCTGTCTGACCAAAATATTTTACCAGAACAAAAGATGAAATTAGAACTTTTTACCTGGTCCTGCACCGAAAAGACCCATACCGTCAAAACCTCCTTTTTGTCCCATAGGACTAAACAATTGTGATTCGTCTTCTGTTTTACCTTCTCCAAGTTGTGCTCTTTTTGAGATCTCAGCCTCAATCAGTCCCCTGTCTCTACCATATCTAAGCCTCGATAATTCTTTTATCATGTCTGATATTTCGATTTTTCCATTCTTCCAGTCAAAAGGCACTTCAGTTTTTCTAAAATCGGTAAGAATTGAGAACGGAGCCGGATATTCACCTCCAACAAGCATTTTAATGTAAAGGTTATAGTTTTCAAGATTTATAAGGTCATCCTGCTCAAAGACAGGAGCAAATTCGTTGGCAAGATAACTTGCATCATTTACGCCTACCTTGAAACTTCCCATAGTACCTACATTTCCAAAGACTGCGTCTCTCACCCTGTCATCGATCTGCGCAATATACTGATTTGCTACAATCAGATTCAACTTGTATTTTCTGGCTTCTGAAAGAATTTGAGCAAAATCATCGGTGGAAAAGTTCTGGAACTCGTCAACATATAGAAAGAAATCTTTTCTTTGAGACTCATGAATTTCTGCTCTGCTCATAGCCGCAGAGAGAATTTTGGGGACAAGTAGAAGCCCCAGGAATTCCGAGTTTTCCTGCCCTATTATCCCTTTTGAGAGATTGACAAGAAGAATTTTTCCTTCATCCATAACCTTCCTTACATCAAAACTCGAATGGCTCTGTCCTATAATGTTTCTCATAAGTTTATTTGTTACAAATCTGTCAAACTTTGAAACAATGTATCCCAGAACTTCAGATTTATGGAAATCCTGCGTCTGAGCGATTTGATCTGTCCAGAATCTTCTAACAACATCATCAGTAATTTTAGGAAGCCAGAATTCATCAACATATTTTTGATCAGTTAAAATTCTCATTACTTCAACAAGAGTGCTTCCCTGCACAGACATCGCAGTCAAAATTGCATTCCTTACTGCCTGTTCAAAACGCGGTCCGACTATACCCTGCCTGTTCGGATCAAACATTTTGTACATAAGTCCTATAAAGGCATTTGTGACCATATGCTTGTCCTGTTCGTTGTAGTAATCGATTATGTTAAATCCTATTGGTCGTTCTTCATCCCCCGGATTGAAATAAATCACATCCTCAGCCCTCTCTGGAGGTATTCTTTCCAAAATCCACTGAACCGCATCACCATGAGGATCAAGAAAAGCAAGTCCATGACCCTGCCTGATGTCTTGCAAAATCATGCTTTGCAAAAAGTACGATTTTCCAGCTCCAGTTTTTCCTACAACATACATGTGTCTTCTTCGATCGTCCAAATTTAGATACACCTGTTTTCTGCTCTCTCTGTATACAGACTCACCAAGCCATACCGCGCCCTGTGAATACTCGGTAGGTACTTCCTCTCCTGCTGGTGCTCTTTTTGAAAGAAGCCAGTGAATGTGGGGAGTTTTTACGTTCTGATTTGGAAGGTGAAAGATGGTCGCAACTTCAGCAGTATTGAGAACCATATCCTTTGTTGGAACTCTATAGATAAAGTCATGAATAAATTCTCTTTTTGCATTATCTTTCTTTAACTTCTTCTTCTTGAAAGAGTTCGAGCCTTCTTTGCTAAATTGATCAAAAGAATTGATCACATTATCAAGATTAACTTTTGCAAAATCATTAGTTGATGATACGCTTACTATACGTATTGCTACATGAAAACCTCCCTTCTCCGCCTTCTTTTCAATCCCAGACAGAACATCTTCGTCGACATTTATCTTACTCTTTTCAGGATCAGCATTATTTGATCTGACCCTCGATACAAAAGCCTTTCCGGTCTTCCTCCATTCTCCCCCGGCAGGTGTAAGAACAAGTTGGATCGCTAGTGCTTCTCCTTTATTTAGCTTGCTCATAGCTGTAGTGATTGCCGCAACCGTGTCAGTACTGAGATCCTCATAGGTTTTCAATGGCTTATAATCCTCGTTATCAAGCTTGAGCGAGGCATATGCAACTGAACTTTTAGTAGAGAAAATATTGTATTCATCTGCTTTCGTTACTTCAGCAGAACTATATGCACCATTTACCTGTTTTTCTACAAGACCAGCAAGCTTTTTTGGAACAGTAACATAAAACCTGATACTTTCCGGAAACGCCACAATCTCGAGACTAATAGAAATGTGCGATCCAAACCATTTTTTTATTCCTTCTAATTTTTCTCCTATGCCTAGAAACGCTGAAAACATCTGGTCTGCAGCTTGAGGTTCAACTTCATTACTTCTAGGTATACGAAGTTCATAAATAGCAGTATCTAAAGAACGTTTCTCCTGCGAAGCCCTTCTCACTTTTTTCGCAAATCTTCTAAATGCAATTATACCCACCAAAAGCAGAAGTAAAGACAAAGGGATTAAAAATAGAACCAAAGGGAAACCACCTTCTGAAACTGTCGAACCTGTTGGAACAGTTATTGTCGGTTCAATAGTAGTTGTCCTATTTGTCACGGGTTTGCCGGGATTTGTTGTTTGGGCAATTACAAAGTCTTCCATAGGAAAATTATACATTAAAGGATACTATAGTGATTGGAAATAATCTAGCCAGCCTTGAAAATACTATTTCAGCTATATCAATTTTTTTATACCTACCAGCGTACTAGACCCCTTTCTCAATCCTCCAAAATCCAGCCATAAATAATCAAGAGGGTTTCTGAGAATGCATCTTGAGAAGCCTGTCCAGAAGGACATATAGCCAGGTTTTTGCAGAATCAGGAGCTCCTTTATCTTTCAAATTTCTAATTGCTTTAAATTCCTGCATAACTTTCGGGGGAACAACATATCCAAAAAGCGCAGGTGCTTCGTATTCAGTAGAGGGTTCTTTCGATTTCTGAATAAATACAGGTTTTTCTGGAATCTCAGGTTTATCCTGCTGTTGTTTTTTCTCTTTATTTTCTGCCTTTTTAATTTCTGGAGCCTCCACTGAAGTCTGTACTTCGGTCCCATATTCAACTGCTATTGGTTGGGCTTCAACTGACACAGCTCCGCTTGAAATCTCAGGTGAAAAGTTACCTCCTCCAATAAACTTGCTCTTATTCTCCTCCTTATTCCCGCCAGTGCCATTTTCTGAAAGTCCACTCATTTTAGAGAGATCAAAATCTTCCTTCACTCCAGCCTGATCATTCAAAAAACTTGGAAACAAATCTGCAGACTCCTGAACACCCACTTGTTCAATTTGGGGATTTATTTGTCCAGCCTGAGAATTCTCCTGACTATCTTGTTGCTGTACCTGATCATCTTGAGGTTGCACCTGTCCATTTTGAATCTGTTGTAATTGGTTGTTTTGTTGTGTATCGTCCGCCATAATCCGGGTATTATATCATAGCTCTTCAATAACCCTCCTACCTCACCTGTCCTCTGGCTTTGTCCTGCTTGTTATTTGCTTATAACCTCACTTATCTCCACGCAAATCTCTGTCAATCTGCTTTTTCTGATCCATCTCTTTCAGTTTAGCACGTTTGTCATATTTCTTTTTCCCCTTTCCAAGTCCTATGGATATTTTAATTATTCCCCTTCCATTATCATATACTTTGGTCGGAACAATAGAATACCCCTCCCTTTTTTCCCCTCCAATAAGCTTATTTATCTCTTTTTTGCTTAAAAGAAGCTTTCTGTCCCTTATTTCATCCATCTGTACCTCCTTGCCTGTTTGCTTCCACTTTGCAACATGCATACCGACGAGAAAAAGCTCTCCCTTCTGGTACTTTACAAAGCTTTCTTTAATACTTGCCGAAGCTTTTTTTATTGATTTCACTTCCCACCCTTCAAGCACAATACCTGCTTCCATCTCTTCAGAGATGGAATAATTGAAATAGGCTTTTTTGTTTTGAGCATAAGTTTTCATAGAACAGGCATAGATAATGTGATTCTTTAATTCTACAAAAATTACTTCAGTGCCTTTTTAACGAAATGTTTCAACACGATTATTGTTTATTCCTAGTATCTACGGGTTATGATCTTACAATTCAAAATCCCTGATCAGGGAAAGATCTATCTTCCAAATTTTAGTCCCATCAAGAACATAGAGGTTGTTGTTAGAAGTATCAACCACAACTTCTTTAATATTCTTAAATATTTCTCCCTCTGGTTTTACTTGTGCAATAAGATCGAAAATGCCGGCATTTTCTCCTCTGCTCTTTGTAAACACAAGAACTCTTCTGTTAACTGGATCCGCAAAAAATATTTTTGTTGCATCAACATCCATTGCAACAGATTCATTAACACTATCCCCTGATGGAAGCCCCTGTATACTTACAGGATCCTTATTTTCACCAAGATACCTGCTAAGTCCGCTTCCTTTTGAAAGAATATATACACGACCATCAACGGCAATATCAGAAGCATTTGCAAAAGCATCCTCACGAGCTCTCAATATTGGAAGGGAATACCCGGAAGAACCCTCACTTCTCATATACACAAGATCTTTCGTATCAGTCCTCACTGCATAAATTCTATCTTCGCTTCCCACTCTGTAAGCCTCGAGCTGAACAACATTTCCAAGCTTTCCTCTCGACAAACCGAGATGCTTTGTAACCGCTTTTGTTTCAATATTTATTGTCGCTAGAGCCTTATCCTCACTATTGTCATGTACAATTAGTTCCTTTTTCTGATCAAATGCAATTGCTCTCGGACCTGATAAATTGCTCCCAGATGGGATAAATTCCACCGGATCATCTCCTCCTGTTGACACCTTGTAAATGACACTTCTTCCTGAGTCGGAAACATAGAGAAAACCATCTAATAGATCAAAATCGTAAGTATCTGCATCTTCGAAATGTGCCGCAAAGTCGACAAGAAGAGATGGAGA
Source organism: Candidatus Dojkabacteria bacterium (assembly GCA_016931155.1). GTDB lineage: Bacteria > Patescibacteriota > Dojkabacteria > B142 > JAFGFJ01 > JAFGFJ01. The sequence goes on from JAFGFJ010000010.1 coordinate 32,139, forward strand.
CATGACCAACACCCTGTTTAATTTGTTTTTTAGCATTTCCACCAGGTCTTCAGCATTTTCTATGTCCTCAACGAGAACTCCCAACTTCCTGGCTTCAGACAGCTTTGTAGAAGCCTTCTCAAGATCGGCAAGCAGTTCCTCCTTTCTCTCACTATTTGTTGGACTGTTCAGCACAACTGGAACATTCTGACTGACTGTCTCCGCAACCTCTTTCGCATTATCAACAAGCACCCGTGCTTCTTCTGTTAATTTTCTCGTTTTTGCATCATCAACTTGAGCCTTTATTCCAAAATAGAGAATAAACCCTATTACGACAATTAGAATTGCTATCACCTTCCAATTTTTTTTCACTCCTGCACCCCTCAGGAAGATTTTATCCTGATCGGCTCCCAGCCAACCTAAAACAGTCTTTTTTACGACAAGAATTACTTCCCATATTTTTCTTCCTGCCTTTTGTAGAATATACAAATAAGTTGGAAGCTCTTTATCAACCACTTCCTGACCGAATTGATCAGATCTGGAAACCTTTGTTTCAAAACCAGGAGCATCAACCGGGGAAACTCCCGAGACCGATACAGTTCGCTTATTGCCAGCTATCTGATCCTTTATTCTATTGAAATAAGCAACGCCTTTGTCAATAATCTGTTTACCTTTCTCTTTAATTTTTTCAGCAACTGTCTTCTGTTCACTGAATCTGGAGGATTTGGAGTAATCGTATGGCAAAGTTTCTTCCTCTTTTTCGTCCCTAGGTTCAAAATCGAGTCGCTCTCTCTTTTCGGTATCCCCAAATTCTTTCGTTTCTTCATTTACTTGCTCTGACTCTAACTCCCGAGCAGTAGTATTTGCCTGTTCTGATTTGGCAACAAATGATTCTCCTCCTTGTGCTTTCATTAAAGTAGCCCCCTTTTCGGTTTCCTTATCCTCTACTTTAACCATAACAAGGGCAATCATTGAGTCATTTTCTATCATTCTACCTTTTAAATTTTGTTCTGAGAAATTTGATACAGATTCTACAAAATCATCTTCACTATATTCCTCAACAGCCTCAGGAGTAGCAAGCATATATACGTCGCCTGCTTCGATTCTGGAGCTTCCAACCTTGATTATTCCCTCACCTGTTGGGTCTTTGAGATATGAAGTAATATCAAGAAGATTCCCACCCCTGAAAACGTAGGCTCGTGCCTGCCCCATTGAAACAAAGTAAACAAAGCCGGCATACACGACCATTGTATTGAGATGAACTTCAACTCCTTCTTCATGAACACTCACTTCGTTTTCAATGAGAGTCATTAGCCTTCTTTCCATTCCCATCACAGCCTTCTCAAGCGAAATAAGCACAGAATCTTTCTCATTCTCAAAATAATTTTCATGGAAATGGTCAAGCAGAAGATTGCCCGCCGTGGAAGTATCGAAATCCTCTGGTCCTCTGAGAGTAATTACCGCAAATATCTCCCCCCTCCTCTCAAAAACACTTTCACCCTGAGGACGATACGAATAAACACTAGCCCATACTCCAGGTTTATTCTTACCGATAAAATATTTTCGTGCCAGTGTAAATTTGTCCATCGTCAAAAGGCAGTCCTTCAACCTATTCCAGGATATCAGGACTAGATTATACTAACCCATTTTAGCTCAAAAGAAAAACACTACCATCAGAAAAACAACCAGGAGAATAAGAATAGAAAAAACCGTACAACCAATAACACATCCTGATGGTCTGGTTTTAACCAACCTATTGATTGATCTTGTCTGATGCAGAACAACAAGACCAACCAGCAAATGAAACAACGTTGCAATAACAAGAGCGGTTTTAATTATTATTTCTAAAATCTTATATTCGTTCATTACAGTAAATTGTTTTAATTCTGTAAGAGAGACCCGGTCAAACTATCTTCTGACAAACTTTTCATGACCTCTGGTCTTAACGGCAGAGCTCAGATCTCCAATTACGTCTCTAAACCTGGATGGCTGAGGAACCGCTCTAAACTTAAAGTTTCCCCTCTCAGCAGCAGAACTGATAATCACTGTTCCGTAGTGAAAAAGGCTGGGGAGAAGACCGACTGTTGAATCCCTAATATCTTGAATATCTTCAAGAGCCAACTCAATAACATGGTAAGAAGATATCGGACTAAACTCATAGTCAATAAGCCTCTGATTTGTTACCAGATAAATATCAAAATACCAGTCTAAAAAATTGAAAAGAACATATGTAAGCAAAAACGAATAATAAATTACTATTACAATAAGCTGTCTCTCGAGAGATACAAAATCACCCAACGGTATCCCGAAAGTATCGATCAAGTAGGCAACTACAAAGGGAACTATAAAGACTGCACCTGCTGTGATCATCCAGCCAATATTTGTAAGTATGTGGGGTCTAATGAGAACAAATACTTTTTCATATGGATTTTGTGTTCCAAATCTTATCCCCTTCGGATTTATCTCGTAGCTTGAAAAGGGACCTCCTTCATGATCCGGAAGAATACCGGCAGCTGAATCAATTCGTCTTATTGGTTGCGCCATGGAAAGTGAATGTTATATTGAATTTTAACACTTTATAAAAGGACAAAAAAGACCTGCCCCTTGAGAGTTTTGCGGAAGAAATTTTTAATGAAATATTGTGAATCCTGTCCAATCTAAATTGTTTATTTATCTTTCTACTAACCCTGTTGCATAAACCAGGTAAGCGAATAGATATAGTCAGTCTGCCCCGAAGGTTTTACGTTTGCAACCCAGTTATTCCAGATAGCCTTGAAAAGCCACCCTGACATGACCGCACTGCCGTTTGTGCCAATGAATTTTACCTGCTTCACCCTGTTCGAACCATCTCTTACAAAAGTCATTCCCGTGACTGAACCAACAGAATTCCTGGTGCTTTGTAAAAAGATTTTTGCACCACCTGTATTGTAATTTGCAGCACTATAGTCCAGCATCTGATTTATCTCAGCATAAGTATAGCTGTTTGTTCTCCAGGTCCAGTTTGTGTAAGAATAGCTTGCAGCAGTTCCTGTGTCATTTACATGACGAAGATAAGAATAAGGTGTTCCAACCCCGTTAAAACTTGAAAACACTGTGTCATTATCCGCAGTTCCATAGCCCTGATTGTTATCCGAAGAATATAGTGCTCGTATCACCTGTCCGTTATGAGTAGCACCTGTTGAAACAATAACCTGTTTTGAAGTTTCATCCGCTGCCCACTGTTTGTTTGTTCCTCCCTTATAAACCTGACAGGAAGCTGTCGTACAAATTGTCCCTCCATAACTCATTGCATAAGAACGGGCAGCTATCACCTGTGCCTTAATTGCTTCAGCAGGCCAGCAATCCCATATCGTAGAAGGATTATCAACTGCATATTTTGCAGGATTTGAATTAACCTGTTCCTGTGTTCCACATGCCTTATCAGGCACTTCACCAAGACCAGCAACATATGTTTCCATATCCATATTCCCGTACCCTGAAACACTTACAACTGCACTCCTTTGCTCGATCTTTGTTTGAGAATAATAAAAAGTCACTATCTGCTGTGCTGTCCACCCTTTCTGTGCAGCACCATACGCACCAAACTGCGACATACCGACCCCATGACCTTGATAAAGATCTCTTCCTCGACCTGTGAAATATATCTCACCAGACTCGATTGGTAAAGTACCACCATTAGTTGAACCGCCTGTCTGTATATCTTCAAGTGCTTTTATTGCCTTCTGCTCCTCTGAGAGTTGCCCTATTGCCGACTGAACCGTTCCTATCTGTCCCCTTATCCCTGCCACTGCACCGCTTGTCGAGGCTATAGTAGAATTTAGTTTTTCGAGTTGTTGAGCAAGTTCAACCTTTCTGCTCTCCAAATCTTTCGTTTTTATTTCAAGATTCTTCTTTTCCTCAGTATTGGAAGCAAGATCGTTTTCAATCTGCACTAATTCCCCGGAAAGACCCTTTATCCAATCTTTCTCATCAAGAGTAATAGCGGTTTGATAAGTTGCAGTTTTTACAAAATCCTTTTCTGAGCTGAAAATTACATCCGTAAAACGAGTCATTTTCCAACTGAGATAAGAATCACGTACAAAACCGTCCTGCCTCTTCTCTCTTTCCTCCTTTTCAAGTTCTTTTATGTATTTATTTTGTTCAAGCTCTTCCAGTTTCAAATTGTTATATTCAATTTGAGCTTCAATTTCCTTCATTTCCGCATCAATCTGCGCATAAGCTGAGTTTGTACTATTTCTCTGGGAAGCGTAATAATTGAGATCTTTCTGAATATTACCAAGTTTTTCCTGTAGCTTACTAAGTTCGGCATTTTTTCTTTCAAGTTCCAACTGAATTTCTTCAGTTGTTTTTGCATATGCGGGAGAAAGACAAGCAGAAAAAAAGGTTGCCAATATAAGAGGGAAAATTGTTAAATGCTTTAATTTCATTTTTGAAGCTTAAAAGTGCAAGCCAAAATAACTCGACCATTATACCACAGAATTTTGTAGTGAAATAAGAGCTGATGCGATCTTACAACCACATAGTCACAAAATACTACAATCACATGTCTTTACAATCTGGTGGTCTACAACTCTGGAATCTTTCGAATTACAGTTAAGTGACTTTGATTAATGGTTCTAATACTGAGACTCTACGGGCTTTGCCAGTAGGTTTAAGATCGGTTATGCTGAATATATTGGTATCCGTCCTTCAACTGAAGGATACAGCAATCGTGCAGTCTTAAAGAAAAAATCTTACACGGGGAATTCCACAACGTCGTACCAGAACGCAAAGCATAGTATCAAATCACAAACCGAAACATCAAACCATAAACTGTATCGCCAAATCATAAACCGTATCATTAAATCACAACTGAGTTGCCCCAGTCATTATATTCCTCATGATGAGTAAGAAGAATAACTTGATGTTTCTCCCCTATTTCCTTGAGAATTTCCTTTGTTGTTTCTTTTCTCGTCTCATCAAATGTCACAAAAGGATCGTCCAAAATAATCGGTGGGTTCGAGTCCTTTGCTACCAGATCCAGAATAGCAAGTCTGGTCAAAAAATAGATCTGGTCAACCGTTCCTTTTGAAAGAACGGAAACAGGGTCTATCCAGTCGCCCTTCTCCTTTGAAAAAACCTGAATACTCAGATTTTTTTCTATTTTCACATCCGAATATCTGTCTTGCGTAAGCCTCGCTAGATACATTTTTACAAATTCTTTTATAATTTTTCCCGCATCTTTTGCTGTACCTTCAATAGACTGATCAATGGTTTCCCTGACAAGCTCCAAGACTTTCCGCTTCTTTTTGTAGTAACTGTATTCTTCATTGAGCCTCTCCAATAGCTCCTCCTCTTCAACTACATCATCTATGCTGATCTCTGCATCCTGCACCCTTACCTTTGAAGCTGTCTCAAGCTCACTCAATCTTTTCTCCTCCATTTTTAGTGTATCAAGCTCACGTCTTTTTCTAAGATATTCTTCAGAAGTAAGATTTGAATTTCTAACGTCTTCAGTAAGCTCGTTCACCTCAACTTCTTTCTTCTTTGCGAAAAGTTCAGCCTGCTCCCCTTTGATTTGCTCCAGACTCTTACCTTCAAGCATTCCCTTCTGAAGAGACTCCAGGTTCGCCCTCTCCTCAAGAAAACCTCTAAGTTTTGCTTTTTTTGTATAAAATTCGTCAGAGTCTCTGACCTTAATTTCCTCAAATTTTTTTTCAAGACAGGCACTTTCTTTTCCAATTTGCTCAATTATTTCCTTGAGCTGTTTTTCCCTCATCTCAACTTCCTTCCTCCCTTCTTTACCTGCAGAGCCTTTTTGTGAATTGAAAAACATGTAGGCACCAATTACAAAAGTGATACCAAGACCTGTCAATAAAATGTCTAATCTACTAAGTAGAATATATAGGACAATTGTTACAACAAGAAAAAACAAAGGAACTAAAAGCCTTGGAAATACGGGGTTATCCGGCTTCTCTGCTTCCACAATTTCCTCCCTTTCAAGTTTTGCTATTGTCTCCTTTTTTGCTCTGATAGAGCCAGTTAGTTCGTTTACTTCTTTTGCAGTTTTTTCAAGATCAATCGAATCCAGCGGTTTAAAATTTTCAATCTGCGACCGAATGTTGGAAATTTGTGTACTAATTTCAGACACTTCGCTCATTTTTCGCTCCAGGCGTACTATTTGCTGTTCAATTTCTTTGATCTTTTGGCTTCCTTCCTTGAATTTCCTGTTGTATTCTATCTGTTTTTCTACCAGTGAAATCTTCTCTGTAACAGACTCAAGTTCCCCTTTGGAGCTCTTTCCTTCGTTTGCAGCACTTTTTACTTTCTCCCATTTCTGCTTTTTGTCTTCAAGATTTTGCATAGTCTCGGAAATTTTTACTTCCAGCTCTTTCAATTTTCCGGGACTATTTGTCGGACGGTCGAGACCTTTTTTGAGCTCAGCCAGTTCCCTGTCTATTTCTTTTATTACTGTCCCTACTCCTTCCTCGACTCCTCCTGCTGAGGCCGCACTTTGAATTGAAGCAACAAGATCCTCACTACTTTCTATCCTCGCAAGATCGGATTGGCTTACAAAAGCACTTGATTCAAAGACCTTTACAGACTTGATCCCGAGAAGCTGACCGATAGATGCTTCAACACCTTTTATATCGTTAGTTTCTTTTTTTGTATCAAGGTTTGTAAGCTTGGCAAGTTTCAGACCGAAGTCTTTAGTGAGCTGAAACTTGCCAAGCGGGGAAGTTCCTTCCGCCTGTAAGAATATGCTTCCGCTCTCATCCCACGAGCCGTACCTGTCAAAAAATTGTTTTGACTTTGTAGTCGGATCTGCAAAAAGAAGGGTAAGTATTGCTTCAGAAAGAGTTGATTTGCCGGCCTCGTTGAGTCCCTGCACTACATTTACTCCATCGCTGAACTCAAAGGTTTTATCCTTAAACTTTCTGAAATTTTTAATTGTAAGTTTTGTAATTTTCATTAATTTTTCTGTGTCCCTGATAGTTTTTTCACTCCATACTGGATAGCTTCATCAATTATTTCCTTGTCTTCTACTTCATTTTCCCTTAGGAGCTTGATGTATCGACCGATCAAAAGCTCCTGAGGGTATTTATCCAGTTCTTCCTGTGTAAGTTCCAGATGAGATTCGTCTGCAATCTTTAGATAGAAAAATTTACCTCTCATTGTATCTTCCAGTTCTTCTTTATCCAGATCAAAAGAAAGAGATTTTTTTCCCTTTATCGATACAAGTTTTATCAGATTTTCATGAGCATCCAAGAGAATATCCTTCTGAAGAGATGAAAGGTTCTCGTATTTGCCAAGATCCACCTCCTGCACAATTACTTCTCTCTTGCCTACTCTTAGAGGAATTACCCTGGTTCCAGAATCAATCTCAATAAGCAGTACATTTCCCGAACCTTTCTGATCTGAGTCGATAAGCTCAGGAGAGCCTGAGTACCAGACCTTGTCTTTTACTACTTCAAGCCTGCTGTGCCAGTCACCAAGAGCCACATATTCGACAGGCAAAGATTCAAGAAGTTTTACATCAATGGGGTAATTATCTGCTTCCCTTCCTGCCATATTTACCGATCCGTGAATCAAAGCAACACTGTTTTTTGTTTTCGCTTTTTCGTTTATTTTAATTTCTGAAAGAGGAGATTTCCTGCTTTTCTGAAGCACTGCAGACACACCATAAACTGTAAGGTCAAGATCTTCCACAATCCAGATAGAGCCATTTTCGGGAGTAAAAATATGAATATTGGAGCTGTCACCGCAGAACTCATCTGAAAGAAACACCGAGCCGGGTTCGAGCCTGTCATGATTTCCCGCAATAATTGCTACCTTGATAAGAGCTTTTGCAAGCTTTTCCAGCTGTGATTTTACAAAATTTATACTAATTTTCGAAGGAAAAGGGTTGTCAAAAAGATCCCCGGAAATAGCAACAAGGTCAACTTTTTTCTCAATTGCCACATCTACAACTTTCTCAAACGTCTGCCTGATCTGGTCTCTCTGAACATTTGATTTGTCTTTCAGATAGGACAGTTTTGCCCCAATATGAATATCACTGGTATGAAGAATTTTTATCATAACCTTTATAAATTAGATGGCATAAATATCAATAATTGCCATGCTTCTATCTGGTCAATTTTTTGATCCCAGATATTCCAGAAATAAGTTATTGCTCAATCTGAATCTAACTTATTCCTAAAGATGCGTCAACTTACAGTAGAATACTTGCCAAATATCTACCAGAAACAAAAGGAGGTCATACTCCGAAGTAAAAATCCCATGAATCCTAAAAGAGTAGAGACTTACTTGCAGGAAACGTAATAGTCCCAGAAGTAGCCATGAGCCTGACAGGAAGGTTGAGAGGTGATACGGCTTTCGGTAGATGACGAGCAGTCAACGCACCTGGCACAAGCCTGCAAATACCCGGAATTTTCCTGTTCAGTTATTACTACCAGTGTACCGGCTCTTGAAGCGTCACAAACATAGCTGGACGACCTGATTTGTGTATACGCGAGCCTTTGTAAAGACACTCTGGTGAGACCCGAAGGAATGTCTGTTATTCCCCTGCTCCCCCCCCAGAAGTACATGCATTTGGAAAAACCAATTGGAATGCAGGTAAAGTCAGCTGTTCCATACACAAAGCATCCTGGTCTATCGGAAAAACCCGTAAAACAGTATTAATTGCAGGAACACCTCCGAAAAAAACAGGGATAGAAATTGCCCAATAGGTTGCCTGTTGCTTAAGCTCTTTCAGTTTTTGCTCGTCACCGCCGCTTGTCATCCACTGAAAACCAATAGCAACAAGTCCTGCAAGAAATATGAAGCCTCCAAGTGCCCATACAATGTAGAGTCCTTTTATGACCCAGATTTCAACAAGCACCAGGGTAGGAGGTTTGGCACATTCACCTGTCAGATCATCAAAATCGCCACAATCCCCAACATCAACGGGTCTCTCGGTAACGCCCTCAGCATAAACTGAAACAGGAGAAAACAGACAACAGAAGAACAGAGCCAGCAAAACCAGTCCCGTAAATATACTCTTATATGATACTACTCCAAACAGGCTCATGGTTGTACTCTTGTGTAGTTACCGCACTGTGTTACTACCGTGTTTACCTGCTTATCCTCGTCCAGCCTTCTGCATTCGTTGATACAGGCAGTACTATTAGCGTCAACTCCATTGGTACATGATTGACATGATGCTTTATCCGGATCTGTGATACAAAAATTGTAAACTTCGGTAACTGGAGTGCTTACATTGAAGAATACCAGAACCAGAGCAATACCAATAATTGCTATAAACAACACCGCAACCCCGGTAAGAATAGCTGTAACCGACTTCTTTGCTTCGGTCACTTTTCCTTCTTCTCCCTGGCTTGAAATGTACTTAATTGCGGCTAGAATCGAAAAGACCACTGCAACCAGAATAACAATTCCAAGTGCAATAATTATTCCAAGTCTGACCCTGGCCGTCACATAATTTGCCGGATCATTTGATGCCTCTCCGAAAATATCTCTAATAAAGTTGGGAATCAAGCTTGTTTGCGCACTTGCTGATGTCGGCAAGCCAAAAATTAAAGCAAGAAATGTAGTAACAGAAACAAGGGCGGCTACTGCATATTTCTTTTTCATATTTGTTATTTTAAGAGCTAATAGTGAAGTTTATATAATTTTCAATAACAAGTCCAGCGGTGCCGGTTTGGGATTGACAGTAGTACCGACCCGACAGATGAAGTCCAGAGTCTCACGGCGGGCACTATGATACATATTCACGCCGATCCAGGAGAATTCGAACAATCATTGCGATCCAGCGGGTGTGGTAGACTCAATACCTACCCAGCCAAGTTCTTTGAGACAAACAAGATCGCTGTAAGTCTGCCCATCATCATCAAGCCTGTTCTTAGCTTGAAACTTCAGCTCGTTCTTTTTTACTCCAGGGATTGTTGAAGTTGCTCTGCACATTTCAAGATTTTGTGCCCATTGATAGACATTTCCAAATCCAAAAAACACACCTATCAAACTAAGCACTACAAAAAAAATCAGTCCAGTAGTCAAACCAATAAACACATTCTTCACTTCCTGGTAGCCGGATTTTATCTTGTCTTCGGCTCCCTGGCTTGAGATTATTTTAAAAACCCCGATAATGATAACTACTATCCAGACCACAAGAAGTACTGAAAACACAAGGGAAGAAAGGTATCCGAGCAGCGAATAAATACCTCCTTCAGCAAAATTTGCTGGAACAAAAATATCAAACTTAAAATCGTCGAAAAGACCGGCTTCATCACCGGGAACGACCACCTGTGCAGAGACTCTATTCATCGAAATTAAAGAGAAAAGAACTATTGCATTTATAAAGATTATTATTCGGGTAATTATTTTCATTTCTTAAGTCTTATTTAAATATCTTACACAAACTCTTGTCTTTTACCCACCTGCCATCAATATACTGATATAAACAACATTCATGGTCTTCTGATCCTACAGTGCAAGACCCTCCTCTTTCTTCTCCACTCCACACGAAAGGCTGGTATTCGAATCCCAATGAGCCGCCTTAAAATCCGTCTCAAAAGTGATATCCCAGACATTTCCAAGCCCTAGAAGCAGTGAAAGTATATGAACCACAATAAAACCAATAATGGCAATTATTAGTCCCAGCATTGCATTTTTAAAAATTGCTACCGACTTCTTCATATTTTCCTCACTGTCTCCTGCAGTTGAACGAACAAAAATCCCGTAAATTCCGTAAAAAACTGAAAGCACAACTAAAAGACCAAAGGCAACAGTAATTCCGCTTCTTACAACCCTTGCAATACCTTCCTGTCCAGGTGAAAACTTAATACCAAAGAAATTTGTCTCTATTCCAAAGCCCTCCCCTGTACCTTCCGCCCCTTTTGAACACTCACTCACGTCTTCCCCGGCAAGTAACTTTTCTCTAACACAGTTAAAATCAAGCTCCTGTGCAAAAACTTCATTAGCGGGAAAATGAAAAACAAAACCAGCCAGTATTAAGCAGATGCATATTACTAAAATTTTTTCGGCATACTTCTTCATAATTTAGCTGAAACCTAAGGAGTGGTCACATCTATGATATCAGGTACTCCCAGTATGTCTCCTATAAAGCTGACTATCACACTCGCAAGAACAATTATTAAAAATCCGACAATTCCGGCCGTCAAAATCTGCATACTTTTTTTCTCTTTTTCGGGTTCTCCTGCCGCAGTAAGCCTCGTAAAACCTCCATATATGATGACTCCTATCAGAGCTATGATCGCAATTGGTCTTACAAGTCCGGTTAGCCTTGAAATAAGCCCAATAAGGTCAGAATCGCCTATCGGATTGGGAATTTGTTCAGCATGAACCCTCGAACTCAACGTAAATCCAGCAGAGAAAAGAACCAGAAACGAAATTATAAAAAAAATTATTTTTCTCATCTCCCGAATAATTTACAATAAAGTCAAATCAATTGCCAGAAGATGTAATAAATCCTTTTGGAAAGATTCCGAGTACTCTTACTCCAATAAAATCAAGAAGTGGCACCGAGATAAGGATGAGAACAAGGGCAATCACAGCTGAAGTTATTATTTCTTTTCCTTCTTTGATTTTTTCAGGATCTCCACTGCGAATTAGAAAAGACGCTTGAATAAACCTGAATATAATCGCCACCATAACCACAATTATGGAAAGGCGGATCAACCATGTGATAAGACCACTTCTTGAGGTATCTATACAGCCAAGAGCTGTGTAAGTATAACCGCTATCCCTGCATTTAACACAGGCAGGATCCTTGTCACAGGCACTGACAGCAATTTCGGTATTGTTAAAAACTACCCCGGCAACTCCACACTTATCTTGACATGTCTGACCGGCAAGATCTGCCTGCGGAAAAATATCGCCATTACCACAAGTACACACACCGTTATTATAATCAGTACTCTCGACAAAAATACCATCATCATTCCGGCAGTATCCCAGTAAGTTCACTATTTCCCCGCCAGTCTTTGTAAGAGATTTTGCCGGAGTTGAACTTTTACATCCTAAAAAATATTTTCCTTCATAAGCTCCATCTCCTGCACCTACCTGTTCACCTGGACTTATGCAATAATTTTTCTCTAGTGCTATTTCGACAAGATAGCTGCCTTCTTTTTGGCATAAACCCCTAACCCCACCAGGCAACACAGCTGCATTGACTGGTTCTTCCTGATTACCTCCAGAAATACACCAGACTCCCGACAGTCGAACATCCAGTGTATATCCAGATGAACAACAGTAGCGATTTCCTGAAAGTGTCATAGTGTAGACCGGATAGTTCGAGGGACAATAGCATGCCGAAGATCCGTAGCCAGGAGAGTTACAATTCTCAGCTGCTTGAGCACTTTCAGGGAGTATCAGAGCAACAACAGTCAGCGATAAAACAGCCAGTACTTGTAGAAATATTTTTCTCATTAAGGTAAATATCCTATATTAATTTCTAAACTGCATCCCCGCAAATATCCCTAAAATCACAATATTTACAAACAAAGCCCGGTTTTGCACCAAAATTTCCTTTTGAAACCCCGTCCCCTACACCTGCAACTTTTTCCTTAATTTTTTCTTCTAATTTTTTCATTCTCTCCCCTTCTGTCTCAACTTTCAACCCCTCATCTACAAACATCAGACTCAATATTTCAGGCTCAAGTTTAAAAACCTCTCTTGCCGCCAGTGCATAGATTGCAAGCTGAAGATCTTTATCAACTTCTTTCTGTTCCCTTACCTTCCCTGTTTTGTAATCGATTATCTCAACTACCTGCTTCCCCTCTTTCGCTCCCATCAGATCCACCCTGTCTATCACACCACTTACTGTATAGTCCCCGATTTTCAGCCTAAACGGCTGTTCGAGCAGAAACGGCCTCTGATCTTCAGAATATAACTTTTTATAAAATTCCTCAAGGGAAGTCTGTCCTCGCACATGCATTTTTTCTCTATAGGTTTTTGATCTAAATGCTCCCCCTGCCTTCGCAGTCATCGCCTCCCATTTTTCCTCGAAAATTTCTTTTAGTTTTCCCTGTGCAGGTTTTTCTTCAAAGCCGTCGAATCCTCCCTGATTCTTTTTCAAAATCTCATAAAATGCTTTAAGAGTATTGTGAATGACGCTTCCATAAACTAAAGCAGGAGCAGGAGATACTGGCACTTTCAAGATAAATTTATACTTATATTGCTTCGGACATTTCTCATAACTTTCAATCTGTGAGTAGGAAAGGTTTGCAGGCCTGTTTTTACTGAGCCCTCCTTCATACTTTTCCGCTTCATGTTCTGCTTTCTCTTTTTCTGAAAAAATACTGCTTTCATATGATTTTGGTGAGGCAAGTTTCTCCAAAACCTCTTTTTCCCCAAAAGCCTCAACTGCAAAAGGAGAAATTTTCTGCTTTCTTTTTCCCGCCCCATAATGCTGAGCGGCAGTAATGTAAAGCTTATCTTGAGCACGGGTCATACCAACATAAAATAATCTTCTTTCCTCCTGGAGATGCTCGTCTCCTTCCGGAAGTATTTCCTTAATTAGCTCTTCAGGAATAGGAATCTGATCAGAACGGTTCGTGGAAGGAAATCTTCCCTGAGCTACATTGGGTAAAAACACTACAGGGAATTCAAGCCCTTTAGCCGAGTGAACGGTAATGATATGAACAGCGTCCATATCCGGCAAGTCGATATCTGAATAAGGAGAATCACCGAGATCTGTAACGAGATCAAGATACTGAACAAATTTATTGAGAGCCGCCATTCCTTCCTCTTTATTTGTATTCTCAAACCCTTTTATAAAATCAAAAAACTTTGCAATGTTTTGGACTTTTACTTCATTCTCCGCTTCCAGACTTTTGGCAACAACTTTTTTCTCTTTTAATTTTTTGCTTTGTTTGCCCTTGCCATTTTCCGTAAGAAACTCCAGATAGCCTGATTCTTTAATAAAATCGAGTAGAACCTCTCCAGGTGTCTTCCCATCTTTGACTTTTTCCCATGTCTTTTCAATATTTCCCACCAGGCTTTTTATTTTTTCTTTGCTTTCCTCTCTGATATCAAGATCGAGCGAGCCGTTTGTAAAATTTTGAAGAATTTTAAAAAGAGATTCCCCCTGTTCTTTCGCATTTTTGTTTATTTCAATCAACTCTTCCCCTGTCAGATCAAGAATCTCAAAATCAAGGACACCAAACATCGGCACATTATCGGAATAATCTGCAAGTATCTTCAAAATATTTATCATGTCCTTTACCTCGGGACGGAGAAAAAGCTTCTTTGCTCCACCAAACTGAAAAGGAATCCCGTGATAACGCAAGGCCTGGATTATCTCATCAGAATGATCATTTGCCCGGACAAGAATAGCAATATCAGAATACTCAAATCCCGTCGAATTATCTCCACTCTGAGTAAAACTCTCAAAAATCGGAAGCTCCTGATTTTCGGCAGATACTGACATATCTTTATGACTTGATTTATCTCTATGAAGTGACTGTGTGCGGAAATTCTTTCCTTTGACAAGATGAAGTATCTCTTCAGAAATCCATTCTGCTTCGTCTGCTGCTTTGAGAAAATAGTTGAATTTGACGGCAGAACCTGTTTGTTCCTGGTCTTTTTCTATTTCACCAAAAGCTTTACCCGAAAAGGCAGTCAATTTTTTATTAATATTTTCTTTTACTTCAAGTCTGTCCGGATTGTTATTTTGAATTACCTGATAAGAACTATCTAAAATCTGCTGGTTCGAGCGGTAATTTTCTGTGAGAACAATATTTTGAGAATGAGGAAAGTCTTTTCTGAATTGAAGGACGTTAGATACTGCAGCTCCACGAAATCTGTAGATAGACTGGTCGTCATCTGCTACCACCGTGATGGCAGGAATCCTCCCACTCACTGTCATCTTCTTCCGAGCTAAAGCTGGAGGCGGAGGATTCCTGCCATCACCTGTATAGGAAACCCCAACCTCAGTAGAGAGCATTTTCACAATCTCGTACTGTGCGTAATTCGTGTCCTGAAATTCATCGACCAAAATATATTTAAATTTTTCCTGCCACACTTTCAAAATGTTCGGTCTATCCCGGAAAAGCTTTAGAGTATTCGCAATAAGGTCTCCAAAATCAAAAACCGATTCCTTGACCTTTAGATCAACGTACTGCCTGTAAGCTGAAGCCAATTCTTCAACATTGGGATACTTTTCTTTTCCTTCAGCATTCTTCGAAACTTTTTTTGCATACTCTTCATAATCTTCAGCAGAAATATCCTCATCCTGAAGCCTTGAAAAATGCTTAAGAAGAGCTCCAACAAATTTGGTTGGGTTTGACAGGGGACGGAAATACTTGAGGTCAAAATCAAATAGACGGCTCTGTACAAAATAGTAAGACTCACTTTGATTCATCAATTTGTAGTCAGGATTCAGGCCGACATGAATCCCATCCTGCTTCAAAATCCGATCACAAAAGGCGTGAAATGTCGAAATCCAGACCTCTGAATAGCCGAGAGGAAGGGCAATATCTACCCTCTCCTGCATTTCATTTGCCGCTTTTTCGGTAAATGTCAGAGCAAGAATTTCATCGGGCTTTGCTTTGCCCTGATCGATCAGCCAAACAATTCTTTCAGTAATTACTTTGGTCTTCCCCGTACCTGCTCCAGCAATAATAATAAGAGGCTCATCTGCAAAAGTTACTGCTTTCTGCTGTTCCTTGTTGAGTTTGAAGTCGGACATTTTCGAGGAAATTATAAGAGAAGTATAACATCAAAGGAAAAACTAAGCATTTACATAACTGACCAGCACTATGTTAGAAAGGACAGAATATAATGCTCTCCTAATGCTTATAAAGAATCTCGTATTTCCAATTTCGTGTATTTTTAATTCATTTTTAGTGAAGCCTCACGGAAGATCTCTTAGACTGGAGAGCTCTATCTTACTCCCGCTCTTGATTTTGCCTTCGATTATCATTTTCGCAAGTGAATTTACAACCCTCTCCTGAACAACCCTCCTAAGCTCACGACCCCCATAGACCGGATTGTATCCCAGTTCACCAAGCTCCTCCAAAAGTCTTACTGAATAAGCCATTGCTATCCCCTTCTCCTTCAGCTTCTCCTGCTCTTTTTTCATAAACAGGTCTGCAACCTGCACTACTTCCTCCTTACTCAAAGGCTTGAACATCACAACTTTATCAAACCTGTTCAACAACTCCACTTTGAAAGTTTCTCTGAGCTTTGGCATAATTACATCATAGACTTCATCATAGTTTTCTCCTGCCTCAAGTTTTTCAGCTATATCTTTTGAGCTGGCATTTGATGTGGCCACAATTATTGTATTTGTAAAATCAACCTTCCTTCCCAGCCCGTCCTTGATTTGACCTTCATCCAGAATTTGCAAAAACAAATCAAGCACCTTTGGATAAGCTTTCTCTATTTCATCCAGAAGAATTAGAGAATAAGACTTCTTCCTTACCGGTTCAGTCAAATAACCACCTTCAAACCCATCACCTTCAGGGTATCCAATTAAACGCTTCATGTTTTCTTTTTCATGATACTCGCTCATATCCAGCCTGATCATTAGTTTTTCATCACCGTAATAAGTTTCAGCAATAGCCTTAGCCACTTCAGTCTTTCCGACACCTGTCGGTCCAAAAAACAGAAATGAAGCAATCGGCCTTCCCTCCCCAGCTAGTCCTGCCCTTGACCTTCTCAATGCATCAGCAACAGCCTTAATTGCAGGCATCTGATCAATCACTCTCTTATGCAGTAATTCCTCAAATTTCGCCAGCACTTTGCCTTCTTCTCTAGAAATTTCCCCGATTTTTACACCTACTTTTTTCGAGATAAGTTCATTTATTTGCTCCTCATTTACCGTTTTTGAAATACTTCCCGAAGCCTTTGCACAAGCTTCTTCCAGAACGTCCAAAGCCTTTTGTGGAAGTACTTTGTCATGCAAGACTTTACTCGACAGCTCGACAGCCTGTTTTACAGCATCAAAAGAAATTTTGATCTTATAGTGAGCTTCAAGAGCAGGCACCATATCAATCAAAATCTGCTGAGCTACCATGTTAGTAGGTTCTTCCATTGTCAAAATATCAAGGAATTTCATCAAACCTGTCCTCGGGTTCACCTCTTTCTTATATGTCTCATTTGTAGCAGTAATAACCAGACGTATCTCGTGTCTATCAAGAGCATCAACAATAACCGAGACAATCTCTTCAGCAAGTTCGGATCTACCCGAAAGTAACTGAACAACATCCTCAAAAACCAGAATAACGTTTTTTGCTTTTGCCGTATCTGCAAATACCTTTCCCAGTTTCTTTTTAAAGCTTTCTATGTTTCTTGAAGTTGCAGAAGCCTTGGCAATATCAAAACTGACAAGTCTCATATCACGGAGATTTTTCGGGACATCCTCAACAACCATCCTTACTCCAAGGCTCTTTAGAAGCGTAGTTTTTCCGACACCCGGATCTCCGATAAGCAAAACTGCACTTTTTTTACCTTTGGACAAAAGATCGATTAGTTCCTGGAGTTCTTTTTCCCTTGCAATAGAAAAAGTGAAATCACCTTTGATAACATCAACTGTATAATCCCTACTGAATTTATTGAGAGTA
Source organism: Candidatus Dojkabacteria bacterium (assembly GCA_016931155.1). GTDB lineage: Bacteria > Patescibacteriota > Dojkabacteria > B142 > JAFGFJ01 > JAFGFJ01. The sequence continues at coordinate 49,682 of JAFGFJ010000010.1, forward strand.
CCTGCAAAACCTGATGTATAAGCTCTATTCACAACACTTATCGGTTTGAATGGAGCTTTTTTCTTCCACATTCTCAAATAATGTTTTTTCTTTTCCTCATTTTTTATCCAGAGCAGTAGACCCTCCACCTCTTCAGGTCTGGCTTCTTTTTCAAGCAAAACCTGCTTCAACTCGTTCCTGGCAAGATAAAAAAATACTGCCCTTTCGTCTACATATTCAAAGTTGTGTTCGTAGGCAAGTTCAAAAGCACCAACCATCGTCCTGGCAAAAAACTCTTTGAAGTCTGAAGTAAGAAGGTCGATCCCCGAAAGGTTTGCAGAAAGAAGTTCATGAGTTGTAAGCCCAAGTCTAGTAATTACTGCATTTACATCCCTGTAGCCGGTAAGTTCACCGAGGAGTCTTTGCAGGTAATTTACTGGTTTTTCTGCGATAAGTACATCGAAAATATCAAGAATATCGAAATCAAAATAACTTGTGATCTCGATATCGTTTACACCTCTTTCCAAATCTCTTGTGACTCTACTGAGCCTGAAGTGCCTTAGTTTGTCACTAAACTCTTCAAGGTTTCTGTTGAGATAAAGCGAGTAAATAAGAAGACCTGAGGTAATAGTCAAAATTAAGTCCAGTGTGCTCCCCGATTCAGATAACAATGAAGGAAGCTCTCCAATAGAGATTTTCATAAAAAGAACAACAGGAATTACAATAATAGAAAGGATAAGAAGAAACTTCCCCAGGTATCTCTGCGCCTTATGCTCGATCTGTCTTTTCCCTCCTTTTTTTTGGATATAGTCCCAGTCAATGCTAAGTTTTATTCCTTTAAAATCCTCCAACATTTAAATAAAAATAATAAGCCGATAAATAATTACTATTGGCAGGGCAAAATACGCAAGAGAAACTCCCCACAAAGGTATACCCGCAAGAAGAAAAATAATAAACCCGCTGAATCCCCACACTAATCTGATTACAAAACTTATAAACCTGCCCGTCAATGAGTAGTCCTGGTAAAGAGGTACGAATAGGTTTGCAAGCATAGGTACAACATTCAAAATTCCAAGGACATACATCCAGTGCCTGAAAATCCCACTGATAATGCTTTTTCCTTTAACGTAGTACCACCAGATCCAGAAATTTATCAGATAGTCTTTGATCATTCGGACAGTAAGAAAATCTATAAGACATATTAAATGAGTAGACCGCTAGAGGCAATGGTTTAAATTTGATGTTTATCAAAATATTAAGGTGGTACCCATTGAAACCTTGATTTCTCAGAAAACTGCGGCTTTATTAAAACGAAAAAGAGCAAAGGGACGTGATTTTTTTGATATTTCTTTCATGATCAGCAAGGGGGTCAGGCCTGACACAAAATACTTGCAAGAAAAGCTAAATTTCAAAACTTTAGGGGATTTGAAAGCGGCTTTATTGAAACACTCAAGCAAAGTAAATCTAAAGGAATTGGCTGAAGACCTTAAAAGTATTCTTTTTAAACCATCACAGGCAGACAGGATAACAAATTTCACTGACCAGATTGACCGGATTAATATCTGATTTTTTGTATGTAATTACCGGTAGATAATGAGCAACCCCAACACGTTAAAAAGAAATGTCGGGTTTTAATGTGGAATGGAAGCATAATGCACATAAGTGTCTTAACAGGTAATGACATCGGGGCACGACATTGATAAAATCCTGTAATGAAGATTTCAAGTATAAAAAAGGTTTTTCAACAGCATAATTGGTTCGAAGTTATTAAAAAGCCGGAGAAAATTTTCAAACCCAAAGAAAGAATATATTTTATTCTGCTTTCTTTACTGATTGTTGCTCCACTTCTGAAACCAGGTTTTGTGCTCACCCTGGACATGATCTTTACACCAAACATGACTTTTCAAATACCGCCAGTAAGCGGTCTGTATTCTTTCGTTCCACTTGATACTGCCCTATTTCTACTGGCAAAAATTATCCCTGCAGATATTTTACAAAAAATATTTTTGCTGGTTTTGTTTTATCTTATCCCGACCGGATTTTTCAAGTTTTTAAGTATTTTTAAGAAAGAAAAAAAGGATTTATTCCTCAGACTTCTCACATCAACACTCTATCTGTGGAATCCTTTCGTTTATTCAAGACTAATGGCCGGGCAATGGACACTTCTTTTCGGCTACGCTCTTCTTCCTCTGTTTATTTACCATCTTGTCAAATCTTATAAGTCAAGAAATACCGGAGAGACTTTCAATAGAGACTTTTGGGAAAACATTTTGTATTCCACCCTCCTTTCTTTGATCATTACCATTTTTAGTCCTCATCATCTTGCATTTATTTTACTGATTTTTCTAGTCTATTCATTTATAAAAATTATCAGCAGAACAAAGGGCGGAGTTAAAAAAATTTTAATCCTGGCTCTAGCTCAGATTTTAATTCACTCTCTGTGGATAATACCCACTCTTATTTCAGGAAAAGCAAAAATCACCTTCGGAGAGAAAGATTTGTTAGTTTTTGCTTCCTCTCCTGATTCCAGTCTTGGAACATTTCTAAATCTATTTACAATGTATGGATTCTGGGCGGAGAAAACACTGTTTTACCTGCCAAAACTCATAATTCCGTTTTGGCCTCTCCCATTTTTTATTTTGATCTTACCAATTATTTTTCTTTTCTTTACTTATCTTCCGGAAAAAATCCGAAGAATTTTTGCCCTCCAAAAGGAGCCCTTCAAGAAAAACAGAGATATTATATTGACCTCATTTCTGATAGCATTGATTGGTCTTGTTCTTTCTCTTGGCTCCATGGGAATTGCAAAGCCTGTTTTTGATTTTTTCTATTTGAAGCTAGGTTTACTTAATCCCTTCAGAGAACCACAAAAATTTTTGAGCCTTTATATTTTCGGTTTCTGTACTCTGTTTTTCCCGGGAATGAAAATCTGGGTGAGCCAGATAAGAAATGAGCACCTCAAATCTCTTGAACAATTCAAAAAAAGAGAATCGGAAAAGATAAGAAGAATTCTGGAAAAAGCAATAATTTTTGGTTTCTTTGTGCTGATTTTCTCCCTCACCTGCACACTTTTCTGGGGAACTGCCGGACAGCTGAAAACTGCTTACTACCCGCAATCTTACACAGAACTAGATCGACTCACGAAAGGCACTGATTCTAAAATCCTAGTTCTTCCATTCAAGTCTTATGACTTTTTCCCTTTCAACAATCGGAGGATCGCAAATCCCGCACCAAAATATTTCAATGCAGAAGTATTTTCAGATGAAAAGCTCGTTGAGATTTCTGGAACAAACTGCGATGCGTATATAAGCTCAACAAATTCATGTTTGAAAAAATCAGATTCGGTTGAAGTATGGACTGATGTTATTAAAAAATCAGGAATTGATTACATATTAGTAAATAAAAATAGCGACTTCCGGAGTTATTCATTTCTTGAAGATAGAAATTATAGCAAAAAAATTCTGGAGGATGATTATGCCTATGTTCTGGAATTATCTGCAGAGTGAACCGGAACATTTTCATTTATCTAACACAGGTAATGAACAGGTATGGGAAATTAATTCGACATATAGTATAATCGCCCCACAAAATATCTTTTATTAAATTTGATATGGGTGGTAATTTGAGACCCAGAAGCGATGAAATGGGAGATGGCATTGAAACCGAAAAGTTTCTTCGGCTGAAAGACTTTGATCATGCTTATGAATTAATACTGGAATTAGAAGATAATCTTCACGGATTTCTTCTTCCGGATGATAAGAAAACCGAAAACCTCAACACTCTTAAAAATATCATGGACGGGAAATTTATTTTATGTAGGAGGGAGGATCCATGGGGTATGAACCTTTTAAGTGAGCAGGCATCAACCGCAATCTTAGTCTTTAATACAAGAAACACTAATATGTCTTCCGGAGAGCAAAATACTGTCAGTATTGTCAATGAACAATTTAATGCTTTCTATGAAGCTGGAGATACCGGAGGAATGGTAAGGTCAATCAACAGACTGGGTTGGCTGGCAGAAAGTTGTGATCAGGTTATTGCGAGATCTGCAGAATCCGCCCAAGAGACGATAGTGTCCCAGTTTAAAGACTATTTTGCCAGAACAAAAAAAGCTTCTGCTTGAGATGGACTTTTTCGTAAGCCCTGATATCGATCGCTCAACAGCACAATACAAAGCACTACCAACGAAAACAAAAGATTAAGAGAAACCGGATATAAACTTATAGCAAATTAAGTAAGTATATAGTATAATCATCACACTGCCGGAAAATTTTCCACTGCTCGGATTTTAATTTACATGAAACGAAATGAGTCCTGATAATATCTCTGGAGATACTAATGTGTCCGCAGCCCAAAGAAATAAGACAAAGAGAGAAGGAGAAAAAGCATCCTCTGAAAAGCCTACCAGAAGAGAAGAATTGCACATATTTAGGACTGCCTTGTTGTCTTCTGTTGGTACTATGCTGGCTACGGGGTGTTGCTGCGTCTGTGCAAGCTTAAGTCTGTATGATCTGACGGATGGATCAGTAAAGTCCGAGAGTCTGAGAGGATTGGTAGTCCCTGAACCAACGAGAACACCAACAGCAACACGTACTCCTCTGCCAACAGCAACATTCAACCCTACCGCTACCCTGGATAGCCGTCCGTCTTATGAAAGACAAGGATTTGAACTTGATAGAGATTGTCTGGAACATGCCATACCATTTACAAGAATAATAACTGACTTGCCTGAAGAGGAAGCTGAAGGTCTATCCGAAAAGATCCTTCCTTTCCTTCCTGAGGCTGTCAAAAATGATAATATTACAGATACGAAAACGAATGAAGGAACAGTCACATACGTATATTCACGTGCCCTGAATGGAATTATCGCTTTTAGGGAAGTTGATGGGAAAGATCTGAATACATACAGTACAACTCTTGCATTATTAAGGTATAACAAGAAAACAAAAGATTTTGAATTGTTAAACAGTCTCTTTAAACCCCAACGAAACAATCAAGGAGGATGGGAATATCAGGTCCCGCCAGAGGATTTGAAAAATGAGGCTGAAGACAATCCTTATGACTATTTTTATGTTGCCCTTCAAGTTTTCCTGAATAATGGTTTTGATATAAAAAGTGAGTGGAAAAATGATCCACAAATGGTTTTGGGAGAAACCATTGGAATAGAGCCGTTCAAATTAGAGAAACCTTCAAGGGCAGGATACCCAACAAAAACTCCAACTCCCCCTGAAAGTACAACACAGGAGCCTAAAGCGACTCAGAGACCAGCAACCCAACAGCCGGAACCAACTCAAAGACCAACAGATATTCCTGTTCCTACAAGCCAGCCGGAACCAACTCAAAGACCAACAGACATTCCTATTCCATTATCGATAGCAATAGAAGACTTTTATTTCTACAAAAATATACCTTACTTTAGAATAGAAATTGACAAAATCCCCCAGAATTTCAGGCCGTTTTTTGAAGGATACAAACAAAAGAAGGGAAGGATTAGTATTTCTCAACAGTCTCTTTGGGAGATTATAAATAGCGTTAGTTAATTTTTATATTAAAAAACATGCAAAAAAAACATAAATTTCTAGCAAAGTTGATAGCAGGACTCACAGCTTTTAGCTTATTCGGGTTCACTATTATTTCAGTTACAAAACCTGAAAAGGTAAACGCTGTATTTGATGAATGCGCTCCAGATACTTTGTGCTTCTTTAAAGATGTAGCCGATTATTCGACAAACTCCTGGGAAGCAAATGCAGCAAATGGAATAGCAGGAACAGAACATGCATTTAGAATAGGAATCTGGAATACAACATCAGATCCAATTTCAAATGTAACAGTACAGGATACCCTTCCTGGCGGACTTACATACATTCCTGGAACACTTACTGTTTTCCCGGAAGGAACCTATACTGATACCGATCTATTTGCAGGAGGAATAAATTTTGGAACCTTTGCAAGCGGTGATTCTATTCAGATGTCATTTAAAGTTGAAATTGATAACGTTTTCGTTCCAGGAAATTATTCTTATACTAACTCCGCTTCAGTAAGTGCAACGGGCGGATACAGTTCGAGTAACACAGCCACAATAAATGTAACTGTGGAAGATTTCCCTCAAGATTCAGGTCTCAACGCTTACTACTACAATAACAAGACCCTGTTTGGATCCCCTACATTCACAAGGGTAGATCCAGTTGTTAATTCGCCTCAGCTTTCTTGGTCTCTTTTTGGAGGATCGGGAGGAGGACTTGGAGGTGATAACTTTTCAGTTAAGTGGGAAGGTCAGGTAATGTCAAACTGCTCAGGGCCAATCACAATAAAAACAAACAGCGATGACGGTTTGAGAGTCTTTTTGAACAATCAGTTGATCATCGACAAATGGTTTGACAGAGAACAACCCGTTCCTCTTGATTCTGCTGATGTAAATCTCACTGCTGGAACCTGGAACAACATTCGAATTGATTACTATCAGCATGGAGGAGGCTCAATCGCCCAACTTTTCTGGAACTCTACTTGCCAGACAGGAGGAGCTGATCAGATTATCCCTCAGCAAAATTTGAGACAGACATATACCGGAGTTATAAATTATGGGCTGACAGGAGAATATTTCAATAATGAAAACCTTGCAGGAAGCGCTGTCCTGAATAGAACTGACCTTGGAATCAACTTTAATTTCGACCTTGGAAGCCCTGCTCCTGGAGTAAATATTGACAAGTTCTCTATTAAGTGGACCGGAATGTTGACTACAGATTATTCCGATACTTACAGATTCTGCACAACCAGCGATGATGGAACACGCCTCTGGATTGATGATGTAAACGTCATAGATCAATGGACTACTCACGGTCTGACAGAGTACTGCGGGAATATTGACCTGACAGCTGGAACGCACAATATCAGGATGGATTACTTTGATCATTATATTGACGCGGCCGTTGAATTGAGATGGAGTTCTCCAAGCCAGACAGGTGGAGTAAATGAATACATTCCTCTTGATAAGCTATACCCTATAGGTTATACAGGAAGCAACTTTGGATTGAATGTGGAATTTTTTAATAACACTTCTTTTTCAGGAGTTCCTGTTTTGACAAGAGTTGAGGGACCAATACTTTTTGACTATGGAACCGGCTCTCCTCACCCTGTAGTAAATTCCGACAATTTTTCAGTAAGATGGAGTGGGACACTTAAAGCATTGGAAACAGGAAATTACAACTTTATAGTTTACTCTGACGATGGAGTAAGAGTCACAATTGACGGAGTCGTAAGAATTGATCATCTCGTGAATCAAAGTCTTTCAAGAACGGAGACGGGCCCAATCGCCTTGACAGCAGGAGATCACAGTATAGTTGTAGAATATTACGATAGTGCTGAAGCTGCGGGAATATTCTTTGTCTACACCACTCCAAGCAATGGAATGGAAAGAACTGTTCCGCTAAGCGTATTGCTACCAAACTAAAACAGAAGAGGTCGGTTTGAGTACTCCTTTGGCTTGTACATAGGCAGACAAAAACCGACCTCTTGTTATAAATATCCTGCATATTTATAAAATAGCTTTCTATGAGGAAAATAATAAATCAGAAATACCCCTTGGTATCAGTCCTTGTTGTGAATTACAATCAGCCCGACTATACAGTAGAGTGCTTGAATTCACTTGCAGAACAGACCTACCCGAATATTGAAATAATTCTGATTGAGAATGGGTCGAATAGAAGTTCGGTTAAAAAAGTACGAAAATTTCTTGACGCCCTTCGGAGTAAAAATACTTCATACATCAAACAGATAATAGTTCTTCAAAACAAAACCAATCTTGGTTTTGCAACTCCAAATAATCAGGCCTTTGAAAAATCAAACGGTGAATATATTTTTCTCCTAAATAACGATGCATACATCAAGAAAGATACGATAGAAAAAGCCATAAGCTACATGAAGAAAAACCCTAAAGTTGGAGTAGTACAAAACACTATTCTCCTTACTAAAAATCCAGGACTTACTGATTCAACAGGATCTTTTCTGACACGTACAGGCTTTCTTATTCATGAAGGTCACAAAGAAAAAATAACCAAAAGTAAAAAACCAAAAGAAGTTTTCAGTGTAAAAGGAGCAAGCATATTTATAAAAAGAAAGGTTATCGAAAAAGCAGGATATAAAGTTGAAAGCAAAGGTAGAGGAGCCGATCCCATCACGTCTGAATCAAGTTACAAAAAGGCGATTTTTGACCCAGACTACTTTGCATACTTTGAAGAAACAGATTTCTGCTGGAGAGCAATCCTTGCAGGGTTTAAAGTAGTTTATCTGCCCAGGGGAATTACTTTTCACCAGCTTGGCAAGACAACGGAAAAGCAGAAATCGGGTCTCATTCAGTTCCATTCATTCAAAAACCGGCTAAACTCTCTTATTAAAAATCTTTCTTTCGTCAACCTCATTCTTATTCTACCTCTTCATCTTTTAATAATAATTGTTTTGGCATTCGCTCATTTATTTGCTCTTAAATTTTCTTCATTTTTCGGAATTCTAAGAGCACTTTTGTGGAATCTTGTTCACCTCGTGCATACTCTGAAAAAAAGAAGTATAGTACAAAAAAAAGTAAGGAGTGTAAAAGATAGTTACATTTTCTCAAAATTAGCGATGCGGTTTGATCTTAGTTGGGCAATAAATTTCACAATTTCGTACGTAAAAAGTTAATCATTTCTGTGGTATAATCGACCTATAATATTTTTCCTTTTCTGTATACTTTTGGCAAAGATTTTCGATTTTTTTAAAAAAGCAGGAAACTCATTTTTTGAGTATTACAAAAATCACTACCTTCTTCTTGAAGTATTGATTATTGTGATCATTGGTCTTACCCCTCTTCTCTGGTTTAAGTCCTCAAATGAGATTTTAATTGGTCATGACAGCGGATTTCCTCTTGCTCCAATTGAATGGTTTAGTGGAAGATTTGAATCATGGACTGAAAAATACAACTTGGGAAGTGACCAGTCATTAGCATTTGGCAGTTTGCCAATTCATGGGATTGAAGCCGGATTATCAAAACTCGGGTTTTCTATTTTTACAGTTCAGAAACTTGTTTTCATCTTCTGGTTTACACTTCCCGGTCTTTCAATGTATGCTCTCTCCCGCTATCTTATAGGAAAAGACAGAAAATATGCAGCATTCAGAATATTTGCAAGCACTTTTTATATGCTCAACCACTTCCTTCTTCAAGGATGGTTCATCGCTGAAAGAACAAAATTTTCAATAATTGCTGCAACTCCGCTGACTGTTCTATTTTTGCTAAAAGGACTGGACAGAAAAATTACAAAACTGGAGTCAATTTTTGCAATCAATCTTATCCTTTTCTTCCTGAACGGGGGAGGAAGTGGATTTACTCTATACGGAGGTCTTATCCTTGTTATATCAGCAGTACTTCTAGGCTATTTAATAATAAAAAGGATAAGTTTTGGAAAATTACTTATGTACATCTTCGCATTTGGCTCTGTATTTTTTCTTATGCAGTCATACTGGATAATCCCCCAGATTTACTACGCTGTAAACAATTTTTCAAATGTTATTGCCACTTTTGGAGGCGACAATAACCTTATCACATGGGCAAATGAGATAAGCAAACACACAAGCCTATGGAATCTGGCAAGACTTCAAGGAGTACCTGACTGGTACGACAACCCTTCACATCCTTACTCAAACATATTTTTAACAAGTATATTTTTTAAAATAATTGGAATACTCACTCCAGTATTTGCCGGGGCAGGGTTTATCATCTATTCAAGAAAAAAAGAATTTAATAGACATCTGGTCTGGCTATTTATTCTTACTCTGTTTGCCCTTATTTTTACGGCAGGTACTCATCCACCATTTGGATTTATCTACGAATTTATGCTTAAAAATGTTCCCTTTTTTTCGGTCTTCAGAACTCCTTTTTATAAGTTTGGTTATGCTCTTTGGTTTGCTTATTCAATACTTGTTCCTCTTACGATAAGTTATCTTTTCAGAGCAAAATTTGTTGATCTGAATTTCACTATCTCATCCAGTAAAGATCCAAAAAAGGTTTCAATTCCATGGGAGATTGGCGGAGCAATTATTCTTACAGCAATCATTATTATCTACAACTATCCTTTCTTCGCCGGAAATTTTTTCAAATGGAGAGACCCGCTGACAACAAAAGTTGATCTTCCAGGATACGTAATGGAATATGGGGAGTGGGCAAAAAATGAGCCCGCAGAAACAAGGATTCTCCTTCTTCCAAAACTCAATGAAGCAGAACCTGCAGATATTTACAATTGGGGCTACTACTCTCTTGAACCTTTACCTTCACTGCTTTCAAACACATCTATTGTCTCAAACAATTTCAACCTGACAATAAACCAGGAAGAAAAAGAAACTGTCAGTCTACTCTACGATTCCCTCAAAAGCTCTCCACAAACCTTTGACAACCTTGCAATAAGGCTTGGAATAAATAAAATACTTCTAAGAGAAGATTTTTTTTACAATTACGGAGGGAAAGATAACAACTCACCAGAAGATATGGAAAACCTGCTTGAACAGACTTCTTTTAAACAGGTAGAAAAATTTGGGGAATGGATTATTTACGAAAACCCTGCGGAGACAGAACAGGTAAAAACAATTGATAGCCCGATAGAAATCCAATACGAACAGACCACGAATCTGGAGATAATAAAAGCTATTCTCCAGGAAGTCAGGAATAAGCCATTTATCAGGACGGATATTATTAGCAACCCAACAGAAACTGAAACCGAAGAGCCAGATAAACTCATATTCCTCGACACAGCAAATCTCGCAAGTATAGACCCGAAAGATGGCAGCTTTACCTATGAAATCTTCAACAGGATGAACTCCCCGGAACTTGTTATAAATCCTGTCTCTATAAGTAGTGCAAGTTACAATGTCAGTGTTGAGAAAAATGCCGGAAAACTGATTATTCATTTCTCTACTCCGGAAATTATTATTGAGTATGCAAACGGAAGAAAAATTGTTCCCTCAAACCTATTCTCAAAAGAATTATACGTAAACACAAGTGGACAAAATATTGGAATAGTTATAAATGGGCAAATTTTTAAAACAGAAAACATAAACAATGGACAAATTGTGAAACTGGGATCAATTCAGTTCCTGCCTGGAGAAGAAATCCTTGACATAGGAATTTTTGAAGAAAGCGAAGGGCAGGTACTACTTGGGCTTGATTTTGAGGATGACAATATTCGCGATAAAACCGGAAACTGTGGAGGTGAATCACAGAATGTTTCAAGCAAAGTTACACAATCTGAAGGCTCCCAAGGAAAATATTTGGAACTTAGTGCAAAGAACGCAGTTTCGTGCTTGAGACTTCCCCTTGATCTCGCCAAAGAAAAAACTGTTTATAAATTAAGTTTTGATTATTTTATGCTTTCTGGTTCTTCTCCAAGTTTGTGCGTTCTACAACAGAGCGACACCGCAAGCAACTGTATCCCAGATATAACCGTAAACGAGGCTCAAAAGGGAAAATGGGAGAGCTACCAAACTGTTTTCGAGACAGAGGAAGACATCAAGAAACTTATTCTTCACTTTTACGCAAAATCCGATCAAGAAGAGACCATTATTGCGTACGATAATATAAAACTCTCAAAGATAACTGACCTCGGATCCGGAAGCGTAACAGCTGGGGATCTTGCCAATCTATTTAAAGAGAAGACCATAGTCAAATTAAACGATTTTGGAGGGAACAGGTTAAAGCTCAGAACAGATATTTTTAGCAGCAATGAGACAATTCAGGATGGATCATTTGAAAATGGACTTTGGGGAGGAGCTTCTGTGTGCGGAACTGATAGCAACAAAGAACCGGATGTCTTTGCTTCCTTTTCACAAGACCGAACTGAAGGAGAAAGGTCATTGAAGCTTGAGTCAAATTCGGGAACAGCTTGTGTCAGGAATAAAATTGAAAATTTCTCAAAAAACGCAGTATATAAAGTAAGCTTTGATTACAAAAATCTTGAAGGTGAAGCACCGAGATTCTGTTTACTTCAACTTGGATCCTCAAGGGAATGTCTCCCCTATGTGGAACTAAATAAAGCACAAAAGTGGCAGAATTATTCTGTCCATGTAATACCTGAAAATGACGCATCTGGTCTGGTTATCCATTTTTATTCAGATAAGGGAAGCAAAAATCTTTTTGATAATGTTATAGTTGAAAAAGTCGAAAGACCTTTTGGGCTTGGATATTTAAAAGAGTTCGCAGTTGAGCAAAGTCCAAAAGGTCTTGTCCAAACTTCTTTTACAAAAATAAGTGCTACAAAGTACAAAGTAAGAGTCAATAGTCTCAATGATTCATTTATTTTAGAGCTAAACCAGGCTTTTAATCCTGGCTGGAAAGCTTATGTTGCATCAGAAAAAAACAGTAAAATACCTGAGTTTTTCAAATTCCTTTTCGATAAACCTGTTCCAGAAAACAATCACTATGCAATAGATGAAATAAAGAACGGATGGTTAATTGAAAATGCTGGAACAGGAGTAGAGATCACTCTGGAGTATTTTCCCCAGAAGATTTTTGTAGTATCAGTAGTAATTTCAATAGTAGTATTTGTCACAGTCTTTATCACAACACTTTCTATTTTCCTGAAAAACAACTACCAGGCATTAAAAAAGACTCTATGGAAAGAAGATAGACTGAAAGCACTTGGAAAGAAATTGGACAAAATTATCGTGGAGCCATAAATAGTAAGTCCGTATTATCCTGTATTGTTTATAGCTTAATACTTCAATCTCGTTATTTAATCAGTATCTCTACGATACGATATTTCCAAACACAGCAGATTCTCTGAATAGCGATAAATGACAGAAATGATTTTTTATTTCCTGAGAATTTGTTTTAATCAATACTCATGTTCTAAATACTCTATCTTTGTCCTCCTTTTTTTTTAATTTTCCCATCAAATATCCGATGCCAGCAACAGAAAATCTTAGACTATTATAAAATAGAACACCTAGAGCCAAATCAGGTCTCAAAATAAATCTATAAAACTTTCTCAAATACGCAGGCTTAATCGGTGACTTCTGTGCAAAAGTTAGCTCAGCCAACTTGCCTCCACTCCTTCTTTTCTCACCGACCATCGTCTTTCCATAAAAATAGTATTTGTTAATAATATCCTTTATAGTTCTTGGTTCCCCAAGATGCAGTTCCTTTTCCGTTATAAAGCCTAGCCTGAAATCCGCCTCTCTCAAACGATTGTAGATATCATAATCCTCTGCTGCAATAAGAGCCTCATCAAATCCTTCTACTTTTTCGAAAGCCTTTTTCGTTAAGAATCTTGGAGAAATATTGTGAGTATCATATTCCAGAAAATCCCTCTCGAATTTTCTGATCTTTGCCCAATAACTGATCCTTGAATCTGATACATTATGTACTGCAATCATGTCGTATCCTCTTTCTTTTATACTCATTACAGCTGATTTCACAATATTTCCATTCAGCACTAAATCATCGTCAATAAAATACAAATACTTTCCACTTGCTACTTTTGCCCCTCTATTCTTCTGTGCCGATCTTCCTCTGTCTACCCATTTGAGAACCTTAGCTCCAAATTGTTTGGCTATCTTCACACTGTTATCCTTTGATCCACCATCTACCACAATTATTTCAATATTTTTGTATGTCTGCTTCTTCACTGATTCAAGACACCTTTCTAGAAATTTTTCGGAATTGAGTACAGGAATAATTACAGAAACAAGTTCCTGACGTGAGAGATTAACCACTGCATCCATACCAAAATTATCTCTTATTTGAGAACCAGCAACATTTTCGTACAATTTTTCATAAACTATCTTTTCGAATTCATCAGCACTATCATCAAAACTAAATTTCTTACTATCTTTCAATCCACCGAGCTGCAATTTCTCATACAAGTCCTTATCCAGAAACAATCTTTTGGCCGCCGTTGCAAGGGAATCCGGAGTTCGTGTGATCGTGAGAAGTCCATTTTTATAGTGCTTTATTGAATCCCTGAAACCGTAAACATTGTATGCGACAGTGGGAGTACCAAGCGCATTCGACTCATTTACAACAAGCCCCCAACCTTCTTTCACTGAGGTGCCAAGATTCAGCCAAGAGCGGGAGATGAGAGCATCACGCTCATGATCCGGCAAGAATCCCACAAATTCTACAAAATTATCGAGTCGCAGCTCCCAGACTTTTTTCTTTAAAAACTCATAGTATGAACCTTGATTTCTGCCAAGAATGTAGAATTTAAGACGGGGAAAATCCTTTCTCAAGATATTCACTGCCTCAAGTTGATCTTCAACCCTTTTCATTCTGCGGATTCCTCCAAAATAAACAAGAGAGGGGAATTCCGTCTTCTGAGGAAGCTTTTCAAGTGGTTTTTGAGAAATACCCATCGGAACAATACGTATATTTCTATCATCGATCCCGTTTCTGACCAAATTAACTTTTGTTGAGTTTGAGATTGTTATAAATCGATCTTCTGCGTATAAACTCCCGAGTAGAAATTTCTCAAGTAATAATCCAATAAGATTTAGTGGGAAGTACATCATTTTGAACCAGATTTCTTTTCCAGCAACTTCATAAATCATTGCAATTCGTCTGCTCTTTTTGACATATAGAGAAGTCAAAAATGAAAATGCATGGAAATTATCAACCACAAGATCAAATGCTCGGAAGTTTTTCAAGTAGTATAAGAATGCGGCAAAAACAGTTCCCACTCTGGTTCCTCTTCTTACAACACTAATCCCATTCTGAACCTCAGTTTTCGAAGAACCTCTGTATCTGTGAGCAAACCATGTAACTTCATGTCCCCTATCACAAAGTCTTTTCAGAATTTCATAGCTTAGTTTTTCCGCTCCACCGGATGCAGGATTTTTTCTATCGTACCAGCTCAGGAATAAGATTCTCATTTAGATCAAAAAATAGCTCATTCCATTCTACATCTTTTCTGTCATAAAACCTCCTGAGCTTAAGTCTATAATAAACCGCAAAAGTATCCCAAAGAGCTTGAATTCCATCCTTAAACTTTACTGTGCTTGCAAAATCAGCTTGCAAAAAAACAGGCACTTCCACAAAATGGTTGAATCCCAATCTATTTGCAACTGACAAAATTTCAACTTCAAAAGCAAACCTTTTGACTAAAATACGAGGAATTACTTCATCTACAAGACTTTTTGTATAAAGTTTGGCACCTGTCTGAGAGTCTTTTACGTTTACATCCAGAAATAATTTAACGAATTGGTGATAAATATAGCTATAAATCCTCCTGCCAATTGGGTAATTTACTACCGACCTTTTATGTTTTTTGTTCCCATAGACAATGTCAGCTGCTGTCTCAAGTTGAGTCCTGTACATTTTGGGAATGATGCTCTCGTGAAGATCAATACCGGCATCAATATAACCTATAAGATCTCCAGTGGCCTGTCTCATACCATAAGCAACTGCAAAACCCTTTCCAAGATTTTCCTTGTAATGAATAAGTTTAATCCTGGATTCACTGAGACTTTTGACAATTTCAGATGCCTTTGGGCTGAAACCATCCAGCACCACTATTATTTCAAAATCACAACCAATGCTATTAATCGCATTGATCTTTCTTTTTAGAGATTCTTCGAGGAAATCCTCTGCTTTGTATGCCGGAATTATTATGGACAGTTTAGGAAGCTTTGGGTCCATAATTTATTGGTGTTATCTTAACGACTGCCTTTGATTCTCTCTCTCATTTTTTTTCTCCTTCTCATTTTCCTTTCTTCCGAGAGAAGAAATAATTAAGAAAAGAATCAGAAGTAACAAGAGCAGAAATGCACAAATTACAATTATCCAGATATTAAAACCAAAAGCAGATGTTTTCTCAGCGGCTGAATAATAGCGGTATTGATCTACACTATCTACTTCATAATAATAATTCTGATTCGTTTCAGATTTTTGGGGAGTATCCAGCTGTTTCCATTTGTTCCCATCTACATTGAACTGAAAAAATCTAACGTCGGCATTTTTTAGATCCAACTCATCCAACTTGTCTTTGTTAGCTTTTACCTGGAAAATGCTGCTTTCAACATCATCTTTACTAAATCCTTTGAATTGTATCCCGCAAAACTCAATCGCTTTTTTCCCAAGATCTTTGTCAGTCTTGGTAGGATTCTTTGTTCCGTAACTGGTGACTTCTATTGATCCCGAAATATCCTTCTTAGCCTTTAGTTTTATACTATCAATTATCTGACATCTTCCAGGAAAAAATGTTGCCGTTTCTCCAGAATCAATATTTATGCCAAATATTTCTTCAATTCCCACCCCAGGTTCAAGAGGAAACCCATCCGAATCATACTGGGCTTTTACTGTCGTAACAGCCAGCAAAGGGAAAATAAGGATACTTATAATTATTACGTAGACATATCGAATTAAGTTCAACATCATCAACGACAGGATATTATTATAATTTATGGAGCAGTTTATTAGATCGATTATATCATCCTATAGGTCTCATGACAATAATTATTCTATTTATATAATCTTAAGCAAACTCTAAACCCAGGACATAGAAAAAACAGTATTATTTTACCTTCAGTACCGTCTGAAAAATTATTGTCCTTCAATTATCTTGAGAAGCATACTGCCTATATTGCCAATAAACCCCGTCAAGAAATCTATAAGGTAAATCATCAACACCAGACACTCGCCCAATAGTAGTTAATCCCAAGCTGTTAATCCAGTCTCGAGCAGCCTCCATTGGGACACCCTGTAAACCGGCAGCAGCTGAAGCAGAGTAAATATTACATGCTGGGTCATTTCTTTTCTCCATACGCGAATACCCTAGACACACTGCCTGAATAATTTTCCAAGTATTCTCATATATGTGCCCAAATTCGATATTTCTGCGCCTATGTGCTAAATTTATTACACTGATTGGTCTATTGATCTCAATATCGTCCTGTGGCTTAAAGGTAAACTCTCCAAATTCCTGCATTAACGGATGAATCTCTTCCTCTCTGTCATAAACAACAATACCATGCTCCTGAGGGCGCACAAATTGTAAATTTATCCCATTAATCTCTACTGCCCGATGCACCTACATATTTTTTATCGCCACATCTGTGACATTCATAACAAAGGATATTTCTTCATCTGTCACTTCATTAGTCGGAGGTCTCAAAAATACATATATAGGTTTTCCTTCTATCGAAATATTGCTCACTTGAAACTCAGGAAACTGGGGTTCAAGCCAATCCTCGTAAAAAGACCACCCTTCCTTTGAATAATCATCAGCTTCCTTTGGATAATAAGTTTCGTTATTTCTTTCCGAGCCATAAACAGCAAGAGATGTAATAGCAGCAACCCCCGCAACCGCTATACCTATCTTTTTTTTCACAGATATGCGAGGGCGTCCTGTTGAACAGTGCTTATTTCCAGAGCTGAAATTATGTTCTTTCTTTTTCATAGTCTTTAACAAATTTTTACTGCAAAAAACCAACAGGATTATACCACAGGAAAAATTAATTACACTGAGGATTACCTTGTAATGAAGAAGGGATTATCGTAAAGCGAAACTTCAAGTCAAAGACTTATTCGAATGAAGTAAACTTCTTATTACTCAATGAAAAGATATTCTGCGAGCGAAATTTACAGTAAAGTTGTGCTTTACCAAACGAAAGG
>JAFGFJ010000002.1 GCA_016931155.1 Candidatus Dojkabacteria bacterium
ATAGCTCTAAATGAAATTCTACCGAATCCAGCTGGATCAGATTCCGGGAATGAATGGATAGAACTATATAATTGCACAGATGAAGATTTTTCCTTAGACGGTTGGTATTTAGAGGATAAATCTGAAAACAAGCACGATCTGAGCGAAGAAATAATCATCTCTAAGGGCTTCTTATTGATTTATCCAAATTTTAGTATTAATCAAAGCGATGAGGGAATTTATTTGTACAACTCAGATTCAATACTAATTGATGAATATACATATTCCAGTTCAAAGGAAGATGTTTCTTTTTCCAGAATGAAAGATGGTGTCGGCGAATGGACAGATATTTTACAGCCAACTCCAGGAGAACCAAATTATATAGAATTCCCTCAAGATATTAGAATAAATGAGGTATTCCCAGCGCCTGATGATTCTTTAAATGAAATAGAGTGGATTGAAATTTATAACTTTTCTGATAGTCAAATTGATCTAACTAATTGGACTTTAATGGATGAGTCAGAAATTGTACAAAGGTTAGAAAACATTAATGTAGAGGCAGGGGATTTTTTCATAATTGACCAGAATAATCTTAGTATTTCTTTAAATAATGGTGGGGATATTATAACTTTAAAAAATCCAAATCAGGAAATCGTCAGTGAATTTGAATATATCCAAACTCCCATAGGTCTCTCAAATATTTTTTATGAAGATATAATCCTTCAGACAAAAGCACCAACACCTAATAATGAAAATATTTACATAAGTCCAAGCGATTGCTTTTATGGTCTTGATGAGATTGATATTAGAAATTTTAAATCATTAAAGCCTGAATCAGATTATATAATCACAGGAATTGTTGCTGCGGGAATCGATCAAATATATCCACAGAGATTTTATATACAAGATGAGAATAACGGTTTGTTAGTTAAACTTCCTGAAGAATTTCAGCCTGAAGAATTTGGATTGGAAGTTGGAGCAAAGTTGAAAATCTGCGGAAATTATGGTTCATATTATGGTGAGTCTCAAATCACGCTTACTTCTGAAAACTGTTTACAAAATGTAGGCCAAGGCGATGTCAATATTAAAAATTTAGATAATTTATCACAGGTTGGAATTTACACAGGACAATTAATCAAAGTAAAGGGGCAAATAATTAGTAATTCTGGAAAAACATTTACTATCTCTGATACAAAGGGAACCTTGAAAATCAATTTACCTTCTTCAATTAATTCCATTGAGAAAACAAAAGGTGATATTGCAATCGTCACTGGTATACTTACACAATACGGGACAGATGCGGAGGGAGCACCAAATTTGCGCCTTATCCCAAGGGGTTTGCAAGATATCAATATAATTCAGCAAATAATTAAAACAAGTTCAGACAGTACAAATACTATTACAAAAAGTTTATTAACAGAAAATTCCCTAATGACTCCGATTCCTTTAGATATAGATATTTCTCTAAATCATCCCCAAAAAACTAATTTTACTGGGAATCGAGAGTTAATTAAACAGGGGATTCGGACAAAGCAAAGAAGCAACAAAATGATACTAAGTATTCAAGCTGGAGGATTTTTAACCAGTATTTCAAGCATTATTAGCCTGCTTAAAAAGAAGGGAGTATAATTTCAGGAATTTCTTCAACTTGCATACAATCACTAATTGAAATATTACCTGACTTTGTTCTTTCAAGTTCAAGAAGCATCGCAGGCAGTTTCAACTTTTCACCAAGATCCTCAGCAAATTGTCTGATATAAGTTCCTTTACTGCAGCCAATAACTAATTCGATTGAGACAAACTTGTCGAATTTATTCCCGGATTTTTTCAATTTATTTTGAATTTTTATGGAAAAATCCACAGGAAGATCATCCGCAATTATAGTCTTTATTTCAAGCAGTTCAAGCTTCTTAATTTCAATATGGCGTTTTGGTAATTTTAGGTTAAACTTCTCATCCCCTTCTAAATTATAAAATTTAACAATTCCATCTTTATCAACTTTATGAGAAGCATATTTCCGGGCTAAAACCCTAAATTTTTTCCCGTCAACTTTAACAGAACTGAAAACAGGAACACGTTGATCATACCCATTTCCAAATTCTTTTAAAGCCTTATTAACTAAGTCATTCATGACTGTCTCCTTCATGTTTTCCTTGAGAAAGTCTGCATTTTTGATTTCCAATATACTTCCCTCAATGTCCTGAGTAGTTGAAGATATTCCAAGTAAAATACGGCATCTATACTCTTTATCAGATTCTAAAAAGTCATTACTTAATTTTGTATATCCCCCTACCAGGATAATCAATACTCCAGTAGCAAAAGGATCCAAAGCCCCAGCATGTCCCACTTTTCTAGTATGCAGCTTTTTCCTAACAATGTTAACAACATCATGCGAGGTCATCCATTTTTCTTTATTAATAGCAAGCACCGCAGAAGTTCGATGGAATTCATCTTCTTCAATTTTGTTAATTTCTATTGAAATTTCTTTAAATTTGTTATTCATAATTTTACTCCTGGGCAAATATCTTTTAATTCGCAGTTATCACAAAGCCTTTTCCTTGCTTTACAAGTATCACGTCCATGTTCAATAACTCTTAAAGTAAAACCTCTCCATTCTTTTTTAGGCACAATTTCCTTTAAGTCCTGTTCAATAACATCTGAAGAAGAAGCATTTGTCAGCTCCCATATTTTAGTAATTCTTTTAACATGCGTATCAACCGGGATCCCTGAGCTTTTTTTAAACCACTCATTCAAAACTACATTTGCAGTTTTACGTCCAACTCCAGGAAGAGATATCAAGTCATCAAGACTATCCGGAACCTTCTTATTAAAACGGCTGCTAAGCTCTTTTCCTAAATTCTTCAAATTTTTAGCCTTATTTCTAAAAAAACCAGTCGAGTGAACTAAATCCTCTAAATCATTAAGATCAGCAGCTGCATAATCAGTAGCCGATCTATATTTCCTAAAAAGCTTTGGGGTAACAGTATTCACACGTTTATCAGTACATTGTGCAGCTAAAATAGTAGCAACAAGCAATTCAAGCGCACTATTATAATTAAGACCAGATTTAATTTTCGGATATTTCTTTTTTAGTCTTTTAATAATTTCTTTTACAAATTTTGATTTTTGGGGAATATTATCTGGCGAATTAGCCACAATATACGTATAATTAATTAATATTTATTTACAAATAAGAAACTGAATGTTTTCTCTAAAAATACTTAAAAATCATGACTATATTATCACAATCTGTGTTATCCTGCTTACAATCCTCAGCCTGGTTCTGATTTATTCAACAACTTTAAATGCTGTAACTCTAGAAGGCGGAGCCGGAACCTTTAAAAAGCAAATTCTCTTTTTTATCGCCGGCTATTTTATATATTTCATTTTATCAACTTTTGACATCTCCTGGCTGCAAAATTTTAGAGTCCTGCTTCTATTATATATAATCACGATTTTCTTTTTAATTTATGTGAAATTTTTCACTCCTGAAGTTGCTAATACAAATAGATGGATTAATATCCTGGGATTTGGTTTCCAGCCTGCTGAATACGCAAAAATCACATTGACAATAATTACTGCAGTGATTTTTAGCTCAAGTAAAGAAGAATATGAAAAAATAATTGACATAGGTGTCAGGAAAAAGAAAAAAATTAGAAAAAAAGGCCTAAAAGTATCTATTTTACAGTTTATCTTTAAGCTGCATTACAAAATTGACGAAAAATTTCCAAATTTCTATAAATATGCATTATCATTCATGCTATTGCTCCCAATATTTATCTTGGTTTTCATGCAGCCATCGTTTGGGAATAGTATAATTATTCTATTTATCTGGGCTGCAATAATATTTACAACAAGCAGTTCACAATTAGCAATAATAAATTTATTAATACCATTTTTCTTAATACCTCTTTTTCAATGGAAAATTGTCTCATTCGGCGGAATTTTCAGTGGAATAGATACAGAAATAAATATCCTAGATATAAGTTTGATTGCTTTAATTATAATCATAATAGCTGCTATTGCTTTAGCTTTAAAATCAAAAATAAAATGGTATTTAATTATATTTTCAATTTTATTAGCTTTTACAATTAAACCGACGATAACTGCAATATGGGAAAGCAATCTGCTTAACGGATATCAGAAAGAGCGTATTGAAACATTTTTTAATGACCCTGAGGAAGATCCTTTAGATAGCGGTTATCAAGTCCGTCAATCAAAAATTGCTATTGGAGCAGGCAGACTTCTTGGGCGTGGATACTTGCAGGGGACTCAAAGTACTCTGAAGGTCCTCCCATACGCACATACCGACTTCATTTTTGCTTCGCTTGCTGAACAATTTGGTCTTATAGGTTCGACAATTTTGATTCTTATATACCTTACTCTTTTAGTACGAATTCAATCTGCTGCTATGCAGACTAAAGATGAATTTGCATTTTTGCTATATACTGGTTTTTGCATGATTCTTCTGCTAAATATTTTTATTAATATAGGTATGAATCTTGGGAAACTTCCCGTTACTGGAGTTCCTCTACCATTAGTCAGTTATGGAGGGAGTTCTGTTATTGTGAACATGACTGCTCTTGGACTGATACAGGCAGCCAGAAAAAGAATCTCGCTTAAGGATATTTCTGAATCTTTTACACCAAATTCTCATCCCTGGCAGTAAGCGGAGTTCAGCAGAGGAACACAAATTGTGATATAATCTACATTGACATTTACCTAGTTGAATGTTACTATTTCAGACATTTATTAGTGAATTTATTTATATGAAAAAAGATTTTGCTATAGTTAAAATTGGATCGACTCAAGAGATTGTCTGTAAAGACGATGAAATTGTAGTAAATATTATAAAAGGTAAAGAAAAAGATAAGATTGAGTTTGATCAAGTTCTATTAAGCAGTATAGCTGGTAAAATTGTAGTTGGTACACCATATATAAAAGAGGCAAAAATCAAGGCTGAAATTCTCGGTCATGAATTAGCTGAGAAGGTGCAAAAACGTACATATAAGGCAAAAGCAAGAATTAGAAGGAACGTAGGTCATCGACAACCTAAAACCAGAATAAAAATTTTAAGCATATAAAAAGGATACTGATAGATTTTATATAGACAAATATGGCACATACAAAACAACAAGGGGCAGCAAGCAGAACAGTAAATGTTGAAGGTAAACGTCTCGGGGTAAAAAGGTTTGGAGGTCAATTTGTTCATAATGGAACTATTATTGTCCGACAAAAAGGAACAAAATTCCATCCAGGAAAAAATACCGATATAGGGCGGGATTTCACAATTTTTGCGACACAAGACGGTTATGTTTCTTTTAGAAATATGACAGGCTACAAAAGAGACAAGAAATATGTTGATGTCCTAGCAGAAGCTGCTAAGGCCAAATCAAAAAAGAAATAATATGCAGACAAATTTCAAAATTATCTTCGGTCTTGGCAATCCAGGTACAAATTATTCCAATACTAGGCACAATGCAGGTTTCTTTTTTATTGATAAGCTGAAAGACTATCTAGCGGACAGCTATTCTGTTACAGAAGAGAATAAAAAGGAATACAGCGCAGTTACGATCCCAAATCTTGATTTAGTTTTAGTAAAGCCTCTACTATTCATGAATAATTCAGGGATTGTTATCAGAGATTTTCTGAAATATCATAATTACAACCCGAAAAAAGTTTTAATTGCTTTTGACGATTTAGATATAGAACTTGGGGAATATAAAATACAGCAAGATAAGTATCCCAAAGATCACAACGGAATAAATTCAATTTTAGAACAAACAGGGGAGTCTGGCCGTGAATTCTTCTTTCTCCGTATCGGAATAAATAACAGAGGCGATGAGCAAGAAAAAAAAATCTCAGGAATTGATTATGTACTGCAGAAATTTTCGAAGCAGGAAAGACAGAAGCTCGAAGAGGGATTTGAGGGAATTCTTCAAAACTATTTCTAATAAAAAGTCTATATGTTTCAGCTTGACATGATTTCAATTTAATGTTGAAATGACCATGAAATACTGTTTAATATTCACGTAAGAGTTCATGAAAAAGAAAATCTGTCTATTCCTAATAGCGACTGCAATCATATCTATCCCATTACTAGCCCACAAGCTTTGGTTGGATTCAAATGCTATAACTCAAAAGAAATGGGCCACTGATGGCACCTTAATACAAAGCCTGGCAAGTGCAATAGAAGAACTCAAAGCAATTAACGATGGGTCAAATAACGCAATAATTGCATGGTCAGATGATTCCAGTGGAGACCTAGATATTTATATACAAAAAGTCGATGAAGATGCAAATAAGCTATGGGGTGCAAATGGTACTCACTTAGCATCATCTTCAAATGACGAGCATATATTGGAAATGTTAGGTGACGATTCTGGTGGAGCTTATGTTCTTTGGTATGAGCATATTGGAGCTGATCGCGATATTTATATACAAAGAGTTGATTCAAATGGGAATGAGCTTTGGGCTTCGGGTGGTATTGAAGTCTACTCAGATGCGACATATCAAGGTGCTGGAAAAATGATATTAACCGAAGATAATAATGTAATTGTCGCTTGGGTTGATTATAGAAATTCTGGAACTACAGGGTATGATATATATGCTCAAAAATTTAATACTTCTGGAACCATGCAATGGGGTGCCGGCTCACAAGTCGTATGTAACGCTTCAGATTCCCAGTTAGATCTTAGAATTACTAATGACGGTCAAAATGGAGCTGTCATTTCCTGGACAGACCAAAGAAATGGAAATAATGATATTTATATTCAGAGATTAAACAGTTCCGGAGCAGCTCAGTGGGTAGCAAATGGGTTACAATATACTAGCACTTCTGATTCCCAGGCTAATTCTTCATTAGTATATGCTGGTTCAAATAGTGTTATTTTAGCTTGGAGTGATGGTGACGTAGGCACAGATAGACAAGTTAAGGTAGCAAAAATAGATTCAAGTGGTGCAGAAGTATGGCAGACAGATGCGACTTCTACATCTACAAGGGATGAAGCACCAACTTATGCAATATCTGACACGCAGAATGGAGTATATGTTTGTTTCACTTCCGAAATTGATATGGGAGCATATTACCTATCAGACCTTTTCTGCCAGAGAATAACATCTTCCGGCTCCCTGGCATGGAATGCCGCCGGAGTATTAATGAATACCCTTCCTTCAGGAGAGGAGACTTCTGCCTACGATCCGGTCTTTGGAGTTAGTGACAATGGTGTATTTTACAGCTCATGGGGTGATTACCGGAATGATATCGGGATATGGGTAAATACCGACATTATCGCTCAATCAATCAGCTTAACCGGGACTAAATTCTGGGGAGATAACGAAATAACTGTTATTGACGCTGAACTAGACCAAGTATCCAGTGCCATTGTACCCATAGACGACAGCACTGCTCTGATATTTTGGAATGATTGTCCTACCGGCAGCATTTATGGGCAAAAAATTACAAATGAGTATCAAATTGAAAACTTGACGGCAGGATTAGATGCGGAAAATACAGGCGATAATAATATTGAAATTGGTTCTTCCTATGGTTTATACGGATCCAATACAGTAAATATTAAAGATGCAGGGACAACATTAAGAATTGGACAAACCACGGCTAATTTTACTAACGATTTGGACTGGAATATCGTTAATGGAGACACCTCGATTTCTGATAAAAAGTCTTTTATTAGCGGACTGACAGGATCAGAAGGTGTAACTGGTACTTACACTTTATATGTACCTAAGGGAGATTCTGATAATGCTGTAGTTATATGTCCAGGGGCAGATTCAATGGCTGACGTAACTACCTCCTGTGCAAATGCTACTACCAAAGAACAGGGTGATTCGGGCGTTTCCATCCAAACTATTTCAGGGACAACATACTGGGTATTAACCGGGCTCACTGGGGATAATGGTGCAATAAGTATTATAACAGGTTCTGATTCGGAAATAGTTGATGCAACATCAGGTAATTATATAATCGATTTTGTAAATTTTATAGAAGATATCGATGAGGCTATTGAAGAGATTACCGAAGATATCGAAGAGGAGGTTGATCTACCAGAATCTGATACTTCCGTATCTCTTGAAGAGGGAGATCAAGATTCTGATCATGACGGTCTTTCAGATGAGAGAGAAGCGGAACTCGAAACAGATCCCGAAGATCCCGATACAGATGGTGATGGTCTTTTAGATGGCGAAGAAATTTTTGGCTGCTTTTTTGAGAATGGGACGACTATATGTGAGAAATATGCCGAATTTGATCCTACAGACCCTTTAAAATATGATACTGATAATGATGGGAAGAATGACTACGATGAAGCAAGACGAGAAGCAGATAGGAATGTTCTCTTTGGAAAAATTGGAAGCACAGCGCCTGCTTTATCACTTTTTGTTTTACTGATCCCTTTAGTTCTTTCCAATTTGGCAGCCCTTATGCAGGCATTTAGAGCTGGGATTTTAAGGGCTCTGCCTTATGTATTATGGAAAAAGGATATTCATCCTTGGGGCGTTATTTTCAATGCACGCACTAAGGCTCCTATCTCTTTTGCTGTTATAAAAGTAATGCAGGGGAGTACACTTATTGACACTCTGGTTTGCAATATTGATGGTCAATATGGAATCGCTCTTTCTGCTGGGGAATATTCTATCCAGATTGATCATTCACAATTTAATAAAATAGAGCATAAAATTTCTATTAAACAAAATAAAACTGGCGTAGGTCTTGATATTGGGCTTAAGGAAAAGGAACACCCCGATATGCTTGCAAGGATTGCAGGATTTTTCAACAAATCAAATATTAAAGAATCTCTTAGACATTTAAATAATGCAATTTTTGTACTTGGTTTTATTCTCGCTGTGATTATCTGCGGTCTTTATCCGATTGTAATTAACTTTATTGTGGTTGGTATCTACATTATTGTAACTGTATACTATTTTTATAGGAATTATAAAAAGAACAAGTACTTTGGAGTAACAATTGACAATCAAAATTATACTATTCCGAATACCTTTGTAAGGCTTATTGATAATCAGAATAATACTAGAGCTGTTCAAATAACGAATAAAAAGGGACTATTCAGTTATGTTACTTATTTGAATAAATTCTCAAAAGTATATGCATATAAAGGAGCGGATGCTTCCAGTCCTTTTAATTCTCCAATCGAAAAAGATGCTGAGGATAATGAATATTTACAGAATTCTACGAGATTTACAACTCGCGAAATACAGGATGGGGAATTGATTATCCGGCTTGAGAAATAGTCTGTTTATATTGTATAATTACTACATGGAAATGATAATAGGAATTTTAAATAATAACAATAATAATAACTCGCAATAGCGGGGTATTTGTTATTTTTTGAATTCTAAATATAACAAACCCCGAGATATCGGGGATTTTTTTGCTCTTTAAAATTATTAGTAGCATTTGTTTAGTGAGTTGGTCGATAGCGCAATTGGTAGAGTCCCGATTGATGGATGGTAGCACAACTGGTAGTGCAGACCGCTGTTAACGGTCAGGTTGTAAGTTCGAATCTTACCCATCCAGCTTTGATTTGCTTATTCCGCAATGCATATTGACGACCGTTGTCTTTTCTTCATACAAATTTTCTGACTTTAACGATTTTTGATCTACAGATCCGATTTTTACACCAACTTCTAAAATTATGATTACTATTTACTTGTTTGAACAACTTTTATTTGGCACAATTCCTGAAGACCATGAATCCCCCTTTCACGTCCGATGCCGGAATTTTTATATCCGCCGAATGGATCACAAGCTAAAAAACGCGATTCGTAATTGATGGCAATTGTCCCCGCATCAATCTTTGAAGCAACCCGTTTGGCTCTTGCGAGATCTTTCGAAATTATTCGAGCACCAAGGCCGTAAACTGTATCATTTGCAAGTTTAATCGCCTCTTTCTCTGCTCTGAAGGTTACTATTGGTAAAATCGGCCCGAAAACCTCTTCATACCAGACTTTCATATCTGGAGTAATGCCAGTTAACAAGGTTGGTGGGAAGAATGCACCTTTTAAATCTTTTGATAGTGTACTTTGAGCTATAATTTTTGCACCTTTGTCCAACGCATCTTTAAGTTGTATATCTAGCGATCTTAACTGCCGCTCTGCAACAAGACTTCCGAGGTCAGTTTTCGGATCAAGCGGATTACCAATTTTTTGTTTTTCAGTAAGCTCTTGTAATTCATTTATAAGGGGAGTAGCTATTTCCTCATGAGCAATTAGTCTTTTTAAGGAAGTGCAAACCTGTCCGCAATTACGGAAACGACCGGTAAATATTACCGGTGTCGTCTGTTCTATATTTGCATCTTCGAAAACTATACATGGGTTTGATCCACCCATTTCCAGTACGACATTAATGAGTTTGTCAGCTGCAGTTTTATATAGAGATTGTCCTGTCCTTGTGCTACCAGTAAACCACATGAGATTAATATCAGATTTGGTTAAATATTTCCCAACATCTGCTCCACCATAAACTTCAGAAAATACTCCAGTCGGTAAATTATGTTTATTAATGATTTCTTCTAATAGCTCGCCAACCAGTGGGGTCTCTTCTGAAATTTTGAAAACTACAGTGTTACCTACTATCAAGTTAGGAAATATACCCCAAATAGACATTCCGAATGGGAAATTCCATGGAGCAATACTTGCACATACGCCATATGGCTCGTATGTCATCCAGTGTAAGGAAGTTTCATCATCTAGCGTAGTTTTATCTTTTAAAGCTATCTCTCCATTTTCCAAAAACCAAGTTAGTTCATCCGTATATCTTGTAACTTCGGAAAGGCTTTCGGTAATGACTTTCCCTGTCTCAATACTAATAAGCTCGGCAATTTCTTGCGTGCGCTCCTTAAATTCATCTCGAATTGGTGTGAGTAACTTAACGCGTTCTTTTACACCAAACTTTTTCCATAGTTCTTTCGACTTATTTGCCTGGAGAACTTTTCCATCAATTTCTTCTGGTGTCGATACCTTAACCTCTCCAATTTTTTTGTAACTGTTAGCTGGATTTGTTGATATTAGTTTCATTATTTACAATTATACCCTCAAATTGAAATAAATTGAAAACGAATATTACTTTAAATAACATTAGTTTAATCAATTGATTATTGATGTTAAGAATAATCCGGAAATAATCTCAGCAATTGCTCCAACTGTCTAATAAATTCCTCCGGGAATTTGATACAATCAGTCCAAGAAAAAGTTCGGAGGCTGTCCCATGCACCCAGCCAAAACCCCAATAGTGCTACCCGGTGGACACATTCAAAATTATTCTATATAAAAATAATTTTGGTATTTTGAATTCACAAATAGAAATCCTACTAAAAATGAGCTAAAATACGCTCAATGATACAAAAAACATTACGAGATAAACTTATAAAGGAATCGAGATATATAATGAGTCAAGATAAAATGTATCATGATTTTGCACATGCATTTTCTGTTTATAAAAATGCACAAATACTATTAGAAAAATTAGGAGGAGATGAAATAATTATACTAACATCTGCTTTATTTCATGACATCGCACGTGATCAGGATAACCATGAAAAAATTGGTGCTCGCATGCTTGAAGATATTTTAAGTAACATCAAGGAATTCCCTAAGAGTAAAATTAAGGTCACGTGCAAAGCTGTCGAGAGGCATGAGAAGGGACAAATTACTCATGAAGAAAAAATTCTTTCAGATGCGGATAAGATGGATGCCTTCAACGAACTCGGCGTTGCGAGAGGTTTAATGATGGCAGCAAAGCGAGGTCCAACACTACATGAATCAATTAGTTCTTATCTGCAACTTTGTAGGGAAAAATGGTATAAAAACATGCATTTTGATATCTCAAGAGAATTGATAGCAGAGGACAAACAGAGGACCGAAAAATTGCTCGATGAGATGCTAGACAAATACAGTACTTAAACGCTAAAATTTCCTTTATTCTCCTCGATAGAGTCTATTTCTTTTGTATCATAAGTCCTCCGAAGGTTTAGACAATTCGAACCTATGGTTTATGCAAACTCGGAATTGTATTCCAAATTTACTTATTATATAACCTTAGGAGTGCTCCTACGCCCATTCCTAAGGTATTGTATTACGTTAGGAATAATGTTAATATGATTCCTATGGAAGTAACAGAACAACAAAAAAAAGCAATAGAACTTCTTAACCCTTGGCATACAGGCAAAAAGGTAGACTTAGGCATTCTTCGTACTGGATATCTAACAAAAATCTCTGATATCGTTAATACAAGGAAACAAATCCTTTTTATCCTTGGTTCACGTAGAGTTGGTAAAACGGTTACTTTATTTCAATATATTCACCAATTAATCAACCAAGGGGTTAGTCCTAAAACAATTTTATTCCTTAGTTTAGATAATACAAATTTAGAAGGATTAGATCTTTTTACATACTTAACTGAATCAAAATATAAATATATCTTTTTAGATGAAGTCCACTATTTCCCAAAATGGGCACAAATATTGAAGTCTTTGTATGATCTTCCTAATAATCGGTCGAAAATAATCTGTTCTGGATCTTCAAGTAAGCTTATCGAAGACAACAAAGCTTTTTTAACGGGAAGAAGTACTTCGATTACTATATACCCGCTTTCTTATATAGAATTCCAAAAATTCAACAAAAATAGTGATAAGTTAGATGATTATCTCTACTACGGAGGATATCCTGAATATGTTCTTGAAAAACAACCCAATTATCTCAATGAGTTATTAAGAGATGTGATTGAGAAAGATATCTCAAAATTACATAGTATTAAAAATAATAAATATCTTTTTGATATTTGTGAAATTTTGGCTAAGCAAATTGGTTTTAAAGGATCATCAAACAAGATAGCAAAAGTTCTTGGACTAGATAATAAAACTGCACTAAATTATATTGAATATCTTAGAGAGGTAAAACTGATAGAAACAGTATACCAATATTCAGATAGCCTAAATGAACGATTATATGCACCAAAGAAATACTATTTTAACGATCTAGGCATGAGGAATAGTTTCGTAGGTTTTTCAGACATAGGATCATTAGTAGAAAATGCAGTTTTCATAAAACTAGATGAACTATACGGAAGCGAAAATATTTATTATCTATCTGATACTACCGCAAACGAAGTGGACTTTGTCGTTACAATGAAAAACGATGAGGTAATATTTATTGAGTCAAAATACAGGGATCTGCAAGAAAGTATTCTAAATAGTTTGAGTAAGTCTTTTTCAAAAGATATTTTTAGTAAAAAAGTTGCGAGAAGAGTTGTTATTACAAATAGTGTTGACGAAAAAATCAATTTCAAAAATGTTGAAATAGAACTTATCAGTCTTGTGAAATTTTTAGAAAGGTCCCTGTAATTGGGCAACATTAACTTCAATGCCAGTCAAATTTGGTGCGTCCCACTCACCAAATTATACAAAATACAGTGAGTGCCGGTATTACGTATAATTCGGAAATAATTTTGCAATTGCTCCAACTGCCATATAAATTCCCCCGGAAATTTGATGCAATCAGTCCAGGGAAAAGTTCGGAAGCTGTCCCATGCACCCAGCTTCACACCATTTTCACAACCAACTATGTATAATTAGACATGAAAATACTGATTGTCGAGGACGAGGACGCCATACGGGAAGTGGAGAAAGCATATCTTGCTCGTACAGGCTATAAAATCGTCGAGGCAAAAAGCGGTCAGGAAGCAATGATTAAATTTAGAAAGAGCAAATTTGATCTTATCATTCTTGATTTAAATCTGCCAGGGAAAGAAGGAATAGCAGTGTGTAGAGAGATAAGGCAGATCTCAACAGTACCAATAATAATGGTCACTGCAAGAGTCGAGGAAATCGATGAAATAATCGGACTTGAAATAGGCGCAGATGACTACATCAAAAAACCTTTTTCTCCTGGCATCCTTGTTGCAAGAGTAAACTCACACCTTAGAAAAGCAAAAAGATACTCCATCAAAATAAATGGTCTGGTAATTGATCCAGAAAAAATGATCGTCGTAAAAAACAACAAAATAATCACTTTAACGACAACTCAGTTTAATATTCTCTATACTCTTGCCACACATCCCGGAAAGGTATATACGAGAGATGAGATACTAAACCATGCATATGACAAGTCACTGCCTCCTGATATTCTTGATAGAACTGTTGACGCACATGTAAAGAGCATAAGAAAAGCAATTGAGGCAGATCCTGCCAATCCTGAATACATTTTAACTGTTATTGGGAAAGGATATAAATTCCATGAATAAAACTGCCTTCAAAATAACATTAATAATTGCCGTATTTTGCACAACACTTCTTGCACTATTGAACTTTATGGTAATAGAAAGAAGCAGAAAAGCCTTTATTGAGGTAATCAATAGGGGAGCAATAAGAGTAGAAAGACCTATCGATGAGTTTGATAACCGACAGGGACAATTCATTTTTGAAACATCGGATAGAGATGCTGACGACACAAAAAGAACAAGGGGTCCAATCGAGACCTTCACTGCAACTTTCCAAAAATCTCTTCTTCTAATAAACCTGATAGGAATAATAGCATCGGTGGGAATTGGTTTTCTTGCAGCTCGCATTATTACAGAACCACTGGGTCAGCTTGAGAAAGGAGTTAAAAAACTTCAGGAAAATGACTACAAGTTTAAGCTTGGCAAAACAGGTACTCATGAATTTGACAAAGTAATCGATGAGTTTAACCATTTGACAACGGAACTGGAACGAGTTGAAACACTGCGAAAAGACCTGATATCAGACACAACTCATGAACTCAAGACTCCAGTTACAAGCCTTATCGGACAGCTTGAGGGGATCAAAGACGGGGTTTTAAAACCCGACAAAAAAAGATTACAAGTATTAATAGATCAGGTAAACAGGCTTGATGATTTGGTCGAGAGAATGCAAGAATACTCAAGATTAAGAAGCAAAACTGCGAAATTGAAAATTGTAAGCTTTTTACTTAAACCTTTCTTAAGAGAATTAATAAAGCCTTACAGTAGAGAATTAAAAGGAATTAAGATAATTCTGGAAATTAATCCTGACTACTTTCTCAAAGCAGATAAGTCACTGTTCGAAAGAGTAATAATAAATCTTCTAGAGAACTCACTAAAGTATTCCAGGGGAAATATAATTACAATCAAAGCAAATGAGAATACAATAACTTTTGAAGATAACGGGATAGGTATTCCTGCAAATAATATGCCATATATTTTCGAAAGGTTTTACAGAGTAGAAAAATCACGGAATAGAAAGACAGGAGGACTTGGACTGGGACTGGCAATAGTTAAAGAAATCATAGAAGCACACGGATGGAAGATAGAAGCTCATAATGGTAAAAAGAGTGGACTATGTTATACCATTAAATTCTAAAAGTTTTTATTAAGGTATAGCCATCTACTGAGACTCCGAGCTTCGCCCATAGGTTTAAAATCGGTTATACTAATTATCATGAGCAGCCCCGATTTTCAATCGGGGCTGCTCTAAACTATACTCACTCACCTCTTATTGCCTCTACCGGACTAGTGTTTGCTGCATGATTTGCAGGTATTAGACTTATAGTAATTGCTATCACAAATAATAGGATAGAATACAATCCAAACATCTGCCAATCGATATGATTAAAAATAGAACTGTCTACAGGATTCACCACAGAGAAAGCCTCCTCAAGCGTCTTTGACAGGAAATTATTAAAAGCAATATTCATAGCTCCTGAAAGCCCAATTGTTGTTGCTATTCCTCCAGCTGCTCCTATAACATACCCCACCAGAGTATACAAAACAGCTTGTGAAATAAATAATATTCTTATATTTGACTTTGTCATCCCAAGTGCCCTGTGTATACCTATTTCTCTTTTTGCTTCACTAACAAATTTTCCCATCGTAAATATAGTTACAACAATACTCAGTCCAATAAAAACGATAGAAGTCAGTAACACAACTGTACTCAATGTAGACTTCAATTCATCAATTACATCAAGATCACTTAAATCCTGGTAGGCATAACCCAAGTCGTTTAATTGATGAATCACGTCAGTCCTGGAATAAATATCCTTTACCCTGATAAAAATAGTCGTCCCCGTAATTGCAGAATTATCATAAACCGACACATCATTAATTTCCCCAACCACGTTACCTTCATCATCGAACTCTATTACAAGCCCTGGAATCGCATAGCTTTCAGAGTTACTGTCAGAACTATTCATCGCATTTCCAGATCCAAATCCAACCATTCTCCCCATTTTAGGCACATTAAACCCACTTCCACTTGACAAACTTAAACCATCATACGTCATACCGGTAAAGTTGTTATTTAATAGATCCGTGTCCAGAGTCTTTGAAGTTCTTGCCTCAATTTGATTTTGAATATAGCCTTTCATCAACTCGCTCGCAGCCTCTTCAGGTATGTAAGAAGATCTCTCCATCGCATTTTCAATTAGACCGACAACCTTAAAAGTATAAGCCATCGGAGTATTTATTTTTTCATAATCCCAATAAGGAGATATTGCTGCAATCCTGTCAGCTTCATTTTGAGCGATTTCATCTTCAGTCAATCTAGTAAATATCATGCCTGTATTACCAGGTTCTGTTGTAAATGTTTGAATTTCATCTAAACCTCCTATTTCCAAAATAATTTCTTTTCCAATCAAATCCTTTTTTTCATAATCAATAGCTTTCGTCTTCACTGGAGAATCCTCATTTTGACCTGAACTACCCACAGCAGCACCTTCCCCTGGTCTTCTCATCTCAAACTTCACAGTAATACTTTCCTTCCCTTGCCAATCCTCATACCTCTGCATAAAATCATTTGCATTTATTACAATAGGAATTGCCCGTCCCTCTGTATAAGAAAAGTCATCAACTGTATATTGAGAAGCAAAACCTTTATCAATCCCAACAAGCTGATTCACACTTGTAGAGATATTCTCAAAAAGACTTGTAGTATTGATACGTGATATGGGAAGAGTGGAAAGAATACTTGCATTTATAACTCCATCAATTGATTCAATTTTATCAACATCACTGGATGAAAAGTTTTCTTCCGTTGAACTACTTTGACCAAATCTAACTTGAGAACCACCACCTTCTCCAGATCTTTGAAAGGTTGGCTGTTTCGTAAGTTCTAGAGTCAATGCCTGATCAGTCAGCGTTCCAAATATACTTTCCTCCGATGCTTTCAAAATATTTTTCGCTTCACTTGTAATAACTATACTAAGGCCTACAAGCAAAGCAACAGGAATAATCAAAAACATTGCTTTTTTCTTGTGGGAAAAAAGCTTTTTTATGTTTAAATAAAATGAATTAACAATGTTCATGTCAATGAAATTAATAATTAAAAATAATCATGCAATTTACTTAATTGCACCTTTATCAAGCCTTAAAGTATTTTTAAACTGCCTGCTGATAGACTCATCATGTGTAATAGTAACAACACTTACCCCACTCTTTGCAATCATGTCAAAGATTTCTACAACCTTCTCAGCATTTCCACGATCAAGATTTCCAGTAGGCTCGTCAGCGAGAATAAGACTTGGATTGTTAGCCAAAGCCCTGGCTATTGCAACCCTTTGCATCTCACCACCGGACATGAATTTAGGCTTATAATTTAGCCGATCCTGTAAACCCATTCGTACAAGAAGCTTTTCAGCCTCTTTCAGAGACTCCAGTCGAGGTCTTCCAGAAATTAGAAGAGGAAAAGCGACATTTTCTTTCGCAGTAAAAAAATCATGCAGGTTGAAAAATTGGAAAATGAATCCAATCGTTTTATTCCTGAATTCTGAAAGCTCTTTATCAGAAAGTTTGGAAATCTCCTTGCCTGCAACTATTATTTTACCCCCTGTAGGTTTATCAAGACCCCCAAGCAGATTAAGAAAAGTTGATTTGCCTGAGCCTGAAGGTCCAATAACAGCAAGACTTTCCCCAACTGGAAGCCTATATGTAATACTATTAAGCGCTTTAACGTGCGGATACTTCTTAGAAACCGACTCAAGTTCAATAATATTTTTCACTGGTTTAAGAGATAAAGTAAAATAACTATGTGAAATTTAACCTTATTGTATGAATTTAGTTTGAAGAAAGGGAAAATATTTAATTGACGAACCTATAGCCGGGAAGGAAGAAATCTCTCCAAGAATCACATGCTTCAAAAAAGCTCAAAAACGATCAGATACGCCATAACGTTATGAAATAACCGACATTTTTATCAACAACATCTTTAATTTAGGCAACCCCTTTATATTTCCAAACCTGAAATTTATAAGTTGGCGTAATTAAAGAAAGAATACCAATAGGTAAATCTTTTATTGGACATCCCCTAAAATATTCTACCCCAAGCTTCATAAATCGCACTTCAACCAGCTCAAAACCCTTTTTATTGGCAAGTCTCTCAGTACACTCGTCTGATCTCAACATAAACGTCGTCTTTGTACGCACACTGCCATATCGCATTGGCATTTCATATACTACTTTTGTTGTTTCAAAATCATCAATTCCTAATACATCACTACCCGCATTTTCATTAGAAACACTTGTAATAAAGTGTCCCCCTGGTTTCAATACAGAAGCCACATTTTCAAACACCTGAGACAGCAGTTTTCAAATACACTTATTTAAGCTAAACTTTACCTATGGGAACAATGGAAACAGCGGAAACAACAATTTCTCAAATCTCTAAGCACAAAGGCGAAGAAGTAATCATCAAGGGATGGATTCACAACCTCCGTTCTTCCGGTTCCATTCACTTTTTGCAAATAAGGGACGGATCAGGATTTATCCAGGCAGTCGTTGAAAAATCCGCAGTTGACACAAAGGTTTTTAAAAAAGCCGAAAAAGTCACAATAGAAACATCCGTAATCCTTACAGGAATAGCAAAAGAAGACAAAAGAGCGCCATCCGGTTTCGAACTTGCAGTAAATAACCTGGAGATAATCCAAATCGCAGATGAGTATCCAATTGGCAAAAAAGAGCATGGTCCGGAATTTCTTTTTGACAACCGCCACCTTTGGCTCAGGTCACAAAAACAGTGGGCAATTCAAAGAATTCGAAATGAAATAATCAATGCAATTTATCTTCATCTGAATGACGAAGGCTTTATAAAAATTGATTCTCCAATATTTACACCAAACGCCGCTGAAGGAACAAGTACGCTTTTCGATGTATCCTATCTTCCTGCCTGGAAAGAAGGTGAGAAAGAAGGGCCTCATGTTTACCTCGCCCAGACAGGTCAGCTCTACATAGAGGCGGCTATTTTTGCACACGGAAAGGTTTTCGACTTTGGTCCAACATTCCGGGCAGAAAAAAGCAAGACAAGAAGACACTTGACTGAATTCTGGATGATGGACGCAGAAATGGCGTGGCATGACTGGCGGGACAATATGAAAGTTCAGGAAAAATTAACAATAGCAATCATTAGAAGAGTCCTCTTAAAATGTAAAAACGAGCTGGTTCTTCTTGAAAGAGATTTGCCGTCACTTGAGAAAATCCTCGAAGGAGATTTTCCTGTTCTAACACATGAGGAGGCAGTAAAAAAACTCCATTCACTTGGCTCAGACATAAAAGAAAGAGACGATCTGGGAGCAGATGATGAGACAATCCTCACAGAGCAATTCGATAAACCAATCTTCATAGAAAAATACCCAAAGGAAGTAAAAGCTTTCTATATGAAACGTGATCCGAAAGATGATAGTAGAGTTTTAAACAATGACATGCTTGCTCCAGGAGGTTATGGTGAAGTGATAGGCGGTAGTGAAAGAGAAACAGATTATGATAAACTTATCGAAAGAATGAAACAGGAAAAGCTCGACCCGAAGGAATATGAGTGGTATCTTGATCTCAGGAAATATGGAAGTGTCCCTCACAGCGGGTTTGGAATTGGACTTGAGAGATATATAAGGTGGATATGCGGATTGAAGCATATAAGAGAGACTATTCCTTTTCCAAGAACATTGAACAGGATTACTCCATAAAATCATGCAGAAGAAAAAAAATATCAGCAAAAAACTAATAGTATTAAATATCATGCTTCTGCTTCTTGCGCTGGCAGTAGTTGTAGCAATTAAAATGTCTCCAGACAGCGAAGTGGAAAATTCTAATAAAGAGCAGGAAAAACAGGAAGAGGTAAAAGGGGAAAATACGCAGACCACAATTAATGAAAACACAGAAGAAATAATTACATCCACATCAAACGATGCAAATAATTCAAGAGAGGAAGAAAACTCTGCGAACGAAATACAAACAGGAGTAGAAGTAAATGGACAATACTACACTTTCGATAATATTCCGGTAATTTCTTTGGGTACCAGATTTAGAATTTTCGGAACAGCAGAAGCTCTTGCTGAGGTTGAGATAGTGGTCAAACCCGAACAAATCAAATACACAACAAAAGTCAAAGACGATAAAAAATGGTTCGTAGAAGTTGACACAAACCTGTTAGGAGAAGGAGATCACTCCTTTCAATCAAAAGTGATTTTACCCGGGGAGATTAATGGAAATCTCTCAGCATCCGTTGCTTTCAAGGTTAAAGACCAGGATCAAACAACTTCTAAAGCCGACACAACCGGAATCTCAAAAGAAACCAATACCACTCTGTCCAAAGATAAAATCTATGATACACTCACAACTCTACCTGTTCTTCTTTCTGCCATTGCACTAGGCATAATTGTCTGTCTGGTGACAGCATTTTTGCTTATTAAAAAGAAAAATCCCATGGAAATAAGCGTAGATACAAGAATAAGCAATTCTGATCCCGGATCAACATTAAACCCGGAAGTGGATCTGAAAATCAGAAGTAATCTAGATAAACCAAACAAAGAGGAAGCCGGAATAATTGATGAACCGACATCCGGGGAATCACTAAAGCCATTACTTGAGCAATCACTTGAATCATCACTGCCGACATCCGGGAAAACACCAGATAAACCATCTGAGTCACCACATAACCCCTCGCAAAAACCATTCCCGACCAAGACCGACATTAAGCAGTCTCCTGAAGATCAGGTCTCAACTGCATCTGCTAAATCTCACACAAAACAACAGTCTCATACCGGCAAGACCACCGCAGAAGAGAAGAAAGATGATCAATCTGCTCAAAAATAACTATAAACTGGTATTTCTTGTAATTTCTGTATTTGATATCATCTTGTTTTCTATATTCACCTCCCAGTATCAGTTAAGCCCTGTTCCTAAAAGAAATGTTTTTCAAATTAATGAGTCATTTGTAGAAATTTATTCACACTACAGAAAAGATGAAATCGTAAACAGACTCGCCCACTCAATGGATAACACCAGGAAAATCGGACAAATATTTATGCTTTCAATTCCCGGGACAACACTTGATGCAAAAACAATAGAATTACTACAGAAATACAATATCGGAGGAATAGCCCTTCTAGGCAAGAACATTCAAAATGAAACCCAATTAAAAGCACTTACACAGGAAATATATGATAATTCTGACATCAATCCATTTATCGCAGTTGATCAAGAGGGGAGATCAGTAAATAGAATATATTGGGATACAACTGCAGGGAAGCCTCACACAATAGAAAATTCCCGAATACGAAGCTCATTACTTATTTCCCTTGGAATCAACATGAACCTTGCCCCCATCGCAGATATTCCGTTGATTCAAAAATCATTTATTAAAAATAGGGCTATCGGGAATAATGCAACTGAAGTTACTTCCAGTGCTTTAATAATCCTTGCCGGTCATGAGGAAAATAATGTACTCACAAGCACAAAACACTTTCCGGGTCACGGAAGAACAACAACAGACTCACATAAAATACTTCCAATTATTGGTATTTCAAAAGAAGAACTGACTCAAAACGAACTGGTACCCTTCAAAAAGATTGTAGAATCAGGAGCTCCTGCTATCATGACAGGACATCTACTTTTTCCACAAATTGACAGTGAGCCTGCAAGCCTATCAAAAACTTTTCAAACAAATATCTTACGAAATGAGATGGGATTTTCTGGATTGATCATATCCGATGACATGAATATGGGAGGTATAACAAACGATTCAAATCGATTCGATAAAGCCCTAAAAGCAGGAACAAACATGATTATTTATGTACAATCGAACGATAGACAAATCGAGATAATCAACTCTCTGATCCAGAGACTACAGAAAGATTCGGAATTATCGACCATGACAGAGGATTCGATAAAAAGAATACTACTCGCAAAATGCAAATACAAGATTCTTGAAGAATGCAACTGATTTCCGAATTTAGACAGCCAAGGAAATTCTTTATCCCGGCCGCCTAATTTTTTACCCCTGCGTCTTAATTCTTTACCTCGATAAAGAATTGCATTGGAGATTCAGTTGCATAAATTCTGTAATCAGACTCTTTGTTCAAATTCAAAGTTAGTGTGGTTGTATTACCCGCCGTAACAGCCTCCATTGTCTTAACATTCCCGTTGTTTATCTCTACAGTGCTCTCAGCATTCCTACTGACCCTGTTTTGCATAACAACAACAAGCTTTACCTCACCATCCTTCTGAAGTTGTGCACTCACATTCGGTATACCACCAGAAAGATCATAAGCAATCTTGGTATAGGAACCATAATTCTGCCATTTA
Organism: Candidatus Dojkabacteria bacterium; assembly: GCA_016931155.1. Taxonomy (GTDB): domain Bacteria; phylum Patescibacteriota; class Dojkabacteria; order B142; family JAFGFJ01; genus JAFGFJ01. The sequence goes on from JAFGFJ010000002.1 coordinate 22,580, forward strand.
AAAGTCACAGTATTGACAACATTACCTGTAACATCAGTCACAATCCACTGAGGATTCCTGGAAAATTCATTGGTTAGAGTCTTCACAGTGGGCTTACCTGTTCCAGTATCTTCAGATACTCCTGTCCCTCCTTCGATCTCTTCTGCCTCTTCTGTCTCTTCAAAAGGCTGCTCTTCCTCAACCTCCTTTATATCAATAACAATCCTGTTTGGCTCTTCAAGAAGATGCATAAAATAACCCGTTTCATCAGACAGCTCAATAGTATAATTCTCAGTATCCTCCCCGGACGCTGTATTATGCATAATCATAGTTACAATTGAATTTAGAACTCTCTGCTCAACACCGACTTTAAGACCACTTCTATCTTCTGAAATATTATTAAAATTAATGGAAATTTTCTGGTTTTCAAGAGTCGCTTCAGTTAGTGGAAACTTCGCACTTCCAGAAGAAGTGACCATAAAAACCACTCTGAAAAAATCCTCGTAGCTCTCAGTACTGAAGGAATCAATTGTAAATGAATCACTGGAATTACTTCCCACACTTTGCGCAACAGTAAGAAAATCATCATCAGGTGCCGACTCGGCTTCGCTTGTTGAATTCTTATCAGCTATAATCGGTTCAAGTGTTTCCACATGGATCTCCTGCTCCTCCGCATCTTGCTGATTATCGTCAGTTGTCTTTTTTTCAGTAAGATTGTTTATTAGCAGGTAAATAACCACAGTAACAAGTGCCATAACTACCACCCAAATCAAAACCTTTACTATTGAGTCCCCCTTACCTTTCACCTCTTTAGAGGAATCTAATTTCAATGGAGTATTCACTGTCTGTTCTGATCTGTTCATCTGGATTGATCCACTGGCACCTCTCCTGTCTGAGAATGTTGAAGATGATTTTGTCGGCATAGGCATAGTTAGATTTTAAAATTCAAATTACATCTACACAGTATAGAAAAAATATTGGAGTAGATCAAACTTTGCCATTTGTGTTAGAATTACAGTTGAACTGAAACAATACCGAAACTTAACTGAAAACTTGAGACACACATGGAGGACTATCTGATCATAAAGGGTGCAAGAGAACACAATCTTAAAAATATCGATGTAAAGATTCCGAAAAATACTTTTACCGTGATTACGGGACTGTCCGGATCCGGCAAGTCCTCACTCGCATTTGACACAATCTATGCAGAAGGGCAGAGAAGATACGTAGAATCACTTTCTGCCTATGCACGTCAGTTTCTGGGAATGATGAGAAAACCAGACGTAGATTATATTCAGGGCTTATCTCCTGCAATTTCTATTGATCAGAAGTCTGCAAGCCACAATCCAAGATCAACAGTAGGGACTGTCACTGAAATATATGATTATTTGAGGCTTTTGTTTGCCCGGGCGGGCCATCCCAGATGCCCGAATGATGACACCCTTCTTCAGGCACAGACAGTACAGGAAATCGTTGATTCCATCCTTGATACAAAAAACGAGATCAGACTCATGATCATGGCTCCCGTTATAAAGAACAGAAAAGGAACCTATGAAGAATTGTTCCAGAGATTTTTGACTCAAGGATATGTAAGAGTAAGAGTTGACGGACACATTTACAGTCTTGAGGAAGACATTAAGCTTGACAAATTTAGGAAGCACAATATTGAGGTCGTTATTGACAGACTATCAGTAAGTGAAAATTCAAAAAATGACAAAGAATTTATAAAAAGAGTAACAGATTCTGTAGAGACAGCTCTCAATTTAGCTGAAGGAGAAATTATTGTGAGTAGAGAAAAAGTAATGGCTGAGGAAGAAGAGAATAACAAAGCCCGACAAAATACAAACTGGGAAGATAAACTATATTCGGAGAAATTTGTCTGTCCTCTTGACGGAACATCCTTCCCTCAGATCGAGCCTCACACATTTTCATTCAACTCACCATACGGAGCATGTCCCAAATGCAATGGACTCGGCTACATTCAAGAAATTGATCGATCTCTTGTTTACAATCCAAACCTGACAATTGCCGAGGGAGGCATCTATCCGTGGTCAAGAATGGCAGACAATCACAATTCCTGGATGATGCAGATGATGAAAGCTGTTGCAATACAGGAAGGCTTTTCCCTTAAAACTCCGCTTAAAGATTTAAAAGAAAAATATTTGAATTTGGTACTTTACGGATCCGACAGAAAGTATTCTGTTGACTACAAGTATTCTACACGGGAAGGAAGCAGTCGCTATGAAACAAACTTCGAAGGCGTAATTCCAAATCTAATGAGAAGATACGGCCAAACTGACTCAGACTATATCAGAAAAGAAATTGAAAAATATATGAGAAATCTCACCTGTCCGGAATGCGGAGGGAAAAAACTCAAAAGGGAGGCTCTGGCTGTCACAATTCTCAATAAAAATATTATTGAAGTGGGAGCTTTTTCTATAAACGACCTGGTCGAGTGGTTTTGCAGATTAATGGATGAGAATTCTAAAGAGGATGACAGACTTTCTCGCCAGGCTCAACAGATTGTAAAACAAGTCGTGAAAGAGATTCTTGAGAGATTAAACTTTCTGCTTGCAGTAGGACTTGATTATCTTACCCTGAACAGAAGAGCCAGAACACTCTCCGGCGGGGAATCCCAGAGAATAAGACTCGCATCCCAAATAGGTAGCGGTCTTTCAGGTGTAATGTACGTACTGGATGAGCCATCAATCGGCCTCCATCAGAGAGATAATGAAAGACTATTAGGCACACTCTTGAAGCTTCGAGATCTCGGAAACACAGTCCTGGTCGTTGAACATGACGAAGATACCATCAGACATGCAGATCATATTGTAGATGTCGGACCTGGAGCAGGGGAACATGGAGGGAAAGTTGTAGCACAGGGTACTTTAAAAGAAATTATCAATACCAACGGTTCAATTACCGGTGAGTACCTATCAGAAAAGAAAAAAATAACGAAACAAGAAATTATGAAACATGTGAAGACCATAAACGGCAGCCACATGATAGACGAAAAAAAAGTAAGTAGAGGATCTATATTTCTACATGGTGCAAATCACCACAACCTAAAAAATATTAACGTTGAATTTCCTCTTGGCAAATTTATTGCAGTTACAGGAGTTTCCGGCTCTGGAAAATCAACTCTTATCAATGACACGTTATACAGAGCACTTGCTCAGGAATTTTATAATTCAAAGGCTCAGCCCGGCAAATATTCAGTCATTGAAGGAATCGAAAATATTGATAAGGTGATAGCTATTGACCAGTCACCGATAGGCAGAACGCCACGTTCAAACCCGGCAACTTATGTTGGGCTTTTTACTCCGATTCGTGAATTGTTTTCAAAGACAAAAGAGGCAAGAGTTAGAGGATATGGCCCAGGACGTTTCAGCTTTAACGTAAAAGGAGGAAGATGTGAAAACTGTAAAGGAGATGGGGTAATAAAAATTGAAATGCAGTTCCTGCCTGAAGTATACATTGAGTGTGAAGTATGCCATGGGAAAAGGTATAACCGGGAGGCACTTCAAATTGATTATAAAGGAAAAAGCATTTCAAATGTACTTGATATGACAGTAGAGGAAGCACTGGAGTTTTTCCAGAATATTCCCTCTATTGGGAGTAAATTAACAACACTTCATCAGGTCGGCTTAAGTTATATAAAGCTTGGACAACCGGCAACAACCCTGTCGGGAGGTGAAGCTCAGAGAGTAAAACTTTCTACTGAGCTAAGTAAAAGATCCACAGGAAAGACCTTGTTTATTCTTGATGAACCAACGACCGGTCTTCATTTCGAGGATGTGAGAAGACTCCTTATTGTTCTTCACTCACTGGTAAACAAAGGCAATACAGTTATTGTAATAGAACACAATCTTGATGTAATCAAAACCGCTGACTGGATAATTGATCTCGGTCCGGAAGGAGGAGAGAAGGGCGGAGAAGTAATAGCAACAGGGACTGTTGAAGAGATTATGAAAAATAATAAAAGTTATACAGGAGAGTGGATAAAAAAGAATAATAAATAGAATCTTACGTACTATTTACTGTTCATTATTTCATAAATAGCCTTCGCAAGCTTATGGCTATCATGCCTTATAAGACTTCTTCTAACTCTATCATTTTCCTGTCTTTCAACCAGATAGGAACTCAAAAGATCCTTTCTTATAATTTTTGATCTTATCCCTGATACTGAAAGATCATCTTTCACCGGGAAAGCTTTCTCATCGACATAAACATCAAGTACGTCCTCAGGAAGCTTGGTACTATTTACAAGAATATAATCTGGATATTTCCCCAGGTATTTGATTATCTCAGAAACATGATCTTTTATAGTGAAACCGTATGTTTGACCACATTTAGTCATCAAATTTGTAATATACACAAATTCTGCCTTTGATTCATTGATAGCTTCAGATACACCTGGTACTACTATATTTGAAAGAAGTGAGCTATAAAGATCCCCCGGTCCCATTATTATATAATCTGCATTGAGTATCGCACATCGAGCTTTATTCGATACTTTTGTATTCGGCTGGATTCTTAAACTAGTTATTCTGGTAGTTGAATCATGTTTACTGTCAGGCTCATCAATATGAGCTTCACCCACAAGCACACTTCCATCTTCATATTCTGCTACAAGATCAACATTATCATTTGCTACCATTATGACCTCCCCCTGAACTCTCAAAATTTTTGAAGCCGCAGAAATTGCTTTTTCCTCTGAACCAAGTATCTCGGTTAATGCAGTTAACAATAGATTTCCGAAATTATGTCCTTTTAGACCATCTCCCTTTTCGAACCTGTACAAAAAAAGCTCTCTGAGAAGATTTTTGCCGTTACCTTCTCCAGATAAAGCAACAATTGCCTGCCGGAAATCACCGATAGGAAGAGTTCCAAACTCATCACGTAATTTCCCTGTACTCCCGCCACTATCCGTAACCCCAACAATAGCATTAAGAGTAAGATTTGAATATTTTTTCAGACCAGAAAGAACAGTATATGTACCTGTTCCCCCTCCAATCACTACTACGTTTATTTTTGTTTTTCGAGCTATATTCAAGCTATTTTTTTCTATTTCTTTCTCTTCTATCTACGCATTTTTTTCTTTTCCACCTGTCCTTTTTTTCTACCTGCCTATTCTTCTTCCTATCCAGTCCCAGTTCTACAATTATCCCTTAGTGAAAAAACCTTACTTCAGTAAGGTAAGACATTTCCAATTCTCGCAGATATTATCTGCCTCGTTATTTATACTTTTCGGCTTCTATTCTTATTGCCAAGTATACAATAAAAATATTTTTTTATTTCACAGTCACACTCTTCGCAAGATTTCTGGGTTTGTCAGGATTGTTCCCCAGTTTAACTCCGAGAAAGTATGAAAGCAACTGAAAAGGAATAACATTGAGTATCGGATCTGCAATACCGGCATCACGCAATATAATGCTATCATCAAAAAGATCGTTTTTTGATTTCGCAACTCCTATTGTCCAGGCTCCTCTAGCTTTCACTTCTGAAACAGCTGAATAAAGATCGGCCTTATCATCATCATTTGAAACAATTGAAATAACTGGCGTATCCTTTTCGATTAGTGCAATCACACCATGCTTAAGTTCACCCGCAGGAAACCCTTCAAAATGCTTGTATGTGATTTCTTTGATTTTCAAAGCTCCCTCTGTTGCAATATTTGAATTTTGTCCTTTTCCAAGAACAAAGCAATGTTCAATATTTACCATTCTCCGGGCGATTTCCTGAATTTGAATAAATAGCTTTTGATCGAAAAATTTCTGAAGAATTTCTGAAAGGAAATAAATCGACTGCTTCGCTTCCTCATACTTTCCAACTACAGCCTTTGCGATAAGGAGCCCCCACGAAATTTGTGCAGTAAAAGCCTTCGTTGATGCAACACATATCTCTGGACCAGATCTTGAAAGAAATCCATAATCTGACATCCTGGTAATAGTCGATCCAATCATATTCACAACACTTCCTATTTTTGCTCCTTTTTCCTTCGCAAATTCTATCGTCTCAATTGTATCAGCCGTCTCACCACTCTGGCTTACCGCAATAACTATATCATCCTTTGAAAATAAATTTCTGTAACTTCCTGCCTCACAAGACTTAAGTTCGATTGCATGAATCCCTCCATACTTTCTCAAAAAAAAAGCAATCTGACCTGCGGCAAAGCCTGCTGTTCCAGCTCCAACAACATAAATATTTTTCGCTGTTTTAATTGCCTGAATTAAAGGTCTAAGCTCACTTTGAGAATATTGCACGGCTTCCCTGACCGTATGTTTTTGTTCTACAATCTCTTTAAGCATATAATGATCATAACCCTCTTTCCCAATACCAGCTGAGTTTTGAGGAAGTTTTTTCTCTTTGTATAAGATTTCTTCCCCAGAATTAACATCAAAAAGTCTTAGTTTTCCGTTATCGTACTCTGCCATTTCAAAATCATTTAGAAAAATAACCCTGTCAGTCTGATCAGCAAAAGAAAGAGTATCTGAGGCAAAATAAATTCCATCGCCTCCGATTCCAAGCACAAGAGGCGAGCCGTTCCTTACCGCAACAATATGCTTTTTGTCTCGTTCCAGGAGAATAATAGTATTTCTGCCTTTGAGGTCAAGAAAGGCGAGCCGCACTGCTTCAAGAAGACAATCTGACTTTTTGAGATTATCCTCAACAAGTCTTACAATAATCTCTGTATCAGTCTCACTATTAAATTTGTAACCCTTTGAGATCAGTTTACTCTTTAGTTCTTGAAAGTTTTCAACAATTCCATTCTGTGCAAGTACGAACCTGCCATCTACACTCTCATGAGGATGAGCATTAAGTTTAGTTGCTCTACCGTGAGTTGCCCATCTGGTATGACCGATTGCAATTGGAGCTTTGGGAATAATTCTGGAACATGTAAAGTTTCCTATTTCTCCCGCCTTCTTGTACAAAACTATTTTATTCTTTTTCTGATAAGCTATTCCCCACGAATCATAGCCTCGGTACTCAAGTCTCTTTAAACCGTTTACAACGATTTCAGGTGCATTTCCTTTTCCTGAGTATCCAAATATTCCGCACATAACAAAAAAATTAAAGCATGATGTATAACGAAGCTTGCGAAGATCCATTACAAAGGTTATGCTATTGTATATTTATTATTCTTCTAAGAATGATTTATTTCCTGAGGCAAACAACAAAATCATTTCTGCAGTTTGCAGTAAAAGCAGTACTGGTTTTTGGTCTGGTTATAGCAGTAATTTTTATTGGAACCATGGTTTTCTTTAAAGAAGCACAGGGCAATCTGAATGTTGATAGAACATTTTCGGTATCAGGTACTGCAAAGAAAATGGTTACACCTGATATTGCAGAATTAACAGTTGGGACGATAGTACAGGGAAAAGAAATTAACATGATTCAGGACGAAGCAACACAAAAAATAAATAATGCGACAGAAAAGATTAAATCCCTGGAGATTCCTTCTGAAGATATTCAGACAATAAACTACAACCTTACTCCAGAGAAAAAGATAAACTCAAACGAAATAGAATCGTACACAGTAAACATCGCAATAAAGATCACATTGAGAAATACCGAACCAAAAGACGAAATGGTTGGGAATGTAATTGAAGCTGCAACCTCTGCTGGTCTAAATGAAGTAAGAAGTCTTTACTTCAAGGTCGATAACGAGGAAACAATTTTAGATGAACTCAAACTTGAAGCAATAGAGAATGCAAAAGAAAGAGGAAAAATCCTTTCATCTGAAGCTGGATTGAAACTTGGCAAACTGATCAATATGAGCGAAGGATACGGCTCTTATTCGTCATACTCCAACTATCCATACGAACCTAGAGTTCCTGAAAATGCTGCAATAAGCCAGGATATTTTACAAAGTGATGGAAATCCAATAGTGCAGATTCAGCCTGGACAGTTTGAACTATCGACTATTATCACTCTTTTATACGAGACAAGATAGACATCTGACCACATCAACTGATATAACGTCCGTTAGAACGACTGGTATAGAGGCGTAGATGCTGGCATAGAGACTGATGACTGACGTTAAGATTGATAATGGCTACTGGATATATCAACTGAGACTTTACGGGCTTCGCCCGTAGGTTTAAGATCGGTTATACTAACATGCCGGCTCGCATAAGAAAAACAAATAGAATTTACAAATAGCCCTGCGACAAATTATAATCGGCCACAGGGTTATTTTTTCAATAAAACAGTAAAGAGACAGAGAGAAACATTAATTGAAGAGTCTTTATCCCAATGGGTAAAAAATATTACATAAAAACTTTCGGCTGTCAGATGAACTATTCGGACAGTGAGAGATTTGCACATCTGTTAGAAAAAATCGGATACAAGCCTGCCGAAAACATAGACAATGCTGATCTGATTATTTTTAATTCATGCTCAATTAGACAAAAAGCAGAAGACAGAATTTCAGGTCTACGTCCCAGAATCGAAAGGTTGAAATCACAAAAGCCCGGGATCAAGGTCGTACTAAGCGGATGTATGGCAAGAAGAACATGGGACGGCAATCCCAAATCCGGCTCTCCTCTTCAAATGAAACAGAAGAAAAGAGAAAGTGAACTGAAAAAACAAATGCCCTGGATAGACATTGTTATTGAAACAAAGGAATTAGCAAAGCTACCCCAAAAACTTGGAATAAAAATTAAAATCAAGAGAGTGCCAAAAGAATATCTTTCTTATACTCCCAAATACAGCAGTAGTTTTCAGGCTTACGTCCCGATCTCAACCGGGTGCAATCATTTTTGTACATATTGCATAGTACCTTTTGCCAGAGGCATAGAAATAAACAGATCTGCACGAGAAATTATTTCTGAAATCAAAGGTCTTGTGCAGAAAGAATACAGAGACATAACCTTGCTTGGTCAAACAGTAAACAGATGGATTAGTCCCGAAATAACAACAAAACTGAAGAAGGAGATGATCGCAAATACAAACATCCCCTGGTTAAACAAAAAACTCCTTGACACCAAGAAAATTAAATTAAAAAATCAAGAAAAAACAGTTATTGATTCTAATTGTCCAGAAGATTTTCTACAGCTACTGCAGATTTTGGACGAGATAGACGGTAACTGGTGGATGACCTTCATGAGTTCACACCCAAATTATATGACAGACGAACTTATCACATTTATTGGAAGGTCAGTAAGAGAAAACAAACATATAAGACCATATTTGCACTTTGCACTCCAGTCAGGAAATAACAACATTTTGAGAAGAATGAATAGAAAGTATACAGTTGAAGAATTCAGAAAAAAAGTCGAAAAGATGGAAAAAGAAATCCCAGGACTTTCAATATCTACAGACATAATTGTAGGTTTTCCAGGAGAGAGCGATAAGGATTTTATGGATACAGTAAAGCTCATGAAAGATCTCAAATTTGATATGGCCTACATAAACGAATATTCTCCGAGAAAAGGAACTGTCTCTGAACTATTAAAGAATAATATCCCTCATGCAGAAAAGGAAAGAAGAAAAACTTACCTCAATGACGAGATTCTTGCTAAAACTGCATTAAAGAAAAACAAGCTTATGATCGGCACTGTCCAAAATTCTCTAATTACAGAAATAAAAGGGCAAACCGCAAAGGGACAGACCAGCAACATGAAAGATATAAGGATTGAGCTGGCAACAGGAGTAGAATATTCGGCCGACAATCTAAAGATTAAACCTGGTGATTTTTATAAAGTCAGAATAACTGGAGCAACAAGCTGGGCACTGACCGGTACTTTTCTGTAAATGTACTCTTGAGATTATTTTTTTATGTCCAATTTAATACGCAGATGAGATTGTCCAAAAATTTTTATATATGTATAATCAACTATGCCACGTCTCAATAGAACTCAACAGATTGTCGCTGCAGTAATATACTTCATTTTTGGAGTAATAGTACTTTTTATACTGATCGCTTTTATCCTGAAATTTTTTGGTGCCAGCGAAACAAGTGGAATATTCAGGGGAATTTTCAACATTTCAAATTTTTTCACAGAAATGTTTAGGGGAAGCTACCAGGACATAAGATTTGGGCCGCTCACTTTAAGTATTTTCAGATTTGTTGCAATGACTTATTATCCTATTTTTGGTTATCTGCTGGTACTACTCATTGCAGGCCTTTTTGTACTAAACCCTTTCAAAATTGCACGAAATATTTCTAATGCATTTTTTAGGTTTATTGAGCTTTTCCTTATTACAAGATTCTTGTTTAAAGCTCTAGCTGCATCCTCTCAAAGCTCATTTGTTGCATTTATATACAAGTATACAAACTTTATTCCTGATGCATTGCATTTTATTCCGGTGATAAGAATAGGACAATCCGATATAGAATTATCCGTCTTTCTGGTTTTTGGTATCGTACTTATGATAGATATTTTGATCTGGAATCTCTTCCAGGGTATTTTAGGCGAAAAAGACTATGAATAAATTAAATCAAACTCTACTCCTGATTATTACGGTTATACTGACGATTTCTACACTATTTTTCGGTATTTTATTTTTTATTAACAATGGCAAGAATAGGGAAGAGATCAATGTCACTTCAAGAACTATAATTGAAAGAATTACAGATCAGTATTTTATCGTTACAAAAACAATGGTAGTCGATCAGGAGTCAACGATTAATGTCAATCAGGGGTCTTCCTGGTCAAATTTTTTCTGGGGTCAAACAATTGAAGCAAAGGGACTTATTCGTATTGATATAGGAGTCGATCTTAAGGATATCCCTGAAAAAGACATCCAGATAAATGAAGCTGACAAAACAGTAATAATTAAATTACCCGATGCAACAATTCTTGATGCGAGTCAGTTTGGAGACATAGAGGTCAAATCCTCGAAAGGTGTTCTTAAGTTTCTTCTTGATAATGATCCAAACCAGGATCACAATGAAGCACTAAAACAACTCACAGAAGACGCAAAAACGGCTGCACTCAGTGATCAGAAAGTATTTGATGAAGCAAGAACCAGCTCGATCAAGCTCATAGAAATAATAGTAAAAGATCTGGGCTACACTGTCCAGATTGACGATTAAAATAAACAAAATCCTTCTTAGGTCATTTATCATCTAGGTGCTATAATCATGGGTCGTGAATCCTATAGCACAAAACAAAATAAGGAATATAGCAATAATCGCCCATGTTGATCATGGAAAGACCACCCTTGTTGACGCTTTCCTCAAGCAAAGTAATTTATTTAGAGAAAACCAGGCAGAAATGCAGCAGGAACAGATTCTCGATGTTGGAGAGCTTGAGAAAGAAAAAGGAATTACCATTAAGGCAAAAAATATTGCAATACAATACAACGATTATAAAATAAACATAATTGATACCCCCGGACATGCAGATTTCGGTGGAGAAGTGGAGAGGACTTTGAATATGGCTGATGGGTGCCTTCTACTGGTCGATGCGCAGGAAGGACCAATGCCGCAAACAAAGTTTGTACTAAAAAAAGCATTAGAAATGGAACTTAAACCTATAGTTGTAATTAATAAAATTGACAAGAAACATACCAATATTCCAAGAACTCTCAACCGTATTCATGATTTATTCTTGAATCTTGCTACAGATTCCAGTCAACTGGAATTCCCTGTTTTTTATTCCATATCGAGAGAAGGGAAAGTCTTTAAGAATCTGCCAGAAGGTGATCTAACCGTTTCAAACTCACTGGAAGGTGATCTTCAGCCACTTTTAGAGGAAATAATTAAGGAAATACCAGCACCAGTCGGAGACACTAATGACAAACTTCAAATGCTCATCAGTACAATTGAATTTGATCAACATGAAGGTAAGTACTTGATCGGAAAAATACTTAGAGGGAAAGCTTATCCAGGACAAGATGTCGCTGTATTAGATGGATCACAGGAGGAAGCAAAAAAACAAACTGGAAAGATAAAAAGAGTAATGGTAAGAGAAGGGCTAGATTATAAAGAAGTACAGGAGTCTTCTGCTGGAGATATTGTTGCCATTGTCGGAGTTGACTCACTTTCTATAGGCGGAACACTTTGCGACATAGAAAAGCTTGAGGCATTACCTAAAATAGAGATATCCTCACCTTCAGTCCAGATGAAATTTGAAGCAAGCACTTCACCGCTTGCAGGAAAGGAGGGCAAGTATGTAACAGCAAGACTTATTCAACAGAGATTGGAAAAAGAAATTCAGACAAATGTCAGCTTAAAAATTTCCAAAAGTGATTCAGGAAGCTATTATGTGGCAGGAAGGGGAGAACTTCAACTCTCAATCCTGATAGAAACACTAAGAAGAGAAGAGTACGAGTTTCAGGTTAGAAAGCCGGAAATAGTTTTAAAGGAAATTGACGGGAAAAAGCATGAACCACTGGAAGAACTGGTTATCGATGCACCTGAAGAATACATCGGCGGAATCTCAACAGAACTAGCACAACGAAAGGGTGAGCTTTTGAATATGGAGACTGAGGACGGTCAGACAAGAATTACATATAGAATACTCACAAGGAATATGTTTGGACTTCGGAACACTCTTCTAACAATCACAAAAGGAAATGCAATTATTAATTCTTATCTGGACGAGTATATTCCGTATAAAGAGAGACCCGAACTTTTTAGAAACGGTGCATTGGTAGCCTCAGACCCGGGATTTGCAAAAGGCTATGCACTAAATACTATCCAGGATAGAGGAGATCTGTTTATAAAACCCTCAGAAGAAGTTTACGAAGGAATGATTGTTGGAATAAATAAATATGAGGGAGACCTTGACGTAAACGTAACAAAGGAACGACATAAGTCGGGGGTGAGAATAAAGCATGACGAAATAACACAGACAGCCCTAAAACCAACAATCCCTTTGACGCTCGATTTTGCACTTGGATTCATTGCAAAAGACGAGGTACTTGAAGTAACCCCAAAAAGCTTGAGGCTTAGAAAAGCATTCTTAACAAAAAACCAGAGAGCATGGTCTCAAAGGAAAAATTTGAGCGACTTTGCGAAGAGGAACCTGGGAATGGAATAAAATCAGAATGCAAAATATTTCATTAATCCAGAGCATTAAATACAAATCCAATCAGCATAATCCCAACTGTAGTTATACCAAAGAATATCGCTAAGAGCTGCCACTTCATAGCTTTTTTGAGTATTAGTGCTTCCGGGATTGAAAGTGTCACTGCCGCAGTCATAAAAGCAGTTCCCATGGGCATCAGGAACCCAGAACCTGAATTTTCATAATTCGTAAATAATAAATTAATTAATTCCTACAAAAGAAAAAAAGTAACTTACTCTTTTTTTCCATTTATTTTTAATGAAAAAGAAAATCTGATTTCCATCTCTGCGCTTGTCCAAAATCCCTGCCTTATAAAGAGTTTTTAAATGAAAGGAGAGTAAATTTCGAGAAATGCCCAGCTTTTCTGAAAGTTCACATACACACATTACTGAATAAAGCCCTGGTCAATAGCTTTTAAGTCGTCTTGTAGTCAGCGGGTAGATACCGACCATCATGAAGGTTATATCTCTGAGTATAGATTCACATATTTTTTTGCTGCCAGCCGGTATCCCACAGTAAAGAGACGGCTATCGCCATCTCTTTTTTCCATACACCCTACGCAGTTTTAATCTTATTACCAAGCTCAGTTACCTCCACTGTTCTGGTTTTGATTCTGGTTCTGCTCTTGGTTTTGAGTATCACCTTCATTCTGCTCTTGTTCATTTTCCCGCACTTGAACCCCTGTTTCGGTCTCAAAGTTCTGAATCTGGTTTCCCATTTCTTCGGAGTATTTATTCTTTACCTCCATCAAATTTTCCGAGTTTGAGAAATCACCTTTTGACTTGAGCTTAGTTTGTATTTGATTTATTGTTTCCTCGTGCTCCCTGGTAATTTCCTGTAATTTCTCCATTACTTTTTGCTGTTCTTGCGTTTGGAGTTTGTTCTCAATTCTTAATTGATCCATCTCCTGGAGTCGCTCTCTAAGTCTAAGTTGCTGGACTTCCACTTCTGAAATAGACCGAGAAACAGTATCTGAATTATTTTCTTCACTTAGTTTACTCAGCTCAAGCACTCTTTCGTTCATTACAGCTATTTCAAACTCTGATCTTGCAACAGAATCGGAGATAAAAGTCCTCTGGACACTTTCTGCCGCTTTGTCTACCGAATAAAGGAAATCTCCCGGGTTTGCAGAATCTGAAGCATACACCGTTCCACCTCCGGCGATTAGTAAAGCAATCACGGTAACAACAGCCAGAGTTATTTTAATTTTTGGGTTCACAATAAAAATGTTTAAAAAATTAAATATATTCATCTGACTATTACGAATTTTATGTTCGGTAGTTACAAGATTTCGAAAGCTCGATAAAGTAGCTTCCTGCCAGCTCTTCCTTGGAATAGGTTTAAATCTTTTTAATTGTTCTATTAATTTTTCCTCATCCATTTGGTAATTTCATAATATCTTTCAGTTTTTTTACTGCTCTGTGAATCATAACTTTTGTTGCGTTATGTTTTTTGTTTATAATCTCCGCAACATCCTCTATCTCAAAGTCCTGCAGATATCTTAGTACAATTACTTCCTTTTCCTGCTCTTTCAGCTTATCAAGATTACTGATTATTGAGCCAAGCATTAATTCATCATCAACTGTTAGCCCTTGCTCCTTTACAGATTCTCCCACATCATCGCTATAGCCGCTGAGAATTCCTTTTTTCTTCCTGTAAAAATCAATAATATAATTTCGGGCAATGATGTAAATCCAATTTTTTAAAGTACCCTTGTTAGGCTTGAATGTTGATCTCTTCTCCCATGCCTTGATAAACACATCCTGTGTAATATCTTCTGCTTGCTCACGATTGAATCCGCATCTCATATAAACAAAGCGGTAAAGAGATTCATTCAACCATTTAAACACTTCCTCAAGATCTTCAATTGTCTCTAACTGATTTATTTTTATTTTCACATTCTATTACGTTTTTTGTACCTTACGGTTACTAGTCTATTCTACTATATTTGGTGCCTGGTGATACTATAAACGAAACGGGTATTGACCCAATTAAGAATTGGTGCTATTATTGTAATGGGTAAATACCCAGTTTAATTTTTATTATTTTATTATGCCGAATTTAGACAAGACTGGTCCTTTGGGAAAAGGCCCTTTTACAGGACGGGGAAGAGGCAGGGGATTAGGATCTGGCTCAGGAGCAAGAGGTGTAGGAGCTGGAAGAGGATTGGGAGTTGGTGGTCGCAGACAGGGTGGCAATAAAGAGTGTACATGTCCAAAGTGTGGTTATTCAGAATCACAAACTAGAGGTATTCCATGTACAGAAAAAAAATGCCCTAAGTGCCAAACACCAATGAGAGGCGTTTACTGCTTATAGGTCTCTTGAGGGGGGTAGTAACAACAAAGAAATTACTACCCCTTATTTTACTTATTATTATCAACGGCATGAGACAAAGATATAGAAGAAGGCTTGGTCTTGATTTTAATGAAATATATTTCAAACCACGAGGATTACCCCTGAGAGAACTCGAGGAGATTACAATTACAGATGAAGAGTTGGAGACAATGAGACTGAGATATCTAAAAAAGATTGATCAAGAAGATGCCGCAAAAAAAATGGGAATATCTCAGAGCCAATATCAAAGGGATTTAACTTCCGTACTGGAAAAAGTCACAAAGGCATTAATTGAAGGTCTTGCTATTCGAATTGCAAAGACAAATTTATAGTTAAGTTCTTACTCAGTTTGACGTAGGATTCGATTTGCGATACATTACAGTACACATTGAAATATCAACTCAGTGTAAATGACTGCCTTACTGGAGAAAAAGATTGAACAACTTCGAAAACTTCTAGTAATAAACAGGATAAGAATCCTCGAGCTTCTTTATCAAGGAGATACTTGTGTGTGCAAAATGGTTGACAGGCTTAAATTGAAGCACAGCCTTATATCTCATCACTTAAAAATTCTAGCAAGAATGGGTCACATCAAAAGCAGTAAGAATGGTCAACATAGGATTTACAACCTGGCTAATTCAAAAAGAAAGCTGACTGCGGGACTTCTAGAGTTTATTAAAAAGTAACTTATTTTATTTTTTACTCAACAAAAATGAGCAAAAAAGTACCATTAATAATTGGATTCCTTGTTGGACTAGGAATCCTTTTGACAGCCGGATTCTTTCTTCTCCGTCAATCCGAATTTGCCTTGATTGACGAATTAATCGGCGGCAAAACCTCTCAAGAAAACGAAGAGAAGAAGGTCGAGCCGGGAGTCGGAACAAAGTCTATGATGATCTTGATTGAGTACAAAGATACGGTTGGTCTCGTGAATTTTGCAAACGAGATGAAATCACGTGATATAAGCGGTCTTTTACTGGTAAGTCCTGATTTTGTAGAAAAGAATTGCGAGGCAGTAAAGGAAGTTATCAAATATGATATAGAAATAATCGGATCAAATCCAAAAGGTGTTTTTTGGGATGTACCTTATGAAGAGCAATACACAATTATTTCCGACATGAAGAAAAGGATTGAAACCTGCACGGGAGAACCCCTTAGAATTGTCGGGTCTATGTATATGGCTTCAGATGAAAATACTGTTAAGGCTGCTCAGGAGCTTGGTATACCTTACGTCATCGCCAGAGGCACCACTGATACAAAGGCTACTGTTTACAAGCCAGAAGAATATGACGTAAAGATCCTGTCAATTTCGAATATCGCTCTTGCAACATTTAAATTTGGCAGTCTTTGCGATTACTCATTCTATGAAAGATCCGGCACTCCTCAAGATATGCTTGATGAACTTGGTAGAGCATACGAACCAATGACTGAAAAAGAAATTGAGTGGTCTGGAAAGTTTCATCGGGTAACACCTACTACTCACACAAACATCGGCGGGTATCTCAAGCCCTGGATGGATATGTGGATAGAATTCTGGGATACAAACAAAACTGAGTGGGTAGGACTTGACGAGTTTATGGAGGAAATAGATTGGAACCTCCCAATGTGGCAGATTCCAACCAACAGAAATGCTCCCTACACTCCGGAAAAGATTCGACCACTTATGCCTTATGACGAAATCGAGAAGGTCGAGAACCCTTGTCGTGTAGAAGACATAGGCAAAGAGGACTAATAAAGAAGTGAGCACTAATTACGAAGTTATGAAAAAGATCTATTTCGTAATAATTACTATACTGCTTTTGGGGATAATTGGAGTAGGAACTATCCTCTACTTCAACTACAGAAATGCTGAGAAGGCAAAAAATCCCCAAAGCAGTGACTATATCGAGTACAACACACCCAACAAAACTCAAACGAGAAAATTAGTTGTTTTCCACAATGGTGCAGGTCCAATGTGTCTTGAAGCCCTAGAGTTTTTCGACCAAAACGGAATTGTTTATGAAGAACATCTCACATATGACGAAGATTTCTCGGAAGAACTGGCAATATACAGATCATCAACTGACATAAGCGAAGGAGTTTCAACAACCTATGGATACTACCCTTATATTTTTGTAGGGGGAAAAGCATTTTCCGGATTTAATGATTGGATAGGGAAGGAGATTATGAGATTGGCTTTCGACTGACAGAATTAAAGATTAGAATTTTTTGTAGATCAGATCATTCAAAACAATGGTTCTTTGGGACGTTATCACCTTTGGGATTCTTACAGGTTGGTTGGGGGAACTGGACAAGATTCGAACCTTTTTTCTTATCAAATCCCCTTGTTACTATCAGTATCCCAGACGTTTCCTTCAATTGGCAGGAGAATTTTAATTCTAAATTATTAAAGTTCTCATATGCTTAAATTTTCATGCACAGAAGTAATAATTTTCAAGTTATTGAATTTTAGATATAAACAGTACACGAATTCATCAATAAACCACTATTTGATAGTCCTTTCAACTGTTCCTACTGTTTATACCATAAATAAAATGAAGAATTGCTTGTTTGATGGTGTAATTCGAGATTTTAGGGGGAGTTGTATAAGACTCGAACTTAAGTTGAGAAATGTGACTTTCTAGACGAAAACTCGTAATGTAATTAATATGAAAAAGGAATTATCAAAGCTTGTTTTATTTGTACCATTAATACTTCTAGGTCTTTGGACGGTCATCTTTATTATTCCATACTACAACTATAGCTTACGCTTAGTATTAATACTTGGACATCCGTTTTTGCTTTTCTTTGTACTTTTATCATCTCTTGGATATTTTCTGTTTGCCATAATTAAAAAGAAATTGTATTTATTTGTAATTTCTGTTTGTACACTTTTGAGCTTGATAGCTGTTTGGTTTTTCCCTGCATCTGAAGTTAGACAAAATGTTACACAAAGAGTCATAAACGGATATTATTGTTCAAAAGCAGAAATTTCAAACCGGGATGTAATTCTTGGTGGTATAACTGTTTCAGTATCAGCAGATCGTGAAGAATCACTTGTTTTTATAAATGAGTCCCACTGTTTGATGACAGTTTGTGCAGAAGAGTTGTATTACTGTAATGAAGAAAGACCTATAATTCTCGATTAGTAATTTCATTAAGATCGCTCCTAGAGTCCTACTTTAATATTCTTCTATCATTTTGCTGCTTATAACAGTAACTGTACAAGATTCGAACCCACTCAACTTTTGCCTTAATCACGTGGCTCGAACCAAATTTGACTTTTCAAATATTGAGGGATCTGGACAACTGGTTAACTTTTTCCACTTCCATCCATTTACAATAATACGCCTACCGACGTTATCTTTTAATTGGAGAGATGATCTTAATCAGAAATTATTTACAGTTAAGACACATTTCGATAATTAGTATTTAATATTAAAGTATTCTAGAGCTGATATGCCTTTTCGAAATTTTATTTAACTGAATTCTCGAAAAAGCTTGTTAACTGCGTAAAGAATATTTTTAAAAATCAAATTTCCGTCTAATTTCATTTTGGGGAGAGCTGGCATTGCTCGAACCTTAGGTTTTATTATCAAAATCGGATCTGATACATTTTTTGATTCTTATCCCAATAAGCTTCAATTCCATATTTTTTTAATTCTGCAATATGACTACTTACCCATCCATTCGATTCACCTGATGGTTCTTTGTTTCCATTTGGCTCGTTAATTAAAATAAGTTCACTTTTATCCCAACTATTTAATTCAACAAGTATTGTTTCAATTTCTTTTATGACCAAAGGTTCATCTATACTGCTACAATTTAATTTAACACCGTTAAAAGCATCTTTAGCACACAGAATGTGAAACGAAGAATCACTAACTGCCTCTATATTAACTAGTTGTATAATACTTGCATCAGGATTGATATGGTAATGGATTGTTAAAGTGTCTGAATTCAACTCTATGAAGTTTATTCCATTTACTACACTATATTTTTCAATTATTTTATCTGAATTTAAAGATACTAATAATTTACACTTAGTGTCAAAAACATAAATTTTTGAATCTTTTAAAAGATAGGTCTGGAAAGTATCTTTTACTGAGGGATAGCCTTCAATTACCAGATACTTTTCGTTACTAATTGAATTGGTGACTATAAGACCAGAAGGAACGGTGTTCGCACACTCATTAATAAACTTTGTGTTCCTAGATTGAGATATATTCTCATTTTCAAAGCTGTTTTGTTTGAAACAAATAAGAATTGCTGATAAAACAAGAAAAATAAATATAATAGCTACAATCAGAATTGTTTTGATTTTTGTGATTATTATTTGCATATGATAAAAATCACTACTTAACACTCGAACCACTGTGTCATATGGTAGACCATTGTGTGTCTGTACAATTCCACTGGTTGCGGGAATTGGACAAGGTTCGAACTTTTTTCTATGACCATCCCACTGCTGAGATCATTATACCAACGGTTTCGTTTGATTGGGGGAAGAGTTATGAGAAGAAGTTATTGTTTTGTGAGTATGAGTAGAATGATGGCTTTCAAGGTCAGTTTTACTCTCTACTTGAACGATCCGATTGCATAAATTTCACATATTACTAACAAACACTGTCGGAATAGGATTTATTATCCTGAGGTCTCTTCTACGGTATCAGAATGGCTGTTGGTCAGTGTTAATTGATAGTCAAGGGTGTCTTGTACAAGGTTCGAACCTCAGGATGAGATTTGTGTACAGTGCGATAAATATTCCTTGATAGGCCAAGGTACTTTTACCGTTGTTGACCCCACCAGTAAAGTATGGTCTCCAAATACTGATTTTGGACAACCATATACTATGTTTTTCGATCTATGAAGGTATTGATTACTATTCGAGAAATCTTCTTCAAGAAAAACAAACTCAATCCTGCGACCGTCACATTTGGCATTTATTTGAATCTTATAGTCCCGATCATCAATTTTGGTGTAGTTCTTTTTTTCCAAGATGTTCTTTAGTTTCTGCTTTTCCGTTTTCAGTATATGAAAGTCAATGTCATGATTAACCTCATCGTCATCAATTATTCCAGAGTCAATTTGTTCAAGTAAGCCTCTCCCCACCCAGTAGTCTATATTAGAGTCAGATAGTAAGCTAATAATTTCATGAAAACTCTCTCTGATATGTGTTATTTGAATTGTCATTATTATTAAACTTTATAATTATATTCGATTGTAGGAAAATTGATTTATAGAACTTCTAAAACGCTGAAGATACAGTTTAGAACTGATTGAAGTATTTCTGTTTGCTTACGCCACATAATTTGTTGACTTGCTATCGTATGAAACGCATAGTTGCGCAATCCATAAGATAAGGTAAAATCTCCAAGGGTAGACTTTTGGCCTATACAATCTTGAATCCATTTTTCAAAATCGTTATCTCTATCTATTTGTATTTGATTTAAATTTGGAGTTCCTAATTTGTTGTCACTGCTATATTTTTCGAACAAATTTCCAAATCTATCTAATCTCGGATATTTTTTCTTTAATAGATCTTCTATAGTAATAAGTAATCCGCCGATTACTTGTGCATAAATAAGCGGTGCAATAACATTCTCACCTTTATTGGATTTCTGAATTCTTCTCAAGCGCCACAATCTAAGCAAAGAGTAAACAAAAAAGTATTTGATCTCGAGATATTCATCTAATCTTTGGTCTAGAAACTTCATTCTCAAATCAGAATACTCAAGACTTCCGCTTCTCTCCGTTTGATAGTGCTGCTTGTACTTACCATTTTCATTTCCCTTTCCATCCAATCTGTCACGAAGAAAACCCAGCATATACTTGGTGTGATCTGAAATATATTGTTTTTCATCTGGATTTAATGAAAGGAAAAGATTTGCGGGTAAGTCATGCCATTTCTTATGATGGTTGCGATCTTCGGTTAATGCAAGATGCATAAAAATTGATCCTGCATCAACATCAAACTGACTTATACTAGCAACAGCAATGAAATAATAAGGAGTTCCAAGATGAAGTTCAAGTTTGTAATCATTCCTCCATTTCTCTGCCCAGATGATTAATCTCTGCCAAAGCTCATATGCATATTTATTCTTTCTGTTTTTAATCAAATTTTGACTTACTGGTGTGAAGTTGCTGAAAATTGCATCACTGGTGGATGTTAATTCATCTTCAGCGATATCACTTAAAGTTTTACCAATCTTGTCAAGGAAACGATCTTCAACATTAATTATCTTGTCCCTAAAATAAGACTGATAGAATTTTGTAAATTCGTCAGTCAAATCCTCATTGATATAATCAAACTCTTCAATTGCGAAATAGCCTGTAAGGGGGATTTTTAAAGTAATTTTTTTCATGTCTGTTACAAAACGATAATATGGCAGTTTAGCCTATTTTTATGTGGCTCGAACCACTTTTTGCGTTTCAAAATATGGCGTATAGACTATAGCGTACACGCCTAGTCATTTGGGGGACCAGGATTCGAACCTGAATTCACGGCTTCAAAGGCCGCTGTCCTACCATTAGACGATCCCCCAATTCTACAAACCCAGACTGAGGGGAATTATACCATCTCACACCTGTCTTGCTAAACTTTTCATTTTGCTCTTCAGTTTGTACACAATTTTATACAGACAATTTACTCGATTATTCCCTGATCTTCAAAACCGTCTCTATCATTCTTTGAAGTAAATTTAATAGCTTCAAAATCTTTTCTCCCCCTTGAAAAACTTTCTTTCAGATGACATTATTAAAAAGCTATTGCCTTTGCCATGAATAAAGAAAAAATCCTCTTAATCACTCCTGGAATCAGAAACAGTCGCGGTCACGAAATACATGGTTATGCGATCAATCACGCACTCAGGCAGTACAGGCACATAGAAATGAGAAGGCTCAAAGAGCTTGATAAATCAATTCTCGGAAGACTATTGATATGGCCGGCAGTTGAAATTATGAAGACTTTAATCGCACAGTTTCCAATGCTCAGTTTTGACGAAGCGGCAAGAGGAACTTCAAATAAAAAGTATAAGGTCGGGATAAGCACCATTCTTCTCGGCAGAGGGCTTGTTAAATTTTTCAAGAAGAATCCGTTTTACCAAAAGATTCCGGTTGTAAGTTCCCATTATGCGGCGATTGCCGCAGGAAAAAAAACAGGACTTAAGAAATTATTGATAATCGGACCGGATTTTTTTCCACATCCCCAAACCGCAATCCCAGACGTTGTCATCACCTCCCCGGGCAAAGTATTCACTGATGAACTTCTCAAACTCGGGGTAAAAAAAGAAAATATAAGGGAAATCGGAGTAATACTTACACCAAAAGCGGAAGAAAATGCGAAAAAATACATTGAAGTAAGAAAAAAAGTAGCCTTGACTAAAAAAAATCCGATGCATATTTTAATTACAATGGGTGGGGCAGGGCCTGAAACAAATGAAGTCATTGAAACAGTACAAAAGCTGAAAGAACTGATACTTGCTGGGCATCAACTATGTTCAATAAGCGTAGTCGTTGGCGACAATAGACCTGACCGGGTGAGACTCAGAAAAAAACTTATGAACATAATTCAAAATCAGATACTTGAAGATACAAAAGGCCGTGGCTTTAGAGTATTTGGCGGAAAGAAAGGTTTTACAAAAAAAGACGAAGTCAAAAAAACGTGGGAGCTTGTAGCAAGCTCTATAGAAACAAATGGGCTCCCTCCTGTTGACCTGATGTTTACAAGACCAAACGATATGTCACTTATCTCTACAGCAATGGGAATTCCAACCATTCTATACAAGGCCTGTGGCAGTCATGAAAAAAAGGCGGAGCATTATCTGACCAATTCTGCAAAGTTTTCAATTCCTTTTCAGAGATGGAAGAAAATAAAGCAGACAGGTGAGATAATTGACCTCGGCAATCCACTTGAGGCTGCATTTATAATGAAGAGTAGGGGACTGATAAAGTCCGATTCAGGAGGAAATTTGATTGAAGTGATAAACGAACTTTGCACAGACTTGAAATAATCAACCAAAAGATCCTCAAAAAATATATCCTCTAATTGCCTGACAGGAACAATCTACGAATTCATGATTGTCCGCTTGAAAAAAACTCAGCTCAGCTACCAGGAGAACCTAAAACCCACTATCATCTTCACCGCCAAGCCTCCAATATGCAACACCTCCTATCCCGAACTCTGCAGCCATTTCTCTCCTTGCTTTTACTCCGCTTCCACTCATATAAAAAATGATCCCTTGGGAACCATTTTTGTCATATTCAAGAATTACTTCTCCAAGCCCATCATCTTTGTACTCATTATAAGAGTAATTCTTTTTTATCTGAATAATATCGGAATATTCATGTGCATTGACCTGTATTTTCTCCTCCAGTGGATTTCCGAAAATATCCAGATTGCGATTATATTTTTCATTTACCCACTCATATCCGTAAAGATGCACACCCAGAACAATTTTCCCACGAGGGATTTCATCCACAGCATATTGAAGAATTTCATACATCCACGAAATTGGACCGATAGGTCCCGGGTAGCGCGAATTTGTCGAAGTGTAATCGTAGGCCATGATTCTTATCTCATCAACATATTTGGAAAGTTCACGCCAGTTCTGCGCCTCACGTGTTTGCTTCAGAGAGGGATATTCTATTCCGTTCCCCCACTTTGACAAAACATCTATAGTAAGAA
This sequence comes from Candidatus Dojkabacteria bacterium, assembly GCA_016931155.1. Lineage (GTDB taxonomy): Bacteria > Patescibacteriota > Dojkabacteria > B142 > JAFGFJ01 > JAFGFJ01. Next base: position 46,580 of record JAFGFJ010000002.1, read on the forward strand.
TTTTATTCCTTTTTTTAAGCTCACCGGAAAGCTCTTCTATAAATTTCAAAAACAGTTCTTTGTCAACAAGCTCAATAGACTCGTAATCAATATCAATCCCGTCATAATCATTTTCATCAACCACTTTTAAAATACCTGTAATATGCCTCTGATAATTCTCTTCTGAATTCAGGACGGACTTAATAATGTTAAAGTCGAACATACCAATAGTAGGAATTAGATTTATATTGTTTTCTTTTACAAACTGTCCCAGCTTTGCGTGGGAGGCTCTTTTATGGCTTATGAGCGAACCATCAGCCTTGAGCGAATACCAGACAGGCGAAACCGAGTCAAACTTTTCTTTATTCTTGACAAGGCTTTCATAACCACGGTCAAAATCCCAGTAGGGAATCCAGGCCGACTGACTGATCTCTTCTACACCTTTTGAATAATTCTGTTCTTCCCCCCTTCTATTTTCTTGTCCTTTTTCCTGTCCTATGTCATTTTCACCATCTCCTTCGATCATGTCGGTTTGACCGGAATTCTCATTTTTTTGTGTAATTTGATAGACAGGATATTTCAAAAGAAAGAAATAAACAGCCAAAGCTGAAAGAACAATGAAGAAAACAATGAAAAGGATAATAATTATTTTTTTCCTCAGTTTCATTAAAATGAATTGAAGTAAATTTCTACAGATTATACCAGAATCTCTTGAAATCTCTGCGAGAACATCGTTGAAGCATTATTAATGACCGGAAAGCCTGCAGCAAGGAATATTTTTGATCCTGACCTCTTCGTGCTAATATTTACAGACAAATTCAATAATGAAAAAGATTTATTTACTGACAATACTGATTTTTTCCGCTTTGCTTTTGTCCGCTTGTAAACCAAATTACCTTCAGGAGAACAATCAAAGTTCTAGCAGTGAAGAGCAGGGTAGTTCAAATATTAATTCAGAGGAAAACGCAATGAAAAATAATAAATACAGTGAGGCTCCCGAAGTACTGCCCGAGTCTGAGAGACTCAATAAAAAAATCGTTATGAAAACAAATAAGGGAATAATTGAGATTGAGTTGTTCGGAGAAAAGGCTCCTCTTACTGTTAGCAACTTCATTTTTCTTGTAGAAGACAAATATTATGATGGTCTTACTTTTCACAGAGTTGATAAGAGTATCAATATTATCCAGGGTGGAGATCCTTTGGGGACTGGAGCGGGAGGCCCCGGTTACACAATCGCTGAAGAACCGCCTGCAAGTGGTGATGATTACAAAGAGGGGATAGTTGCTATGGCAAAGACATCGGCTCCACATTCAACCGGCTCGCAGTTTTTCATAATGACAGGGGATTTTGGTGGATTCAGTCCGGACTATTCAATTTTTGGAAAAGTCATCAGCGGAATAGATGTAGTAAAAAGCATTGGAGTAGGGGACGTAATGGATGAGGTTCGTGTTGAAAATTTGTAATGATTATAAAGTTCAGTAAATAACAAATCTCAAGCTTTCATCAGTAAGGCAATATCCATAAAAGAGATTCTTTGGAGCAGGTTCTTTGTGAGGAAGCTTTTGTCCAAAGCCAATTTCTTCGCCTCCCGATTACGCCACCTTATTTTCAAAAGACTGTTGTCGAGGAAGATCAGGAGGTCTATCCGGATTGTCATCGTCAAATCCTTCTGGGATTTCGTAACCATTTGTCCTTAGAAATTCCCTTGCTTCATCAAGAAGCCAATAATATACCGCTACCTCACAAAATTCTATTATCTTTTCTGAATCAAATTCCCTCGGTCTTACTGAAAAGCGTTTTTTCACAAGCATTTCTTCATCTCTGCCAGTGGGGATGTTGACTATACTTATAGTTACTGGTACTTCTCCCTCAGTAACAATAAAAAGCTGGAACTTTTGTCCAAATTCACAAGGACTAGGTCTTCTCAAGTCTTCGAGTATACCAGGTTTTCTCAAGTCTTCAGACATATTCTATAATGGTAAAATAATTGGCTCCGACTTTAGCACAAAATGCATACCTAGTCTAGGGGATCAAAATCCTTTATAGTATAATGTCAAAGCGTTTAATTATTAGGCAAGAAATTTGGGAATCCCGGGAGAAACACCACAGAAAAAAGAAAAAAAAGGAAAGAGGCAGAGTGCTTTCATGAGAGCGCTTAGCAGAATATTGAATATTTCCGCCGGAGAAACGAGAAAGACCAGAGAAGAGCTGGCAAAAGCTCTTACTGAGGGAAAAGACATAGAAAGAATCTATAAAGATAAACTAAAAGTCAAAGAAGCGGACAAAGGGAAAGAAAAACTCCCCCCAATCAGGGAAAGAATAAGGAAAGCCAGTGTTGATGCCGCAGTACGTCTGCTTCGAATAGATCCCAGACAAAAAATCGATGCTGTCAAATTCAAGGAGGAGATGGCCAGACAAAATATCGACAGATCAACAGAGGGAGTACCTCAGGGAGCGTTTAGAAAAGCCCTCGCTGAAAAAGCACGGAAAACAGAGGCTGAAATCAGACAAGTAGAAAGAGCCGAGATGGTTAAGGCCATAATAGTTAGAGAGAGCGGAAATGAAAAAGTCGACTTTGGAATAAGAGCAAACATTGAAGGTAGAAATATCGTAGTAAACCTCGATCAGAAGAAAGGAGATGATGAGCTTGATATAATAGAGAATGAGGAGAAAGAATACATCGATAAAAATCCAGATATTGAGAATAACGATAAAGAAGAAAGAAAGTCCAGGGTAAACAAAGAAATCGATCTTCTTAGAGAAATAAGGAAATTGAGGAAAGAAATAAAAAGCCCGGACAGCCGTGAAGTTGAAGCAATAATCGAAAAAGTTGAAGATTTTTTGAAGGAATCAAAGGAAGCGGGTCAAGAAACAGTGCTTCTCGAGGAGATGATAGATACTTTCGATCTTGATGAAATAACCAGAAAACAGGTGCATATTTCGGTTATTTCAAAAGTAGAGGGACTACAAAGAAATGCTTCTTCGAAAGAATACGAAAAAATACAGCGACAAACTGAACGCAAACCACTTCACACACAACTTCTCGAACTATCCGCAGACAAGCTTGTTGCGAAACACAATCAAGCATGTAGCTTCTATATAGATGACTACGAAGATACATCAGCAGAAGGATCATCGAAAGCAGGGGAGGAAATAATTCCTGAGGAAAAGCGCAGGGAAAAGGACACAAAGCTTAGAGGAATTGTAAACACAGCTATCGACTCTTACAATCAAACTCTACTTGAAGAAAATAACACTGGGAGAAAATTCGAACCTGCAGACCTTTATGAAAAAAATACAATCCTGCAGATCCCGGGCGGAGTAGCTATAGTTACATCTGATGCCGGGCAGTTTGCACGGCTGGTGAATATGGGTGAAGATCACGAGGCTATAGCAAAAAACCTTGAAGAACAACCGGTTGCGGGAGCCTATCTTAAAGGAAGGCTCGCAAACTCAATAAAAGAGAAAGGTTATGAAGGAGACGTGATCATAATCTACGCAAAAGAAGCTGAGGACGAGGATGGTGGAACGAAGGGTATAGAAAATAAATGGTATGAGCGGGACTTAAAAGACAGCGAAACCTCAAAACTTATATATCACGAAATAGAGCACTTGCTTCAGCAGAGAAATCTGGAAGCTATAGAAGACTTGCATTCGGGATCAGATGCAGTTTTGGAAGAATACTTTGAAAACAGCAATCAAGCAAGACACAAAAACCTCTTTGCAATTTACAAAGACATAATAACGAACAGAAAGAATAGCAAATATTTCAAACAAGCACCTGATGATCCAATTTTTAAAATACTTGCGGAAGGGAATATAACAAAGGAGGCAGGGATACACCAGCTGGTATCGCTGTATTACGGCTCAAAAGGAATCGAGTTTGACGCTCTGACATCAGTAGAAAGACGTGGACGCATATTCGAGGAAGCTCCAGGCTGGAAAGGCGGAAAAATTGATGCAGGCAGGGTCTTTGAACTGGCCGCACTACCGGATAATCAAAGAAAAATCATGACACAGGAAGGTGAGACAAGTATTGAAGTTGACCCATGGGAGAATATAGCCAAAGAAAATCCATTACTACAAGCAGTATATTTCAGAGAAATCACTTCTGATAAAGCAAAAATAATCTATAGTGATTTTGACAGTCCTGAAAAGCTTATGATGATCAAGGACGAGATTGATAGCTTGATGAAGACCAATAAACTTACTTCCATCTCACAGCTGATCCACAAAATCAGTGCCGGAGAAGTCACCCTCAGTGAAAACTCTGAACTCAATAAACTTGAGCTGATAAAAATGCTCAAGGTCAAAGGAAATGATCTTAAGTTTGTTAAGAGAGCCTCAGAAATTTTAGGCAGTTTCTTTAAAGATACTGAAACAAGGGACGCTCTATTTGAATACTCTGCAATACTGACCGGAGGAAAAATGGCCTTTGGAGAAGGGCTTATGAATCCCGAAGACCAACATAATCAACCGCTGATTGCTCTTTACAAAAGTGTTCTAGGCGAAAAAAGCAATGGTCCCGGGGATCTTAGCCTGAGAAGGCTTTACCTCCAGACACCCGAAGGAGAAATCCCGGAAGAGCATATAAAGCTTTTTAAATTTATGATTGCGGTAGATATGATTCTACAGAGATCAGGAAATCTTAGTACTGAGGAATTAGACGCAAACAGAAGGCACATTGCATCCATGATTTACACTGATTACAACAAGGGGACAGATTACCTTCTTCAAAGGCTCACAGACCTTACAGAATTGACTGGATCCCTCAGCAAAGAAGAGCTCAAAAAAATCGAAGAAGGCCTGCAAAGTATCATACAAAATAAATCAAAGGCAGATCCCGGTTTTCTTAAAAAAATACTCTACGGGGATGAGACGAAATATCTAATACCATACAATCCCGATGTCGACTTTTCAGTTTTTCCGACCGAAAGGTACATAAAAGATATTTTGGGAGCAGGACATCCCGCCGCGGCTATTGACATAGTAGACGCTCTGCAGAGAGTATATGCCATGCCATTTGCCATGAAGAGGCACAGAGATATCCAAGCTCAAGTAGAGGAGCTTAGGGAGGCTCGTGCACCTGACTATCTCATAAAAGCTGTTCAGATGAGAAGTCCTTACAACAGAGGTGGTGAGGAGTCGAGCATAGACTCCAACTGGTATCAAAAAATTGTCGAGACATTGCCACTTATAGGAGGACTTGTAACACCAGGCAATGTAGAGTGGGCAAAGTCGAGCCTTTTCACTGAAGGACATCCCTTGTACGGAAGAAGTATGAAAAGAGTTCCAATTATTGGGCCGATTCTTGACCGCCATTTTCCGGTAGTACTCAAAACTGGACTTGGAGGAGAGTTTGATGTCGCAAAAAGAGATTTTACAAAAAAATGGGGACATGACGTTAAGGGTTTGGCATTTCCTTCAGATCAGCTTATAACCGGCGATAAAAATGTAATGGGAATTATGAATGGAATACAGGCCGGCCTACAGGGACTCGGAATGGATGATCTCGAACGGATAGCCTTTTTGAAAGCAATGCCGATGTTTAGAACTATTCAAATGGGTGCTGCCAACCCACCTCAGATAATCCCTTCACAGGCAGAACTCGAGGAGGAAGGAGTTCAAATATGGGCAGACAGAACTGGTTCAGGTGCTGTCCACAAATGGAAAACTCACTTTGAAAATGAGATCGTATGGGGAAGTCACTGGGATGGCACAAAAGTAACAATTGATGATGAGATTGCGAAAGCTGAAAGTAAGCTTGCCAATATGAAAGGATTAGGCAAACTTGGTACAAAAGCTTTGTCCATCATGGACAAGATCAAAGGTCTGGACGGAGCACAAAAAGAAGCGACAAAAATGAAGGAAATATATAATCTCATGGCCGCACAGCCTCCCGGAGGATATTCAATGCGCCACCTGGTCGAGATGGCAAGAAAGGCTCATGAAGGCGGCTTCTGGGATCCGGATCCTGGTAAACCAAGAAAATACTATTTCAAAGTAGGCATACCAGATCCAAATAACCCGGATGGGGAACCCATTTTGTTTGACTTGAAGGATGTGAACACATTTGTACAAAGATACAATAGAGCTTATGCAAAGGAAATATTTGCTTCAGGAAAAGATCCAAAAACAGGCGAAGACCTTGAAGCGGCAAGTCCGGATATCCAAAGTTTACGCGTGCAACTTGAAACTGCTGAGATGAATCGAGATAGAAATCAAGCTCAACTGAAAAACCCTGCGATTTCTGATAATGACAGGAAAAAGCTGGAGGATGAAATTGGTATCCTCGATTTCCACATTGAAAATTTCAAAAAAGAGATTGAGGAAAAATCCCACACATATAAATTTCTCAAGGGATTCGGAGAAGGTTATGATGAAAAAATGTTTTTTGATATAGTATGGGGTGAAGTCGATGGCATGAAAGAGAATATGGAAAAGGGAGCACAATACTATGCCGATTATCAATTCAGAATTGCCCAGATTGCAATGATGGAAAGACGCACCTTTCATGCATCAAATTTCTTCAACAAACTAGATAGAATACTGAACAATATTGGTCACTGGAGTCTTGTAGCAGGACTTGCTATTACAGTTGCGACTGGAGCACCAGTTGGAATAACAATACTGCTTGGCGGCTCTGCTCTGATACTCGCAAATACGGCATTTGTAAACAAATATTCTCAGCTCTGGCTCGGCAGAAGAATAAGAGCAATTGAAACCAGAGAAAAACTGGATTCTATGCTTCAAATGTACGAAGAAGTACAATCAGGAAAATTGCTCTCACCAGCAACTCTTTCTATGCTTGAAAGACAAAAGGCAACTATTGAATTCATGACTGAAAATATCATGAGAGTAACAGCAAAGGATTCTGTGAAACTGCCTGCCGATAGATTATTCTTTGCTGTAGGTGGCGGTCTCTGGAAAGCATTTGATGAAATGGGAGTAAACATGCTTGCAGGAAAGATCTAATGAAATAAGAATATTAAAAATAAAGCATAAAAAAGTAAAAATTAGAAATGGATATCGTTTTTTTTGATGAAAAAATAGTCAGGATTTTCGGGAGGGCAATGGGTTTTGAAGGCCTGCAGCTTGAAGCCTTCGTAGCAGATTACAATCTAAACCTTGTAAAGCTTTTTATACACAGTGCGCTTGAGCATATAGGGACTGATGCCGATCCGAAGGATATGAACGAGCTTCAAAGGATAGCTGACGATATTGCAGAGGAGAGAAGTGAGGATCTTACTGAGCTTGGAGAGTTCCTGGGTAAAAAGATGCTTGAGTATCCTGAAGCGGGAAAGAAAGTTGATCATGAAATTTCAGTTTTCAACGAAGGCATACTTGCAGACTTTATAGCTCACGCACCCGAAAAAAGCATTAAAGAGCTTTTGATATATATCGCAGAGACAAGAAAAAAGAACCAGAAAGTAGCAGAAATGATTGAAAAGATGAAGGCAGAGGCAAAAAGGGGAGGGCAGGAAAATGCTCAGGAGAAGACAAAATGATCAGCACAACATTTTGACCATTAAGCCAATAGATACAACCGGGCTGGAAACAGCCTAAGAGTAAAAGTATCTCACATCAGAAGCACTGTCCTCAGTTACTTAGCTTGATACTTGGCTGGTTGCCTGGCGGTTGCTTTGTCCAGGCATTTTTTTTGGATTGTTGTCTGGGGCTTGTTTGGGCTTGCCTGCAACACTTGCCTTATATTTACAATGTCACAAGTTAAGAAGTTTTTTGTGAGAATATTTCGCTAACCTGTACACTGCTCCGTATTTGCTTATAGGCTTGCCAATCATTTACCTGGATTGACCTAGGTAGTTGTCTAGGAAAATTTTTGTGCAGCTGACTGTGCAGAAGGTGGGGTAAGGTTGATCTTAGGGACAGTAACTGCATTTCCTGCATCTTCTCCAAAGACCTCAACATAAGTTTTCATAAAATCCAGTACGGAATTTACAGAAGATTTCATTTCATTCACATAATCCTCAACCTTTTTCCGCTGATCTTCTTCCAGTTTTTTCATGTATGATTCATAAATAAATTTGTTAAGCTCATTTATCAGATTCATAATTTTGTCTTGTAATTCTTTGGTTATATTTTGCTTTAACTCATCATCAACAGCAGAATCCATCGTCTCCTCAGCAGATTCATTATTTAGAATACTTTCGGACAGCTTAGCCTTTATCTTTGTTACCCAATCATTAGATAGTCCCTTTTCCCTGGCATAATTTTCAATAGCCTTTTCTACCAACACATCTGTCCTACCCATATAGTCATTATAAGCACTATCTTTTAGTTTGTCTTCAGAAAGACCCAAAAGCATCCCTAGGATTTCTCTGTCAATAATATATCTATCCTTCATAATGATCGATTAATTATGTTAGTTGTCCTATACCGTTCAGTGCATCAGTTAATTCTTTTGTTCCAGATATCCCAAACCTCTTTTCCCAGATTTTTACCACCTCTGGTATCATCTCAGGATCCAATCCATTTTTAGCAGCATATCTCTCAGCAAAGAATTTTGCTCTTTCTCCTGCTTGCGAAATTGGTATATTCTGTAACTCTGATTTAAATTTCAATATATCTCTTTCTTTTTCCAGATAATCAACTTTAACTTTTGCATAATCCGCTTTACCACCAAAGCCAAGATATTTAATGCCAGCTACTCCACCACTTACAGCCCCCACACCTGCACCTACTCCAAGAACTCCTGTCAAAACAGGACTTGCCGCTGTAAAGTATGCAATACCAGCACCAACACCACCACCCAATAGAAGCAAACTAGGGACACCAAAATACTTTGCAAGTGCCACAGCTCGCTTCATTCGTAAATTGAATTTTTCTGCTTCAGCAGCTTTCACTCTTGCTTCTGCAATTTCCTCAGCAAGACCCCCACTACCGTTTGCTCCAAGCATCTTCTTTGTAAGTTCAAACTTTTTTTCCAGAGCTGCTTTCACTTCTGGTGAGCCCTGGTAGTTATCTATCTCCTCTTGCAGCTTTGAAACAACATCTGCCATATTCGCTTGCTGATCTTCTTCTGCCTGAATACTCATTTGAACAGCTTCTCCATGCTTATCTTTAATAAACTCTCTCTCTCTTTCAGTTAACGTAGGATATGCGGCAAGTTCATTGTCGATATTAAAAGTCCTGCCTACAGGAGTACATCCAGAATCAAACTTTCTCAATAACTCATCAATTATTTTCTTAATGCCTGCGTCTGTTTTGATTCTGGTCTCCTCCTCCTGGTACTTCTGTCTTGCCTGTCTTTTAAGCTCCTCTCCTTCCTGAAAAGATAATTCTCTATTCGTTACCCTTGTATCAACTACAGTGTCATAAACGTCTAGTTCATAGAATCCTCTTCTTAGATACTCATTCATAGCAGCAGTAGTATCTCCCTTTCCTTCCTCTCTTCTTACTTTTTCCCTTTCTTCTCTCCCTGTAATTAAGGTTCTTCTTGCCGCAATTTCAGAGTTTAGTGCAGAAAATTCACTATCAGTAATATCCCTGTTTCCATGTGCAGTTAGCACCTCATCTTCTAACCTATTAAGCTCTTGTTCGTTGGAATTTGCCGGATCAGCCAATCCCTGTCTTATTCTTCGAGCCTCAGGAGATACTGTTGTCGCTCTTTCAGAATCTATCAGATCCACTATTCTCTTCCAGTCCGAGTCATTTATCTCACCATCTTTGAGAGCTCCATCAGCCCTCGATTTTGCAGTATCATAGTCAGGGTTTGGAACAAGTATAAATCCATTTATTATGCCATTTACAATATTTTTTCTTTGTGTATCAGCAAACTCTTTCTGCTTCCTTGTTTTTATACCCTCAACATCTTGCCTAGCCTGTCGAACTTGAGCTCTTTCTTCAGATATTACACTTTGATCAACGTATTGGTTTATAGCTGCTACTCTCTCTATTTCATCATCTGCACTGTCTAATATATCAAGAGCCGAGGTAACATCAACATTTGTAACAGGGATAATACTCTCAGCTGTTGATTTAGCTCTACTAACAAGATTACTTACACTAGTCGGAAGCTTTGCTATCTCTTGATTCGCCTTTTCTTTTTTATCCTCTTCTTCCTTCCTTTGTTTCCTCTCATCTGCCTCCCTTTTCTCACTTGCAATCTTAGCTCTAAGTTCTCTTATATCTTGATCTGCTTCGCTGAGCTTTTTTCCTCTACCTGTTTCCCCACTAATCATCTTATTCGCCGCATTAAACCTACTATCATTATTTGTTTCTTGAAGCTTGTTTCCAACCTGAACTGATAAACTGTCAAAGGCGTTTTTTCTTTCCGTTCTAGCTTTCTCCTCAGCCTGTGATGCTCTTCTATCTGCGTCAAGCTGTTTCTTTCTACCTTCCTCCTCACTTTTCCTCTCTTTAGCAGCAGCTATAACACTAATTACTTCCTGAGCAGCTTCTGCTGTACCCGCTGCAATAGCTATTCTATATATAGACCTGTATTCAGTGGGTATCTTAGAAATCTCTGATCGCATTGCTGTCAACCGTTCTTGCGATAGAGGAGTAGAAGTTTTTGCTTGACTATCAGGATTACTCATTAGGTGGGTCTTCGCTAAAATGTTTCTTTATCTCTTCATTCATACTATTTTTAAGCTCCTCGTTAGTTGCAAGTTCACTGAAAGTTTTTTCTGTTACTTTTCCATTCTCCACACCTTCATCTAAACCTATTACAACATCCAAAATCTGCTTATCATCCAGACCTTTTCTCCTCAATTCTTCTACAAACCATTTCAAAAAATCATGGGACAGTTTCTTACCCTCAGTCAAAGCATTCTCCGGCTTAGTTACGTCTCCAATTTTCCCCTCAATTATTTGCTTCAATAAAGATGCTGGGTCAGAACTCTGTACAGTTTGTTTTGTTAGATTAGTCTGATTACCCATCCTTTAAAATTTCTAGAAATATACTAATTCAACTCAATCCTTTCTCAAACTCTATAGTAGTCTGGATTATATTTCTGGCTTCGTCAAGACGCCCTTCTTTCAGGAGCTTACTCACCACTTTTTCAACTTCCTCCTTGACCCTCTTCTCATACTCAATCATAATTGGCACGACCACTTCAGAAAGCTCACGAAACTGATCATCAAGACTTGGGATCACTCTCATCAAACTCTCATATGAAATGTTTGAAGGAAGCTTCTGAAGCACCAGATCAGCAATCTTTTTCGCCCGCTCATCATCCATCTCGTCCTGCGACACCTTTTCCTTGATAAGATCGACAATGGACTGCATCACAACGTTTCGAACCTTGGCCGTATCCACTTCATCCTTGATAAGACCCGCTGGATCAAACTTCTCAAGTCTTTTTCCAAATTCCATCACCTTTTTCTGCTCGTCATTTTTTGCCACGTTAGAAGAATTTGCTGTATCTGCTTTTTGAGTATTTGTATTTGTATTTGTACTCGTATTTGTACTCGTATTTGTACTCGTATTTGTACTTATATTTGTGTGTGCCACTTGTGCATCTGTCATGGACGCTCTGTTAATCCGCTAAAAAATATATAAGTAAATATATACAAAATAATATACAAGATTTAGAAATTTGTTGCACACAATTGCGCTCAATTTCCTTGCATCCCGCAAGCTTTCTTCCTATACTGATATTATTCCAATTTGTTCCGGGTCGGTTTACTGACTCAACTGGCAATTGGTAATTATTAATTTTTAAATCCTGCCTGCTGTGAAAAAAATCAGGAAAATTTTACTTGTCACAATAACTGTACTTCTCCTTTCAACTTCATCCTCAGTCCTTTTCCCTGCAAAAACCAAAGCGGATGGGCTCATGGATGCAGTATTTCTGGGAGGTGCTGAATCTATTTTCGGATGCAGAGAAGGGGAAAAGACAGCAGGTGAAGCATATGTTAAGTCATGCGGTAGCGGAAGCGTGCAGGGAGCAAGTGACTCAGAAAGCATAATGCGTGATCACGGGGCACTTGGTGTTACTGCAAATATGATAGATATGCTCTATGAGAATCCTCCAGCAAGCGGAATTGTCTATGCACAGCAAACATGGGACAAATTCAGAACAAATGTCACTGGAGAAGTGTATGCTCAGGAAGTCTACTCACCTGGGGTCGGTTTCAGTCTTCTTCAGCCTGTTCAGCCTTACTGGGCATGGGCTAGAAATATTTCGTACGGATTTTTCATACTTATTTTCATAGCAATTGCACTTCAAATACTTTTCAGGTCGAAAATCGACGGACAAAATCCAGCAACACTGGCCAACTCAATACCAGGAGTCATAATTTCTCTTGCACTTGTCACTCTAAGCTATGCTATCACCGGCCTCACTATTGACCTAGTCACAATAGGCTCAAACTTCATCAAAGGAATATACGAAACGAGCGGATTGATGGAAGACGGATCCAGGCTTCCAAACCCGGATGATCCGAGGATGAGTGTCTGGTTCGTTTTTTCGACCGCACTTGAAGGTAAAAGTGCAGGAGGTGAACTTAGTAACATAGCAAAAGGAATAAGCACAGAAGGAATTGCACTTGAGTCTGCTGCAAATCTTGCAAATGGAATTTTAGAAAACACCGCTGGTTCCTCCCTTATTTCCTTGATACTGGGAGTCACCATACTTTTTGCGGCTATGAAGCTGTTTTTTGAGCTCGTGAGAAGATATATTCAAATCATTCTAAACGTAGTACTTGCACCCATTTTGTTTCTTCTCGGAGCAATGCCGGGAGGTCTTCAAAAAGCGATATTTCCTTTTATGAGAGGCTTTCTTGCAAATGCAACAGTTTTTATCGCAATATACGCCATCTTTGGTTTCATGGTAGTTCTACTAAAAGACCAGACCCACTTTACCACTGGAAATTATGGCTATGTTCCGCCCCTCATTGGTTTCCAAAGGGATGGAGACATGGGAGGTATTCCTTTTAATTCTATTAAAACACTCGTTGCTTTCAGTCTATTTATCACGACCACTTTGATTCCGGACATGATAGACAAAGCATTAGATGCCCCTGATTTTACACAAATTGTAAACAATCTGAGAGCAAGTACAGCACAAGGAGCACAGCAGACTTCTGCTTTGCTCAAAGGCGTACTTGGAACTTTGGGTAATATCCAAGGTCTAACTGGAGGACAGGGACAAAGATAATCCGTAACTCAAAAGATGACGGATGAAACACCACTGAAAAAACTGGAAGAGCTCGAAAATGAAATAGAGAAAATTATTTCCCGGAAAGGGTTTGTTACTTTTGTTCATCTTAAAAAGCGCAAAAACATTAAATCTGTCTGGATAAAGGCGGTAAATTTTATAGACACAAAGTTAAAGAATTCTGAAAGTGATAAAGCTGCATTCAATAAATATCTGACAGAGTTTCATGGTCTTGTCTCGAACATAAACGTTGCTGATGAATGGGTTCACTGGCAGGAAATTGAAGCTATTTACGAATCTTCCAAAAGAATAAGCCCGGAAAGCTCAGAATTCCTTCTCGCTCTTACAAAAGTACATCTTCTACGCAAAAAAAACGTACTGCCTGAACTGGGAGAGTATTCTCTCGTCAGCACCATTGAAATAGATACGCAAAGAATTAGAATTGCAAAAGGTCTTTCAATTATTAGTCCAAATGTATCTCTGATTCTGGATGGGAAAGATTTTCTACTTACCGATAAGGAAGGAAATTTTAATCTGACAACAACTCTGGGAATAGAAAAAAAAGAATGCAATATTGTTTCAACTCTTTCGACCCTGGCACATATTCCTTCCCTTCAGGACACAATACTTGACGAAATACAGAATGTGTCAAAACATCCCTTCATATACGATCTTTATCCGGAAAAAGCAAAACGGGCACTTTGGGCAGCAACAAAACACCTCACACTTTTTGCAAGTAGATTTGCACACAACCAACTCAATAGAGGAATTGGATTGTCCGAAGCTGTCGAAAATACACAAGAATATATGAAATCTATACCAGACCTCGAGCCTGACATGTATCTGGAGATGAAAGAGTCCGGCTTGTGGGAAAGTATAAGACTGGGACTCATCAGTGAAGAAAAAATAGATCCAGTCGATGTAAAAATAATGTTTTCCGAGATTCTCGAAGCGATGGTATATCTTTGCAGATCAGCAGGCATCGTTCCTTCCAAATTCTTTGATATTGAATTTCGTGAGTCCTCAGATGAGGAAAAAAGCATTGAAGGAAATAAGTTCAGCATGGATGTTTTTGAGCTCGATGAGGGAGGGAAGAGATCGGATTACATAATCGAAACCTACGCTGTTGTCCTTACACCCGAATCAGAAGTATCAATAGTAGATTCAGTCACAAACGGAAAGCTCAACACAGACTTTTATCCGAAATTCGACAACAGAAGTATTGCGGAAAAGATTGAAGATTATTTAACGGTGCCAGTAAATGAAAAAGAGGATTTTATAAATTATATAGAATAAAATGTCCGCTGGAAACGTCCCTATTGAGGGGGTTTTACCAAAACAGAAGACTGAGGAAGCTGGATCCGGAGTCAACGAATCTCCAAAAACTTTTGGACTGATCAATAAAACACTTGAACGCTTTGGCATCACTATATCCATAGTAAACGACCCTAAAACCAGCGAACTTTATGAGTCAATGCTTATTGAAATTGAAAAACTTGGATCTCAAGCAAACCCAAAGAGCATACTCAATATAATAGCAAGACATGCCTATTCGCTGGGGCTAAAAAAAGATGACTACACGAGACTTATACAGAAAATTAAACTTACGAATGAAACAGACGCTCGCAATTTGCTTCCAATCCGAAAAAATGAAGACAGCACATTTGCTAACCTGAAAGAAACTCTGAACAGTTACAGAGTTTCCCACAAGCGAGTGATGGAGGAATATGTACAGCCCCTTGCGCAGTTGAAAGCAGTCAGACAGATGAAGGCAATGAAATTAAGATCAAGACGAAGAATGAGAGATAGCGAAAGTGCTTTTCTCAGAGGTACTGCTGCTTACCTGAACTTCCGGGAGCTTAGTGCAAAAGAACAGAAAAGAGTGGTAAAGGAGGGTGCTTTAAAGGCAGGAGGCAGGGCACTTGCAATTTATGATGATGCTTACAAATGGTTCTGGGATGATTCTGCATTTGGGAAAAAAATGCATGAAATCCGGCAGTCAAGCATAGATCTTGCGGAGAGGAAGAAAGCTGAGATCACTACACAAATCGGGGAAAAGCTTGATCCTATCAAGGCTCAAGCAAAACAGTTTATTGAAACACAGAAAGCCGAAGTCAACAAAAAGCTAGCCCAGCCTGTAACGACAAAGTTAGAAGAGATTGACGCACCAAGGCGATTGTTTGTAAAGAAAGCCGGCACAAGACTATTTGATCCTTCCTATTACAGAGAAAAATCATCCAGATGGGAAAAGATTTATCAGAAGACAGGCCAGAGACAAGCAGAATTGTTCGCCAGCAACGGTCTGGTCAGAAATCTAACTTCTGCCGAAAGGGAAGCAAGGGTTCGTATTTTGAACACACTCAGGAAGAGAAGGAAAAAAGGACTATTTGGGATAGCAACCAATCTTCTAATGAAAGTGATGATGGAGCCGGTAAAGATTATTATGAAAACAGCCGGTCTTTCGGCAAAAGTTTCAGGATTTGCAACGAGAGTAAATGCTTTTTTGAAACCAAGAATAAGTGGTCTCACAAGAGGAGTATCAAAGATCACATCATCAACATTCGGTCTGTTAAAAAAATCCGTTGGTGTCACATCGAGTACAGTAAAAGCAATTGGGAATGCTGCTCTTCCTACACTATCCGTTTATCTTATTTCGGGAGGTTCCCTGCCTCTTGCAATTGCAACAGGAATAACTGTTACCGGTGCAAGCCTTACTGAAAAGCTTCTCTCTTCGCCAGATATTCTACCAAAATCCATTGTCAGTAAATTTGGGACTTTTGACGCAAAAGCAGCTCTCGCACTCAAGGAAATCCCGGATTTAAGCAAGATGAGTACAATGGAGCAGAATATTTTCAAACTAACCAAAGCGGCAGAACTCAAGGGAACACATGCACTGGCATCAATGACAAAATCGATTACCACTGCGAGTAATGCGACTGCAGCACTTCTAGTTCTCTCATTTTTGGGATTTCCGATAACACCGGTACAGGCTCTCCTGGTAGGAGGAGGATCCGGTCTTGCTCACTTTGGTATCTCCAGACTCTACAATCAGGCTCTTACAAATGTAAAAACGAATTTGATGTTTGGCACACTCCGGCAATTCCCCGGTGGAGCAGTTGTAGGAATGTACATGGGAGGACAATGGATCAGATTTCAGGAAAGGAGACTAAGACAGCTTGGACTTAGTGATTATTTTACCCAGGAATGGCTGAATCTGAGGCTTGACGGCGGTCTTGGAAACATTATGTCCGGAGCGTCTTTTGGCTTGAGCACCTATCAGTTTGGTCAGTGGGCAAGCAAGATGATTGGAAGCGGAGTTGCAAAAGCTACAGGTGTGAATTTTGCCAGGGCTGTCCCATATGTGACCGCCGGTACTATTTTCGGTACAGCCGCAGGCTTTCTTTTAGCACCACTTCTCGGTCTTACGCCGGGAATCGGAGCACTTATCGGAGGAGCAGTTGGTGGAGTAATTGGAGGAGCAGTTGGCATTGCTGTCGGAAATCTGCCCGGAGGATTTTGGGGAAGTCTTACTGGATCAATCCTTGGTTCGACTGTAGGCGCATGGTTTGATACACAGCTCAATAAGATTGGGGCAAGCATTGCAAGCATGTTTCAGTTGTTCTCAATTCTTCGTTTTTTCGGTCTTATTGCCGGTTTCTTTACTTCACCATTAACCAAAATTAGCTCTCTCCTTGAAATTGTTATTGCATTTGTTATGGTTGCCGGAATAATTGGAACCTTTTCCGCCTTCGGTCTTAACTCAAGCTCCCTGAACACCCCAACTCAGAATCCAGGTAGTAATTCACTAAACAGCTATCAGTCAGCACTGGCGAGTGCCTTTCCGGGAATAACACAAGATATTTTGATGCAAGAAAAAAAAGAAAAGCTGTATTTTTCATTTGATGAAGAGCAACCTCAAGTGCAGGCATGTTTTCTTGACGACATAGAGTCGGAAGGATACTACGCTCTTGAAAAAGGTTATTACAATCCAATATGGAAAAATTATGGAATATTATTTTTTGGAGAAGCAAAGCTGATAAAAAGTCCAATAGAAGGGATTGTAGTCTATTCAGGTAAAAACAACATCTACAAGAGGGACAAAAATGGAGATTTCTCAAAAAGTGAAGAAAATACTCTAATAATAACCCAATTGCCGGAGCAAACATATTTCATTGCATTTGATGGGATTGATACCGAGCTTAAATCAGAAAATAGAATTAAAAGTGGACAATTACTTGGAACGAGTTCACAAAATTTCAGAGTATCTGTATTTAATTATGCTCAAAACTACAGACCATATAACCCCAGAAATGCAACTAATCCTTGCGAACCACTTGATGAAGTGGGTTTTCCGGGATTTGCATGTAATATAATCCCATCGTTCGTTGAAAAGTGTAAATAAAAACATTATGAAAACTAGACCTCAAAAATTTTTAACTATTCCTATTCTTTTTCTGGTCATCGGTTTTGCAATTTTTATATTTGTCAAAAGTAATAAGCCTGGACAGCCCAGTGTAAATACAAACAGCACAACAACAGAATCTCTTTCCATAGAACAACCCTTTGACTTCGAAAACAAACAAACCGGCGTTGAATTCAAAAACTTGATTCCAAATAATAGTGTCTCAAAACAATTCTCACTTTATGAAGTTGACCCTTATCAGGAGTATTTCCCCTCGGCAAAGCTTGCAAAAGATATAGGTAAAATTCTCGAGCTGAAACAGATTGATGAAAATAACTGGCAAGATGAGACTTATACGGTCAGTTATCTGCCGGAGGATTTTTATATAAAAATAAAGATCAAAAGCAAAAATATGGCGAAAGACAATCTAAGTGAAGATGAGATGATAAACAGGACGGAAGAATATATCAAAAGACTCAATATATGGCCATATTACACAAGAGATGTTGCGACACAGGTTCAGGTTTTTGAAAAGCCAAACATTGAGGGAACAATGGCTATTATCATTTTTAGAGAAAAAATTGAAGATCACCAGGTTTACACAAATATTTTGAGAAATGCAGAAATATACACTGAGATGAGTAGGGCAGGGGAGATTACTGAGATAAGATATTTTTATGTTCCATACAAAAAGAAAGAAAAAGAAATGGAAATAAAAACCGTGCAGGAAATTCAAATGTCTCTTGAAAAAGGCAAGTATAAAAGAATAGATAACACAATCGACTTTACAAAAATCTATATTGATGAGATTGAGAATATTTATTATGCTTCTCCAGATAGTCTCTATATCCAGCCCATGTTTCTGGTGAAGGGAGAAAACGAGTTTGCGGAAAGTATTGAAGTCCTCGTACCTGCAATGAGAGATTAACTAATTTCACTTCAACCCACTTTCATCTTTGTACACTTCACTGGTCGCTATCTTCAGAAACAGGTTGAAAGCCATGAGGCTGTGTAATATCAGATTTTTCCTGCACTTCCGGAGTTGAAGCCTCTTCACCCTCAGCAGTAACTGGACGTGCTGCCTCATTAACATCAATATCCTGTTCCTTTGTAAGCCAGGAAGGTTGCTGAGTTTCGACATCATCAGTAATCTGAAATTCTTCTGTAATATCACCTAACTCCTGCGTACCAATAGAATATTCTCCTCCTTCAATTTTCTCAGTCTCCTGCGATAATGACCCTAAAGATGTATGTCCATCAATATTTCCATCAGCATCATTCTGATGTGCCTGATCATTCTGATACATCTGATCTGTCTGATACGTCTGATGCACCTGATCATTCTGATGCATCTGATCTGTCTGATACGCCTGATGCACCTGATCATTCTGATGCATCTGATCTGTCTGATA
>JAFGFJ010000003.1 GCA_016931155.1 Candidatus Dojkabacteria bacterium
CCTGATCATTCTGATGCATCTGATCTGTCTGATACGCCTGATGCACCTGATCATTCTGATGCATCTGATCTGTCTGATACGCCTGATCTGTCTGATGCGCCTGATCTGTCTGATGCGCCTGATCTGTCCCGGAAGAAATAAATGAAGCAGACTCCGGATAAATCTCTGCATTCGCATAATCGCCTATAGAATTATCGGCAACTCCATCTCCTCCATTACGTTCATTTTGCTCAAATTCCTCCCTCCTTCGTCTGGACCATATAAGATAAATTGCCCAGGGAATAAATAGAAGTAGAACAACAGCACAGGCAACACTTATCATCAGCACAATGCCATTTGTATTTATACTGGATGCACTTTGTTTTTGAGGAGTAGAAGGAACATCAGGTTTTATCATCATTCCCTCAACACTGAAATTCCAGTCTTCTTGAATCTGCTCGTTTGCCTCATTTTCATAGACGACCTTCACCTTATGAAGCCCTGATTCCAAACTATTATTAATTTTGCAAGCAAAAGCTGTTGCAGAGACTGTACAGTCTCCAGTAATTTCAATACCATCAAGAAAAATCTGAACCGACTCAACCTTTATCTTTTTATCAAAAATAACAAAATCCCCTGAGATTTCCGAAAGGTCTGCAGTAACATTGGAATTCCGCAATGGAGAAAGATTGTAAAGGGAAGAAACACTCTCAACTTCAATTCCTGGGTCGTTGGCAACAATATATTTCCCCCCAATAAGCTGATTTTTTACCTGCTCACTACTCCCATCAATTACACTAAGCCTCAAATAGTATTCTCCATTAGGCAGTGTACTGGTGTCCCAATTTGATTCTTTATTACTACCATCCAATTGACTTATCAGAACCCAACTCACACCATTATTCGAATACTCAAGAATCTGCTTTTCCACCCTTTCGCTATCATCTGCCTGCCAGGAGATTATATTGTCTTTACCAGATATAACTGTGGCAATAGAAGTCTTAAAACTTAAAACTGATGGAGCATTAACTATCCCATCGACAGTTGGTTTTGGGTTTATATTTATAGAAAATACTTGCAGAGATACTCCACCTTTTCCATCTTCCACCCTTAAAACAACTTCATACGCTCCAACCTTGTCAGCAGTCCCATTAAGAAGTCCGGATGTTTCATTTATCGAAAGCCATTCAGGTGATGATACTAATCTATAAGCTAATTTATTATTGTCTTCATCGTCTGACCTCATCTGATATGAAAACAAGTCACCTTCTTTTAGGTTCAATTTTGGGGGAACTGATAGTATCTCAGGATTATGATTTTTGCGGTTTAAAAGTGAAATTTTACTTTTTGAGCTCAATGCATACGGGTCTTTTCCATTCAGTAATGTTACTTTCGCTTCAACACAATACTCTCCATCTTCTTGAGCACTCACATCAAGCAATGCATCCATACTATCCCACTGATACACATAGAAACCATTGTTTCCTTGTATATTTATATCACTGGAAATTGTGCCAATCCTGGTACTACAATTTTTATCAAGTAAATTTATCTCAAAAGGAATTTTTCCTTGATCAGCATCAATCATTTTCCACACTATCTTCTGCTTCCCAGTTACTGTCTGACCGGAAAAAGGAAGAGCAAGAAAAAATTCGTCCTGTCTATCAATTATCGCTGGATTGCTTTGCGAATAGACTGAAAAAGATAGCATAGGAAACAGCAGAACAACCGCTGAAAATATCGAAAAACAAATTATTAGCTTCTCAAAAATTGAATTTTTCATTTTTATGCTTATTGCGCAGGCTCCAGCTTGCCTTTATTATCGATAATTGAGTTTACCTCGTTCTGAGAAGTCAGTAATGACTGGTTCAGGTTTCCGTTTAGGCTTGTCTCCAACATAGTGTCAAAAGATTTTTTGACTTTTCCTCCATCGACCATTTTCCAGCTCCTGATAAAAGGGAATGACTCTACATACGCTTTGAGATGCTCATTAGTTGTGAGTTCACTGGCCATTTCCCTTCGTGGATAAAGCTCCCCAAAAGCACGATTTTCCGCCGCCTTGTTATGGAAAGTTCTGAGCTGATCAGGTTGAGTTATGAAATTGAGAAAGTCCCACGCAACATCAGGATTTGCACTATCCCTCGATACTACTTGCCCCCAATAGCTTCCAACCTGAATTCTCGTATCTTCAAGATTCTCAAGCTGTGGCATAGGGGCTGTAGCATAATCGAGACCCAGATTGTATTGTTCATTATATTTCACAACATCAAGAAGACGCCAGCTTGGAGCAGCGTACATCGCAAGTTTTCCGCTCAGAAAAGCTGCAATATCTATTTGCTGTTTATTGTTCCATGTCGAGTCATTTCCACCCGCAAAATCCAGATAAAAAGATAGTGCTCCGAATATATCACTATCCGTTGCAAAGACAGCAGTACTTTTATCTGAAGAAAGAATATTTCCTCCTGACTGAAGCATAAGCAAGTTTACTATTTCAAAGGCAAATTGTGTGTTTTCGGGTACGGCGGCAGAAAAACCGGCCGTGCTGATCTCATTTGCTTTTCTTGTTGTTAGAGTTCTTGCCTGAATTTTAAAATCGTCCCAACTGCTTGACGGAACTGTATAACCTTCTGCCTCAAGAAGATCCTTGTTGTATATGATCGCCAGACAGTCTATTCCAAGTGGGATTCCCAAGATAAGACCACTAGAACCAGTAAAATCATCAGACACAAAATCATAGAAATCTGAACGAAATTTTGTCGGATCAACCACGCTGCTTGGAGCAGGGGAAAGAAAAGACTCATAGTTTCCTGTCCAGGTATTATGAATTGTAAAAATATCCGGTCCAGTCCTTGGAAGACCGTCAGTAAGATTGGATTCAAGAAGAGTACGATAATCCGATAAGTCTCTTTCAGCATACTGAATAGTGACATTTGAATGAGCTGATTGATAAGCCTCAATAAGAGGACGTACATTTTCCACAGGCTCAAAAAGATTCCACCAAATGAGTGTCACAGGTTCATCAGTACTCAGCGTATCATCACTTTTTGGCTTACAACCAGCAAGAACCAGTGACAAAACTGTAAAAACGAGGAGAAAAAGTTTAAACCTATATCCCTTTTGTTTCATTTTTCAAATAATTATCCAGCTACAGCCTATCATAAAAGCTTAGCCGCCTCCACCTGATACCGTCACTGAAATCCCAGCAGACTTAAATGTACCTCCGTTTGTGCCGGTTCCGGTGACATAAAGTTGATAGTCTCCAGTCACAGCTTCCCAAACCGCATTAAATGTCCCACTACCACTCATAGGAATACTTTTTGTTATCGGACCCACAACCACGAGAGTAACACCACTAAGTGGTCCATTACTTCCAGTGTAGGCAGCAGAAACTGTTATTGATCCTGCAGAAACGTTCGACCCGTTCGCTGGTGATGTTATATTTAAGTTTGGTGTTATCTCTGAACCTACATAGACTACTACCGAATTTTCTCCTTGTTTGCCTGTGCTGTCTTTAACTCTTACCATAAATAAATACGCACCATTTTCAAGACTAGGCACACTAAACGATCCAGTGAAAGGTACGTTATCCGCCTGCCCGATCTTACTATCCCCAATAAAGAACTCAACTTTAGTAATATCCCCCTGAGTAGAAAAGGCATTTACTTTGACATTTACTGACCCGCTCAGCACCTCTCCGGCCGTTGGACTACTTATCGTAGCCCACGGGGTAGAGCCTCCCCCAGGATTCCTGTTTACATCGCAATACTCTGTTGGCACTCCATACTGTGCATCACCTTTACCAGAAAGAAAAGCATCAACAAACTTCTGAAGTTCATCAATAGGCATTTTGACAGTCTTAAAAGTTCTTTCCACAGTGTTACCCGTCAACCTGTCTATATCCCTTGCAAGTCTATCTGTCTGGTCAATACATACCTCAGCTTTCTGGACTACAAGGTAGGATGGAGGAACTTTATCTGCTATCACAAGATCACCTTTTGCATCACAATCTTCAGCACCTTCCGGACAGCTTGACGATACGACTAAGCCCCCGGGGCGGAAAAATGGTGTTTTTTCGGGGAAACTGCCAAGTATCTGCTTAGTATATTCGCTGACCCAGGGCTTAACACTCGTAGAGCCGAATGGCTGGTTTACCATTGGAGTATTATCATTGTTTCCAAGCCAACCCAGTGTTACAAAATCCGGTGTCCAGAGAGCATACCAGGTATCTTTATGAGATTCTGAGGTTCCAGTTTTTCCTGCAATATCACGCCCATCAAATTTTTCTACAGGAGCTGCACTTCCGCTTCTGGATTTTGGGTTCAAGACATCATTTACAAGAAATATTGCCTGCTGGTTTGCTACCAGCTTTTTCTCAGGTTTTAATTCAAATATTGTTTTACCTTTTTTGTCTTCAATCTTCGAGATCACCTCGTGCCGGACAAAATCTCCACCATTTGCAAAAACCCCAAAACCTTGAGCATGTTCGACCATCTTTACATCAGATCCGCCAATTGCAATAGAAGGTCCATATCCCCCGGGATTATCGTATGTCGTATAACCAAAGGCTTTCGAATTATCTATATATGACTGGACTCCTGCCGCCTCAGCAGAAACAATTGCAGGAATATTTCGAGATTCAGCCAGCATTATCCTTGCCGTATTAACACCAAAAAATCCTCCGTCCGAGTTTCTCGGTCTGTATCCCCTAATATCGATCGGAACATCTGCCATATATGAACCAGGAGCTATAATACCTTTGTCAAATGCAGTGTAATAGGCAATAGCTTTTGCAGTAGAACCAGGAGAATGACGAGCTGTTGCATTGTTTACATTACCTTCAAACTTACAGTTTTTACCCGGAGTACATCCATCGGGTTCAGAAGAAGCCCAATAGTCTTTTGAGCCAACCATAGTCAATACTTCACCTGTTGAAGGACGAAGAGTCATAAGAGCTGCATTCGACGCCCTGTGCCTTGCCCCATAAACAGAAACAGCTTTCTGAACATTTGCCTCTGCTATTTGCTGAAGATCATAATCAAGAGTCGTATAGATGCTGTATCCTCCAGTTTCAATGTCCGACAAGGCGAAAGGAATACCATCGTTATATTCTCTCTGTTGAAGTAACTCCTGTGCATAAAAAACAAAATGCGGAGCTTTAATATCAATTCTGGGTACCTGATATACCAATTCTTGTGCCTTTGCCTCCTCAATCTTCTCAATAGTAAACCAGTCTTCTTCATCGAGATAAGAATTTACTTTTTTAATTTTCTCTTCAAGTTGTCTCAAAACATAACTTTCCTGTCTTGTCTTAGCCGTTTGTTTTCCTTTTTCAGGATCTGGAGCAATGGTAGGGGAGTTGTAAACCGGATTTTGTGGAATTCCCGCAAGAACAGCCGCCTCAGCAAGCGTCAAATCTTTCGGCTCTTTACCAAAATAGAATTCAGAAGCACTTTTTATTCCATAAACGTTACTTCCAAATGGAATTACATTCAGATACATTTCAAGAATTTCGTCTTTTGTATATTTCCTTTCAACCTGAAGAGAAAGAAGTAACTCTTTAACTTTTCTCTCAATCTTCCTCTCATTAGTCAGAACCGTCAGCTTAACCATTTGCTGAGTGATCGTACTTCCCCCACAGACGACACCTTTTTTAAGCAAATAATTATTCACACCGCATCTTGCTATTGCAATAAAATCGAAACCAGGATGCTCATAAAAGTCGGCATCTTCAGCAGCTAAAAATACCCATCTAACCTGTTCTGGTATTTCATCTATGGATATTTGATCTCTGTTTTCTTCACCAAAAACCTTGTAAAGCTCGACCCCATTCCTGTCATAAATTACACTTGCTGTATTTTTCTCTCCGAACGGATCATCAGGACTTGGTAATTCAGCACTTATTTTCTGAAGGTATGAAAGAGTCCAAAGGGTAGCAATAAATCCCAGAATAACAAAAGTTGTAAGAAGCACAAGAGCAATTTTTTTGAGCTTAACCCTGAAGATTGTTGCATCTCCGAGCCTTCTCAATTTGCCTCTAAGACCTGCCCCTTTTGTGCCAGGTGACCAATTTCTGCCGGAGTAATTTCTTTTACCCCTTTTCCCGAATCTGCTTTTAGCAGAGTTGTTCCCCAGACTTATTGTAGTTGAATATTTTGCCATTTTGAAAAGTTGAGATAACTATTATGTTACATCAATAAAATGCTAATTGCCATTATAACAAACAAAAAATACTTGGTATAATGGAAGTCGTTTAAAGTGTACGGATCACGAATCGGGAGTTATAGTGACCTCGTGTTATCGACAACAACATAACATATAAGGAGAGGTGTCAGAGTGGTCGAATGAGCTTGTCTTGAAAACAAGTGCGCGGGCAACCGTGCCGTGGGTTCGAATCCCACCCTCTCCGCCAAGTTTTACATTCAGCGAAATTGAAAGATGTTGCCTCGGCGCAAAGCGCCTCGGTATGGTATTTTTCCTCAACTCCCTTGAATAATCAAAGGAAAAATGTATCCTAATAATTATGATTTCAATATAGGCAGGCTTAATACTATCCTAGTATAGCAGTATTATAATACAAGTATGACATAAGAGAATAAAACCAACAAGAACATTAAGAAACTAAGACAATCTAAAAGCTTATCGCAAATTCGTCTCTCAAAATTGTCCGATGTTTCTTATAATTCAATTGTCAAACTTAAAACAAGCGGAATTACTAACCCCACAATTAATACCTTACAAAAAATAGATAAGGCACTAGATGTTTCAGTTGATGATTTATTAAAATGAAAATGAATAAAAAAGCAATTTTAATTCTGATAATCCTGTTATCGATTTTAATATTGACAGGATACACCTTGTTTCAGATAAGTAAATCACGAACATTCCAGTTCTTTGGCGGATTGACCGCTAGGATAAATACCAATCAAAAAGTTGTTGCATTAACTTTTGATGACGCACCGACAGAATATACCTCAGAAGTATTATATATACTTGCCGAGAAGAATATCAAAGCCACTTTTTACGCAATAGGTCAAGCGATAGAAAAGAATCCGAAAGAGGCTAAAGCAATAGCTGACGCAGGGATGGAAATTGGCAATCATTCCTACTCTCATCAAAGATTTTTGTTGAAATCGCAATCACATATTGACTTCGAGATTCAAAAAACGAATCAACTGATACGAGATACGGGTTACAAGGGCGAAATAACATTTCGACCACCTAATGGCAAAAAACTATTTGGGTTACCATGGTATCTCACCCGAAACAATATAGAGACAATAATGTGGGACGTTGAGCCAGACACATATTATCCAGGGAATGTTAAAAGTATTACTAACTATACAATACAAAATACCAAACCAGGTTCAATTATACTTCTCCATCCCTTTTGTGGATCTGCGTGCGAAGCAGATAGGAAAGCATTGCCGGAAATAGTTGATGGCTTAACAGCAAAGGGTTACAAATTCGTAACAATCAATCAACTTTTGGAATATGAAAAAAGTAAAGAATAACCAACCACTAAGACATTAGTGTTTCAATTGTACTATGATATTAGCAAAATATAATAAAATATCAGTGTTTGTCATCTCGTTCTTTTTGTTGTGGACGTTAGCTTGGTTGATACGTATTTTTTTAGTCGCAACAATGTGGTCATCCCTTAACATGTCGTCAAATCAAAATTTACTCTATTGGTCGGTAATGAAAATTATTGTTTGGGTTGTCTTCCCAATTATTTACATCAAAAAGAATTCTCCTTTCGAAAATATCAAGAAATTTATTGGGCTTCAAAACGCAAAGAGAGGAATTCTTTATGGATTATATGTAAGCATTGCTTGGATTACTCTATCATATTTTTTCCAAGGACCACCAAAATTAAATCTTGTTTTCTCCTTGACGCTTTTATGGGTAATAGCTGGTACGCCAATCTCTGAAGAATTTTCTTTTCGGGGTATCATTCTACCTGGTTTGCAAAAGGCTGGAATGGCATTTTGGCCTGCCAATATTATTACCTCGGTTATTTTTATTTGTATTCATTGTCTAGGATGGGCGTTTCAAGGAGTATTGGCGACCAGTTTATTTTCTGTTACTTCCTGCAGTATTTTGCTCTTTAGCCTAGTAGCAGGCTGGTTGCGTTACAAATCAGATTCTTTGTATGGAAGTGTAATTTTACATTCGCTTAATAATTTATTTTCTGCACTGAAATAAGATAGAGACGCAACTTGCCAGTTTCACTGGCACGAAATTCGGCGTCGGAAATAATTGGAATCGAAAAGTGAGCACGTGCAAAAAATCCTTCCGCCCAACATTCTTCCTTTTTGCCCGTCCGAGCGCTTGGATTTTAAAATTCAGGATTTGGATCTTCTTCAAAAAATGTTCGTACTTCATTCAAAAAATACCGCCAATTGTTCTTTATTCGGACTCGATCAATTTCCATCAGCTTTTCAATTACCGGTGTGTATTTTACTTCAACCATAATACGCACAAAAGAAAAACACATTTTTTAAAAGATCAAATTTCGAATTAAATTTCCTGTGAATTATTTTAAGTTTGAAGGCGTTAATTTTTTACTGATAATCTGCATTATTGTTGCCCCGATACTGAGAAAACTTGCTGATTATCCTTCTCTCATTAAATCTATTTATCCATCTACATGCTATACCAATATTTCGATTTAGGCTTTTTGCTATGGCTTTTACTGGAAAATTATCGGTACTTAAAACTGCTACCAACACCCATCTCGTATAAAGCTGAGCTACCCTTGCGATGAAAATTTATCAAAATATCCTTTCCCTCCTCTTTTAATCGGGCAGCTTTTATCATACATTTATTATACCTATAAGAACCGGGGTTATGTTTTGTGCACACTATAGTAATTAGAAAAACACCAAAAACTTTGAATACATTTATTGAAGAATTATTAAATGAACAAAAATACTCCTGTCGATAGACTGAGTTATTCGGGAGAACTTGCCCCGGTAATGGACAGGGTTTGTGCTGCTTATAAAATCGGTCACCCAATAGATTTTTCAGTGATTGAAACCGGCTACGAGGATTGCAATGTAATCCTTAAAACCGCAAATAATAAATTCGTTGCTAAAATTTTTTCAAAGGAGAGAAGTCGAGAAGATATCATACGTATTACAACAATATTGGAGAAAGTAGGCGAAACCGATGTAAACCATCCTTCATTGATGAAAACTGAAAATGACGAAATTTTCTATACCGATAGTCAAGCCAAGGGAATATACTTAGTTTTAATGAAGTTCATTGAGGGAAAAAACTTCATTGAACTCGGCCGCATCCCTAACCCAGATGAACTTGAAATGGTCATTGAGCAAGCAGTCAAAATAAATTGTATTGATTATCACCCACAATATTTATTTGATTCCTGGGCGATTCCAAATATCAAAGTAATGTTTGAAAAAGTTAGAAAGTATATTCGATCAGATATTCTTGGATTAGTCGAGCAAGTTATTGCTCAATACTTTGAAATTCCGGTAGACAGCCTGCCTCATTGTTTCGTTCACGGAGATTTTACGAAAACTAATGTACTTAAAGGAGATGATGGGGGAATACATATATTAGATTTTTCTGTTGCCAATTGGTATCCAAGGATTCAAGAGATTTCTATAATTGTTGCAAATTTGCTGTATGACAAAGATAACCCCTCAACGCTTCAAGAAAGAATTGATTTGGTATGGAGTAAATATGACAAGTTGAAGCCACTCACAGAGAAAGAGAGAAAACATATTTATCCTTATGCACTTGCAGGTACCGCAATGGAATTTCTAGGTGCTCATCAGGAGAAATATATCTACGGAAACGATACTAAGGAAACTGATTTCTGGATGAATTTGGGACAAAGCGGATTACTAAAAGAATTCGCCGCAAATGATTAAAACCTGCTTGTTTTTGTAGACCGGATATCCGCCCCCAGAAAACCCGAAGTTATGTTTTTTGGTACAGCATTAACCACATACACCAAATCATTAAACAAAATAATATTTTAGCAGCTACCCTGACGGATACTCTGATAATAAGAAAATCATTATATGTTTCAGCAATTATTGTAGCTCTTGTTTCTTAAAAAAAACACGAAAGAATACATAAAATATTTACATATATTTTGTAATATCTTAAGAATTCCACGTAAAAAGATTCGTCTGGATTTCTATGTTTTACTATGATATAAATATCACTAGTCCTTTTTAACACCCCATATTTATTTGTTATATTTTTTTCATGACGTACTTTTCTAAAGGAGAAACGGGAAATACCCCTAAAGTTGATCTGAGAACTCCAACCGAAGTTGCTGCACGGAAGTTGCGTTCTGCATCACCTGAGTATGTACTTTCTTTCATTGGACAAGAACCGGACTTCAATGGGGAATCGGGATTAGGTTTTACAATATTTAATGGTTTAACTCTGATAGAATTTCCTGAGGAAGGCTCTGTAAAGCAAATCTTCAGAGAGTGTTATGAAGTTATGTGGAATAATTACCAAATTGGCAAAAATTACGGACTGAAAACACATGCGACTGTGGCAGTAGATCTTCATCCTAAAGGTTTTACTTTTACTGATAGAGGAGCAGATAATATAGCAACTGTGACAATGATCGCAAAGAATTCTATTAAGATAAATGATAAGCAAATTCCTTTTGAAGCACAGGCAGGCTTATTGATTGCTACAAACAATAAGCTTCTCACCTATTTGGGAAATATAAATAAATTTTTCGCTAACACTAATGTTCCTTTACACTTTCTGCGTGTCACTGATAATCACGGTATAATTCCCACTACTCGAGAGGGTTGTATAGATATAACTAAAAGACTCTTAGCCCAACACCTTAGAAATCTAAAAATTGAATAGATACTGTGCAAATCTTCTGAAATTTGCCAGATATGTTTGTGATACCGAAAACATGCAACAATCTTCTTCACAGAAGATTGTTGCAGTCCACCAGCCAGAGGCTAATATTTATAGAAAGTCCATAGTATGGTCATAGAAACAACTTTCTTGTGTCTATGCTTATGTGATGCTAGAATTTGCCGGCATACATTAAGCATGTAGTGGATGAATAAAAGACTACCTATAATCTTTCTTCGAATTAATATAGAGCATAATTTATTTTTAACTATTCAGCTATGCCAAAAAAAATTAAAATAAAAATAAATAAGGAAGCTTGTAATGGCTGCGGAACCTGTATTTCAATTCTTCCTGATATTATTGAATTTGATTCCAACAGTCAGGCAGAAGTCAAGCTTGAACACAAAGAAAAAATAATAGACGATCCTCAGTTGATAGAACAGGTAATGCTTGCAAAAGAATCCTGCCCAACAGAGGCATTCATTGTTGAGATTATCGAATAACTGATAAATAAACTTAAAGTAGCCCCTTCTGCATATATGCTGGTCATAGAGCAAAACTGTACTTAATATTGCTTTTGAATTCACCTAGACGCTGCAAAAGGAGTCAAACTCAACTACTTAAAGACAACTGTACTTACTTTTTTAGAAGAAGATTTAATTGCGTTCACTATCCAGATTTGCCCACGATTCAACTCTATTTCGTTGCCTTGATCATCAAAATAGTGTGTCCTGCACTCAGCACATGTCTTTTTCCACTTCCCGTTTATTGTTTCTCCGTCTCTCAGAATCACAGCATCATCCTCACCTATCATGTCTATAACAAGATGATTATGTCCATCTCTCGCATCAACATATTGGTGCCACTCCAAAATGACATTTTTAGGTGCTATGCGCTCACCTGTAAGAGCGTCTACGTCAGGTTTTCCACCGATTACCCTCAAATAAGTGTTGGTCTGCTTGTCATAAGTGAAAGCTGATCTATAGGAACTGGCACTCAGACCCAAAAAAGTAGTTTCCATCGAAACAAAATTTCCTCTCTGATCAAAAGGTTTATCAAATTTATATTTCAAAGGTTCAATTTCCGACGGCTCGACCCATCCATACGCTTCAATTTCTTTTTTTAAGAGATCGCCATTTGTAAAAAGCGAGTGGACATAACCACTGGTTTTTGCCCTCTCACTATCCCTGTATCTTGAAGCCGCAGACTGAAGAGAATTAATACCATTTTTATAAATATATCCTCTTGCATCGGAACGCGGATTATATGTTTCGAAGGGTGCTGCATCATAACCTGCTTGTCCTTCGTGCATCAAAACAGGATCATCAAACGCCTGAATAAATTCAATCATATAAAGTCTTACACTTCTTACCGGACCAATCTTCTCCAGATCCTGATTCTCATAATAAATCGAAACATATCTTGTAATCCCACCTTCAGCCAAAACCTCAAGCACAATATCAGCTTTCGAAAGTCCGTATTGCGGACGGGCATCAGTATGGTTATTAAATATTACTGCTATGGCCTTTCTTGCCTGCATCTCAGTAAGTTTTTTTCTCGAAATGAAATTACCATTTATTGGATTATCCTTGTCCTTTAGTTCAGGAGGAGGAGGTATCTCATAACTCAAAAGTCTTTTCGCAGGATAATTTGCACCAACAAGAATAAAATCCGTGTTCAACTCTTCATGTACCCTGAAAAGCGAAAGCACTCTGACCCCATAATAAGTAGTCGCAAAAAGCATAAGAACAATAAGAGAAATTACAACTTTATACTTAAGCTTCAATTCAGCAAGTTTTTTCAGCAAATTCTTTTTTTCTACTGCTTTGTTTTCAGTAATTACAACGTCCATCAATGATATTGTAAAGCTAAAGATCAGAACACACAAGATCAAGCTATCTTCCTTACCCCTCAATAAAGAGCCAAGCTACAGTTTCAAATTAAAAAATGCTAAATTATGATAGTTTAATTATCTACAGACAATAGGTGGCAGCAGAAAAAAAAACTACAAGTTTAATGCAGGTCACGAATACTGCTCGCAGGGGATTAATCGGATGCCTAATATTCATTGTACTGATAATTGCTTATCAGAACATAAAAGGTTTTATTTTTCAGACTGGAAACGGAGTTGAAGGAGGCTTGAGTAGTCCTTACAGTCCAGCAACAAAAGGCTTTGGTGATATCCAGCCACTGACAATAGATTCTCTTGAACTCGCACCAGGGAGTAGCCCGGAGTTTGCTATAGATAATCGTTTTGGTGACTACCCAAAAACTGCAAATGTATATAAAGTCCTTCAACCAAGAGAAAAGTTTGGAGCCGTAGAAAAAGCAGAGGTGGTTGCAGAGAAACTCGGCTTCAAAAATCCTTTTCAAAAAATCAGTGAACAGGAACTACAATGGAAAACAGACACCAGAAAACTTACTTACAATAAGGTATTCAAGAAATGGAATTTCACTGTGGATTTGACAAAAGATGAGAATGCAATCAAAGAACACAGGATTGAACCCGATAAGAATACATATATAGAAAGGGCACAATCCATACTAGCCTCTCTTGGAATTCATTCTTCCAACCTTGCAAATGCTTTATCGGAAGCACATTTTATGAGAGTTGAAAACTCAAGACTTGTAGAAGTAAGCAGCCCGGCATCAGCACAATTTGTTCAAGTAAATATATATATCGTCAGAGAGGCAGTAACCCCAAAAGATTTCATAATGAAAGAAGGGAAAAAAGAAGAGAATCCGGCAAATCCTTTGAATGGGAAAGTTTACAGAAATAATCCCAAGCTCGGTTCAGCCACAGTTATCCTTTCCGATATTTCAAATGATACAAATGGTTTGTTCGGATTTGAAACCACCGAATGGGAAATAGACCAAATAAGTGAAGTATACGACATAGTAGACGCAGAGGAGGCCTGGCAAAGAATACAGGAAGGAAAAGGGGCTTTGAAATCCTTAATAAGAGAAGGAAGGCAGCAGCTCTCCGAATATGAGCCGCTCCAAGTCAGAAGATTTATAACAAGTAATGAAAAAATCTCTTTTGGATACTTTGAATCGGATACATATAATTCAGCCAGACCTTATCAAACTCCCATGTTCATATTTGGAGGAAGAGCAGAACTAGTAGATGGAAGTGAAGCAGAATTCATGTTTTTTGTAGATGCGTTGAAGTAATAAGTCAGGAAAACATACAGAAAGCGCTTGTACTTGATTATAATTATGACTTCGGCTTTTATCCTAATTTATTTTCTTTTGACTTTACAAAAAATTTTCAATAGAATCATTCGCATGAAAGTTCCTCATTGGCGAAAAAATTTTATGATTTAACACATGGGTCGAAAGACCCTTTTTTTTATAAAAAACTTATGACAAAAGCCAAGAAAAAATCAAAGTATATTTTCGTTTCCGGTGGTGTTCTCTCCGGACTTGGCAAAGGTGTCGCCGCAGCTTCTCTTGGTTTCTTAATTCAAAGAAGAGGATATAAAGTTGGGTCAATAAAATGCGAAACCTACCTCAATGTGGACTCAGGTACAATAAATCCTATCGAACACGGAGATCCGTTTCTGTGCGAGGATGGTCTTGAAGCAGACATGGATCTCGGCACATATGAGAGATTTCTTGGAGAGAATATGGGATACAAGAATTTCGTTACCATGGGTCAGGTATATAAAACAATAATAGACAGAGAAAGAAATATGGGTTACGACGGAAAAACAGTGGATGCAATTCCACATATTCCAGAAGAAATAATCAGGAGGATAGAAATGGCAGGAGAGGGAAAAGATATCACTCTAGTAGAACTTGGAGGAACAGCAGGAGAGTATCAGAACGTTTTCAATTATGAAGCAGCTAGAATCATGAAACTCAGGGATCACGAGGGAGTAATCCATATTCATCTAAGTTATGTTCCTGTCCCCAGGCATCTGGGAGAACCCAAAACAAAGCCTACTCAGCTTTCATTGAGATTTCTAAACTCAGCTGGAATTCAGCCAAACTTCCTTATTCTAAGAAGTGAACTGGAGATTGATCAGAAAAGAATTGAGAAGATAAGAGTAAACTGCAATATGAAAGAAGGTAGAATCATTACAAATCCAGATCTTTCTAGTATCTACGACCTGCCAAAACACTTTGCCGACCAGGAACTTGATAAAAAAATATTAAAATATTTTGGAATGAGTGCAAGAAGGCTGGATATGAAAAACTGGGAATATCTTGCCCGCAGAATAAAAATACCAAGAAAGAAGAAAGCAAAAATTGCTATCTGCGGGAAGTATTTTGCAACAGGAAGTTATGAATTGGCCGATTCTTACGCCTCTTTGATTGAAGCTATTAAACACACTTCATGGAAACTCGGAATCGAAACAGAAATTTTATTTGTAAATACTGAAGACATTGAAAAGCATGGAACAAATATTTTGAAAAAAACAGAAGGAGTGATTGTTCCAATTGGGTGGGGGAGCAGAGGAGTAGAAGGAAAAATTGAGGCTGCAAAATTTGCTCGAAAGACTAAGACTCCCTATCTCGGTCTTTGCTACGGCCTCCATATGGCAGCAATTGAGTTTGCCAGAAATGTATTAGACGAGAAAGAAGCAAATACTACAGAGGTAAATCCTAAAACAAGCTATCCAGTTATTCATGATATTCCATTTGATAAAAAGTACCAGGTCATAAAAGGAGAAGGAACTTCAATGAGACTTGGAGCATATGAATGCATAATTAAAAAAGGGACGCTATTACACAGAATATATACAAAGCACGGAGCAGGGAAGTTACTGAATAAAAACACTAAGTTTAATCAAAAAGGAGACCTTCTTGTTTCGGAAAGGCACAGGCACAGGTTCGAATTTAATAATGATCTGAGAGAAGATTTTGAAAAGAAAGGTTTTGTATTTGCAGGAACCTCTCCGGACAATTTCTTCGTTGAGATGATAGAACTTTCCCAAAAACTTCATCCTTTCTT
Source organism: Candidatus Dojkabacteria bacterium (assembly GCA_016931155.1). Lineage (GTDB taxonomy): Bacteria > Patescibacteriota > Dojkabacteria > B142 > JAFGFJ01 > JAFGFJ01. Next base: position 15,806 of record JAFGFJ010000003.1, read on the forward strand.
TGTCGCAACTCAAGCTCATCCAGAATACAAATCAAGACCACTTGAACCACATCCGATATTTATAGAGTTTCTAAGGGCAGCTGTATCGTTTGGAGAACAGCATTGAAAAGAGTTTTTATTTCTTTACCATTTATTGACCCCAATTAGCAAGAATTCTCTCCATAAAGCAGCCACAATAATGGCATATTTGCTCTGTATTCCATTAATTCACTATTATTTCAACTTTCCTTGAGTTTGTTATAGTACTGTTGTGCAGTCCTTATTATGGAAAAAGCTTCAGCTTCACTATTCCACAAGCCAGTCAGCATAAATTTTCTTTTTTCCATTGTGACCAATACTTGAAAAACATCGGCATACTTACTTTGATAAGTCTCAAAAAGTCTCTTGAGATATTTTCCATATGTCCCCATGTTTTCAGGTTTTCCAGCAAGACATACAGGAGCTAATCTTTCAAGTCCCTGAATCTCACCAGCAACTTCATAAAGATCATCATACAAAGCACTTCTTGAACCCCAATATCTTTCAATAACTGAATTCACAATTGCAGCAGCCTCACCTCTTTTTACATTATTTCCTGAATCCTCAGACTTACCCTTTGCAATGTTCACTAATTCGGCAAGAGCATCTGCATGGGTACTATTCATACCAAAACCGCAGTTGATCCACTCATTTGGAAGAACAGCCGCATAATATATATCAGCATATCTATCTGCTATTTCCTCAAAGGAGCTTATACTAAAGCCATTTTTCTGGACAAGACTAGCAGTTGAATTTACTTCCTTAGCATCCTCTCCCACTCCTTCCGCCTTTATTACCGGGAAAAACAAATAAGCTCTTCTTGACCAAATATTTCCCCCAGCTTACTTTTAATTTCTTTGTATTCTTTTACTCTATCAACAATATCATCCACCATGATATTGACACCTTCGGTTTTTTTCCCCTCATTGTCCTCACTTTCCACTATATAATGAATACCACCTTTATCCATAAATTTTTTCACAAAACACAGATTAAGGTTGGAAAAGTCGAAATTGCTATTTTGTAGATTCCTCAAAACAGAATCAGCTAATGGCACACCTCCATTTAATGGAATAACCAGATTTACAGCTTCCTTCCTCATTCGTATAAACTCTACAACCTTTGACACTGTCAAACCAAAAAGCATTTCAGTATTTGAAGGATTAAGTTCAATTGATTCTCCTCGGTAAAGCGCATGAACAATATGTGTTCCAGGGGGAACTTCACCATAGTTAAGAAGATTTACTTTTTCTGACTCTGCAGAAATACTGGTTGCAGAAGAACTACTATTTTCAGTCCCTACAACACCTGAAAAAGAACCCATTTCTATTGCGTAAGAATTAAATTGCTCAGATTTGAGTCTCTGATTCTAGCAAAACTGTAATTTTACTTCAAAGAATTTTTAAGCTACCATTACAGGTATTTTGAATCAACATATTTCTGATGATTAATGGGCGAAATAATTGACTCAATAACTAAATGGGGGATTGATTTAGTATCCAGTCTGGGATATTTTGGCGTACTCATAGGAATGATCTTAAACTCGGCAGGTATACCGGTTCCCAGCGAGATAATTGCAGGATTCAGCGGTTACCTTGTTTTCAAAGGAGAATTGAATCTAATAGTCACCGGACTTGTTGCTTCCCTAGGAAACATAATCGGAGGCACTTTTTCTTACATGATCGGACTAAAAGGAGGAAGACCGGTTATTCAAAAGTATGGGAAATACGTTCGTATCACAGAGCAAAAATTTGAAAAAATACAAAAGTGGTTTGATAAATATGGAGATGAGATGGTACTTCTTGGTCAGTTTATTCCTATATTTCGAAGCTATGTATCACTTCCAGCAGGAGTACTGAAAGTACCCTTAAAAAAATTCCTGCCTTATACTTTCATTGGTTCATTTATATGGATCACTTTGCTTGCTTTCGTTTCTTCACAACTCGGAGAAGAGTGGGGTAAAGTCGGTGAATTTTTCGATAAGTTTAAACTCTTAATAATTGCTGGACTCATCGTTCTTCCAGCCGGTTATTTTGCATACAAACTGGTTAAAAACAAAGGGAAAAAGAATATCTCCTAAGTACTTATGCCGCTTCCTGTGCATAAGAATCGGTGTCGTCTCTTGCCGACATGGATTTGCATTTTCCAATAGCTTTACTTGCTGCCCATATAAGAGCTTCTCCGGTCACGCCATATGATAACTTCCGGCAGCAAGGGACATCAAATAAAGTCGTTGCTGGATCCCTCATCCCCACAATCTTTTCCATTATCTCTTCATATTTCATCCCTGAGAAAGGACAATCTGGATGACCACACACACCATTTTCCTGAGTTGGCTGATCCATCGTATTTCAAATAATAACTATTTTCGTCTATAATCTTGTACATATGAACGAAACAAAATCAAGACTATTGCTCTATAAATAATCACATCACAATGACATCCAAAGAAATACGTAAAGCCTTTATTGGGTTCTGGACTGAAGAACCAAGAAATTTTCAGGTTGTGCCCAATATGTCCCTTGTCCCAAATGTTGACTCCACATTACTTTTTGTAAATTCCGGCATGTTTCCTCTTGCACCATACCTTGCCGGTCAGCCACACCCGCTTGGAAAAAGACTTTGCAACATTCAACGATGTCTCCGCACAAATTATGACGAAATGATAGAGATCGGAGATAATAGACACACACTCATGTTTGAAATGATGGGTAATTGGTCACTTGGAGATTTCACAAAAGAACAACAGATAGAATGGATTATGGAACTGCATATTGAAAGATATAAACTGGATCCAAAAAGGCTGTACATTAGTGTGTTCGGAGGTGATGAAGATGCACCTGGAGATGAAGTTGCAATCAAATCATGGAAAAATGCATTTAAAAAATACGGAGTCGATGCAGAGTTTTCAGAAGACATCACTGACATTCCAAAAAACCTTGAAGAAGGAAAAAACTGGAAGAACAGGATTTTTCCGTATCCGAAAACTAAAAACTGGTGGGAAAGAGCACACGCCGTTGGAGAACTTGGAGGTTCTTCATCCGAAATGTTTTACGACCGTGGAGTAATAGAAATTGAGCAGGATAAATATCATATTAACGACGACTCAGGCCGGTTTATTGAGATTGGAAATAACGTCTTCATGGAATACAAACTTGACAAAAACATGAAATGGCAAATACTGGATCAAAAAAATATAGATTTTGGTGGCGGATTTGAAAGAGTAACTATGATTGTGCAGGGAAAAAACGATATTTTCGAAACGGATATTTACGGTACTATTATTGGAAAAATTGAAGAAATCTCAGGAAAAAAATACAAGACCAATGGAAAAGACAATGAATTTACTGAAAGTTTTAGAGTGATCGCAGATCACATACGTGCAGCTGTATTCATCCTTGCTGATGGGATAAAACCTTCAAATAAAGATCAGGGATACATTCTGAGAAGATTTATTAGAAGAATGGTAAGGTTTGCAAAAAAGATCGGAATAGAAAGAGACTTCGGCAAAGAGGTAGCAGAAGAGGTAGTGAAGGCGTTGAACTATGCATATCCGCACCTTAAGGAAAACGAGATTACAGTACTCGAAGAAATTGAGAAGGAAGAAAGAGTATTCAAGCACACTTTAAGTAAAGGATTGAAAGAATTTGGTACTATAATTACTTCTCCAGGGGAGATCAGCAAAAATGGAAAACCATTCAATAAAACAATGGTCGAACCAGAACTAATTGAATTAGGACAGCTACTATTTTACTTTTATGAGACTTACGGCTTTCCTTTTGAACTGGGAATAGAAGAATTTCAAAATGTTAGAAATTTTCAGTTAGGAGATCTACACTTTAGGATAGTAGAAGATGCTTTTAAAAAAGAAGAAGAAAAGCACAGAGAAGCATCCCGCAAAGGAGCAGAGCAGAAATTCAAGGGTGGTCTTGCAGATCACTCAGAAGAAGTTGTAAGACTCCACACAGCTCATCATTTGCTTCTGGCTTCACTGCAAAAAATTGTTAATCCTTGTATCAAACAGAGAGGAAGTAATATCACTGGAGAAAGACTCAGGATGGATTTCAACTTTGACAGAAAACTTACTGATGATGAGATTAAAAGAGTGGAAGCTCTAGTGAATGAAAAAATTGAGGAAGGACTGATCGTGAGAAGACTTACTATGCATAAAGGGATAGCAGAAAAAGCAGGAGCTCAAATGGAATTCGGCATTAAATACCCGGATCTGGTCACTGTTTACACAACTGTCGACACTGAGATTAATGAAAGAATAAACAGATTCTTTAATGAGGAAGGAGACGCAAAGACAGGGAACCTTCTCGCCAAAGATGTTACAGCCCTTCTAGAAAAGACCTTTTCCAAAGAATTCTGCGGCGGACCACATGTAAAAAACACAAAAGAACTCGGCAAAAGCGGAAAATTTAAAATCTTGAAAGAAGAGAATATTGGAAGCGGAAATAGAAGAATAAAAGCAACACTTGCAAAATAATCCTATTTCTCTATAATTAACCACTATATAACCTCCATCTTGTTTCATAAAACATCATTTTGAGTATATCTTAATCCAACTATTTTACTTCGAGCATGCCAAGACGAAAAAAAGGGGAAAATGGTAGAGGGAATCCCGATAAACAGGATAATGGCTCGTACTTCAGCCGTACTCCGAATTCAAATGGTTCTGCTGAATCCGCCGAAGCAAGCCTGAACGCAGCAAATCTAAATTTAGAAGAAGCGAAGGTTAATTTAATTAACTACGGTATAGACCTGGAAAACATATATACCTTAGACCTGGGAGACAATCATAAGGCACTAATATTTAAATTCTCTGGAACATCGATAGGAAACCTTTGTATGAGCATGAATCCTGAGGGCGAAATTCGAAGGATACCCCTTATCGATACAATAGAAAAATATCTGGAGGAATTATCTGAAAGGCCAAACGAAGAAGTTGTTTTTTTCACACTCAATGTTGGGTGTATTATTGGAAATAATAATGGTACTCCTGGTGAGCTGGATATCAGGATTATATATACTCCTGAAACACCCACAACTAGAGAAATAGACAACTATCCTCATATTAAGAAAAGTTTTGTTACTGGAAACTATTTTCAAAACTCTTATAAAAAAATAAACCCAGAATCACATTACATGGTCTGCTTACAAGTTCCAACAATCCTTTCACAGAATCTCAAACCATCATTTAAAGTATTTTCTGATGCTTATTTAGCCTACAAAAATTATCCAGCCGAACGAAAGAAAACCGTATAAACTAAATTTAGTATCTCCGATCTTAAACCTACGGGCGAAGCACGCAGAGTCTCAGTTGAAATAGCAATTCCATAAAATCCCCGGTTTTACAATTCCTGTCTTAAAATTCTTATTTGTATAATTCCTATCTTAATAATATGTGTATGTAAAATTCAACCTTTACAAATTTTAATCATTTTCTCTGTATATTTACGTTATTATTTATTAGAATAACCCTACTACTCTCGGAAAGGCTGGCAAAAAATCAAAAAAAATAAGGATTCATAATGGATATTACAAAACTAATCTCAAGTCTGGATTCTGAAAAAGCTAAAATAGATGAGCCTCTTGCCCCATACACCACTCTCAAAGTAGGGGGATCTGCAGATATTTTTTATACCGCGGATTCAACTGAAGACCTCATCAAAACAGTGAAACTTGCCAAAGAATACAATATCCCTGTCACGCTCCTCGGCTGGGGAAGCAATGTTCTTATTTCAGACCGCGGGATTAGAGGAATAGTCATAAAAGTAAAATCAGATGGAATCAAAATACTAAATGTCAGCAATAAAGAAAATGTAAATAATAGCAACGAAAGTGACAGAGTTAAGTTTAAAAATGAGACAGATGCGAACAAATCCAGGACTAAGCCAAGACTTGTTCAGGTAGAAAAAGAAAAATATTACGATTTTTCTGCAGTGGACTATGATGAATCAGATTCTCCGGTTGTTCAAGTTGAGATCGATGCAGGAGTACCTATCCAGCTTGCAATAAATACATTGATTAATAAAGGTATCACAGGTCTTCAATGGTTCTCAGGAATACCCGGAACAATTGGAGGAGCAATAGTCAACAATATACACGGTGGTGCTCATTTCTTGGAAGAGTATATAGATTCAGTAAAAATCCTAAACGAAAAACTTGAAGAAAAGACACTTGAAAAAGAAAGAATGCGGTTTGATTATGATTATTCCCGATTTCACAAAACAAAGGAAATTGTCCTTTCTGCTATTTTCAATCTTCATGAGGGAGATGCTCAAAAAGCAAAAGCAACTTCAATTGATTGGGCAAAAAGAAAAAGACTTCAGCCTGCAAGATCGGCCGGATGTGTGTGGAAAAATATTGACAACAAAACACAAGAGAAGTTCGGATTTGAATCAAACGGGTTCGGCTACATCATCGACAAAAAGCTTGGACTTAAAGGCAAGAGAAGGGGAGGAGCAAAAATTTCTGATGCACATGCAGCATTCATCGAAACCAACGATAGTGCGACAGCAGAGGATGTACTTGAACTCATGAAACTTATTTATAAAAAATCAAAAGAAAAATTTGGAATAAAAGCCGAGCCTGAAATATTTCTACTTGGATTCAAGAAAGAGGAAATAAATGAATTTATTTAATTATCTTCAGGCATTATTCTTTGCTGTGCCTTCATTCCATAACTATAGCAATTCCTCTGCTTCTTATGCTTTTCCAGTAATTCTTCGGATCTTTTACTCAAGCCTGCATTATTTGAAAGATTTTCCTCACAGATAGCAGAACATAGAAACTCTACCCTGTATTTCTCAGCTTTTTCTATAATTTCTTCATGATTATACTTGCCAGTTAGTACCTCTGTAGCTTTAATTACGACCTCAACTACGTCAGCAAGTGCCTCAACAGGGTTTTCTCCTATCCTGTCAATGAAACTCCATGGAATATATACAAATTCAAAACCTTCAATAATCTTTGTCGCCCCAATACTATTACTATAAGCTGAACAACCAAATACTAAGTCAACTGTTCTCGAATCTGTATAGTAGAATGTATTTTCCTCTCTTCCTTTGCCTTCTGGATTTCCTTTTATAAATCTTACTTCACTCCCATTTGAGTCAGAAATGGAAAACCCACCTGAAATGCTTCTTGTTCCATAACTATTCTGGTTATCTTCCTCAGGAGAAACATTTTCAAACCCTGATAATTCAACTACATGAGTCAAAGCTGCATCAATAGAAGGAGCAACTACTGATAGTAGCAGAGTATTACTCAAAAAAATTCCTGCCCTCATCATAATACTGACTAATTACTTCATCAAAAAGAATCGTAGCTTCATTAAGAGAGCTACCTTCAGGAGTATTGTTCATAACGAACCTGATAGATTCAAAAAAAAGAACTTGCGAGGCAATCCCAATTCCTCTTTCTATCTCATCCTCATTATGATTCCTTCCTCTAAGGAATTCATCTATCCCTGATACTGAAAGTTCAGTCGTTTCAGATATCTTCAGTTTCTGAAAAACTCCCTCGAAGAATTTTTCAACATCTCCCATTGGTTGATTTGTATCTGGATGTAATGTACCCATTTTTACTATCAAGATATTAAAAATAGCAACCTGTTATCCAAAAAATGGATAATCACAGCTGCTAAAACAAATAAAGAAATTGGAAATAATTATATATGGCAATCTGCCCGCTGTAAAGCCCTTTGAACAATTCTAATTAAATATCCGTAGTCTTCTCCAAAATCTAAAATATTTGCATATCTTGATCCCATATGGCTCTCGTGTTGTGATACACACAGAGAAACTTCTCCACCGTCATAATACACGATTCAAGCTCAAATTGTTGATACTTCTTCCATCCTAAAAACTCTTTTCTTAAGATTCAGTTGAAACTTTCAATGTAGACTGCCGGTTCTACGTGCCTGCTCTTCCATAAAACACCTTATATCCTCTTGCGCAGACAAATCCCTGACATGACGAAAAAGCTCATATCTGAAAATATCTATAAATCCTTTATCTACTCTCACTGGACTAACCTGTGCAAGAAGCATCGCCAGATCCTCGTCGCTATAACAAAGCAGCATAAAAATATGCTCTTCCTTTGTACTAATATTTCTTACTTCCCCGGAAGGTGAGATTTTTTTCATCTTATTTAAAAAAATAAATTGAGAGGCAGGTCGGGCAGATTTCCGTCAATCCCATCTATTATCACATAGCGGATAAGGGAGTTGGCAGAAAGACCTAACCTTCCTTGGGGGTTAATTAGCTTGAATTTTCATACTCATACAGTTTCGAATTCAAGCTATATGGTTTTATACCAGATTGCACAGAAGTGCGCATTGTATTGCAATACAAATTCTGAATTTTTCAGAAATATAATACATACAATTAATATGGAATCCGGCAAACCCGAAGAACTACACTTGAAATTGATCGGCTCGAATCCAAGATGAATTAAGGGAAAAAGAAAAAATCGGATAATTGATAACAAGAATTGCTATGGGTTTATTTACTGATTAAGAAAAATACCCACGCATTTAATTTCATTTAATACCGTCATTATCTACACAAAGAACACAGACTAAACACCAGAATCATTATATATCTATTAGTTAAATACTACAGGTAGTGTGATAGAACATAAGTATTGTATAATTACTCAGTTTTATCCAAGACATTGCCCCAAATAAGTGTATAGCCGATTTCAGTCATGATCTCAACAAATCGCCCTGTAAAAATATCAATACCAATACAACTAAACAGAAGTTGAAATTCCCGGCAAAAAGTATTGGCAAAAACATATCAACAATAATACCGGATAATGTGTAAAATATTCTATAAATTCAATGCATTAAGAAAAAATCAGAGTAATACATGGGAATAGATAATAGGATACAGTCTACAAAACCTTTAGCAAGTATCAATGAAGGAGGAATGTCTTCACATGGGTCTTTAGATAATCCTTCACATTGCAGGATACATAATACACCCTCTGTGACAAGAGATAGGATTAATATCGGAAGAACAAATGAAAAATATTTTTCGATTAACAGAGGCTATCAAGATTTGCCGAAAAGTATCTGGATAAGCAATTCCAGAAAACTAACCAAATATGAATGTACAAGCGGAGTAGCAGATAATTTACCCCGGCAAAAGGATTGTTGTAGAATCGTTGCAGCCAATTATCTTGAAGCAGGTCTCAGTTTCCCTGAAGATGATGAAATTATGGTAATAGGCAATGATGAGATGTATATGAGAGATAACATTGATAGTGACGAAGAGAATTTTCGCTCAACCTATACTCTAGTCTCAAATGGAGAGGATATACCCCTTATAAGTGCACGGCTGGTAACACTTACAGACAAGGGTAAACAACAAAATGAAGAACTGCCGATTCATACAAGATTAAAAACAGCCATCATCGGAAATGAAATCGATCTCAAACAAGAAGAAATTGATAACATACTCTCTCTAGAACATGAAATAACAAGACTTGGATTCAACACCACGATAATAAGGGAAGCACAAGTCTCCCCAACCTTGGTTGTAGCAGCATGGATTAGAACCATCTATGCAATTATGGACAAGAGAAATATAAATAGAATAGGTGCAATCATTTCAGATATGACTTACAGTCTTTTTTCCAAGCTGGGAATCGATTTTATAACTCTCGGGCAAGAAATAAAATACAAGGAAACAGACAGATTTCATTCCAGATTTGTAATTATTGATATAGAAAATATTTCTGAAAAATTACTCTCCAGTAAAGAGCCACGACATATTGAAATCCTCAACTTTTTGTTGAATGGCAATTCTGAAAATAATAGGTTCCGCAAATATATTCCGATAGATCATTCAGACTGAAATATCCTGCAGGCGTGAGAATTGATACAAGCCAAATGTTTTGTTAGGATATTTTATGTATTACTTAATTCTTTCTGCAATAATCTGCTTTCAGGTATTCCTGAATATTATAGTACTCACCGGGAACTTCAATAGTAAAACAAACAGATGGTTTGTTTTGATGAATATCGGTATTATGGTTTGGATAAGTAGTATTTCCCTTGCGAATATTCAATTTAGAGCATTCGCATTTTCCCTGTTCATCAACCAACTTTCATTTATTAGTGTAATTCTTTTCTCATTATTTCTGTTCTTCTTTGTCCAGAATTTCCCAAGAGAAGTCAAAGTCACTTCCTTTTTTTCTAAAATAATCTTACCCATTAGTGCAGTAGTATGGATCATCTTAATATTTCGAACAAATCTGATAATTGAGAACCTTGTTAGAGTCGAAGACAGATATGATATAGAAAGAGGAACACTTTACTTTCCATACATACTCTATATTTTGCTCATAGTTCTAAAAAGTATTAGGTTATTGGTCAAAAAATACATAGTTTCTGAAGCAATAGAAAAAGCCAAGCTGAAGTTGCTGATCATTAGTTTCGTTCTGATAACAATAGTGATTCTAATGACTAACGCAATTATCCCTTCAGTTACAAAAACCACAGTGTCTTCAAATTATGGACCATTTGCAATCATTTTTTGGCTCGGCATAATTGCATATACAACAAGAAAACATCGTCTGCTTGATGCACGATTTCTTCTTGGTAAACTTGTCTATTATTTACTTCTCTCTATTATCCTTTATTGTTTTTTTTATGGAATCACAGCAATACATATGCGGTTTTTTGGCAGTATATACAACATCAATGCCTACGCAATTGGACTGCTCTATGCAATATTGACAGTATCAATTTTCAACGGTGCAAACAATTTTATTCGCAAATATATTGACTCCAAACTAATCAATCCGGGCTATGATCCGCTTGAGACCGTTGACGAACTTGGAAACCAGATTGCAACTATCCTGGATATTAACAGAATAGGAGAAACTGTCCTTTCCACAATTGCAAGAACAATAAGACCAGGATATAAATCACTTATTGTCATACCAAACAAGAAAAAAGGAAACCCTTTTGAAATAAACTACAAAGGACAGACAATGAAGTTCGAGCCTGAAAATTATGAACTAGCTCAAGAGATATGGAAAGTAACCGGAAAAGATCCAATTGTTTACGATGAGATCCAACAGGATTTATTTTCACGCTATGCACCAAAACAGCTGCAAATACGGAGTATAAAAAAGGCAATGGAAAGAAATCTACTCAAAGTACTTGTACCTCTTGGTCAAAATGAAAATATCTGTGGAATATTAATTTTAGGTCAAAAAGAAGCTGATACTCCTTATACAGTACAGGATATTGAGTTTCTAAAGAGTATCGCCAGTACGACAAGGGTCGCAGTTGAGCGTGCCATTTTCTATGAAGAGGTTGTCGATCTTAATCGCAATCTTTTGCTTAGAATCGATGAAGCTACAAAAGAACTCCAAACTAAAAATAAAGATCTACAAAATGCTCTTGATACTGTCAAAGAAATTCAGAGAAGAGAGAGAGACATGATTGACATTATGGGTCACGAGCTTCGTACACCTATTACTATTGTCAGAAATGCTATTTCTCTGATAAACAACAGCATTGAAAAAAATCAAAACATTCCTCTCGAATCACTAGCAAAGTATATAAAAATGGCACAGGAATCTGCTGAAAGAGAAGTAAGCCTCATAGAAACCCTATTAAGTGCAACAAAGGTCGATGCACAAAGGCTCCAACTCTTCAGAGAAAATATTGATTTCAGGGATGTTGTACACGATTCCATTCTTGCTCTAAAGCCTAAAGCTGAGGCCAAAAGTCTCCATATAATATACAATGAGCCCCGGATTCTACCTGAAGTTTATGCAGATAGAACAAGAGTGCAAGAAGTAATGGACAATCTTCTTTCAAATGCAATTAAATACACTGAAAGAGGATATATTGAAATAAAACTGGAGACAAAAAGAGATTATTTAAAATGTTCTATCAAAGATACAGGACTTGGAATACCGCTGGAAGATATTCCTAACCTGGGAAAAAAGTTTTATAGAGTAAAATCCCATCTGGATGAAGAGAAAGAAAGTCCAATCGTGAGGCCTGGCGGCACTGGGCTAGGGCTTTATGTTTCTTTTGAGTTAGTAAAAGTTCATGGAGGCAAAGTTAGCGTAGAAAGCGAAATAGGGAAGGGATCCACATTCAGCTTTACTTTCCCTGTTTATAAAGACCAGAAGATTGAGAAGGCAGAATCAACAATGGAAAAAGACTTATTCAAGAGACTTGGTATGAAGACAAAAGCAGAAAGAGAAAGAGAAGCAGCAAAGGCAAGAAAGAAAAGAAAGAAACCTGGTCAGAGGGAAATTTCAGACTGATACCCCAAGTATTTCAGCCACAAGTTTATCTCATATGCCAGGTTAATTATCAATCCCAGGCATCCTTTGTTTTAGAATAAAAGACAATTACCCCTATGAAATCTTATTCTATATGGACGGGTTTTTACTGTACACTGCTGGTGGATAACTTTAGGTAATATTTATTTCGCTACTCTACTCCCAGTAGAATTTCTATTCTCAGTAGACATAAGTTGCTCGCTTTTTCCATAAATCCCGTAATTTGTTTCCCAACTATGTGGACAAGACAACCTCAAAGTCACTACAAAAGAATACAATTTTCGTAGTACAAAAATTGCACTAATTACCAGGGCTTATTAAATCCTAACTGCCCCTTGTCTTGCCTGATAAGTCTTTGCAGAATTTGTATAATCTCGTGTAGATTGAAAAAAACTAAATACTATTACAAACATTTTCAAACTTGTGTCATAATAAATTTAGAACGAATTGTTCCGTAATTTCGATGTTTTTTACAGTACTTCAAAAAGCGTGTTCTAAAAAATATATATTTACGTAACACATTAAATCAACAAGAGGATAATATGACAAAAATCAAAAAACTCCCACAAAGCGTTATAAACCAGATAGCAGCAGGAGAAGTGGTTGAAAGACCAGCATCGGTAGTCAAAGAACTTATTGAGAATTCGATTGACGCAAAATCCACTCAAATCACAGTAAAAATTGAAAATGCCGGCAAAAAACTGATTGAAATAACAGATAATGGCATCGGTATGAACAGGGAAGATGCAAAAAAAGCTTTCGAACAGCATAGTACTTCAAAGATTTCGTCAGTCGAGGATCTGGAAAAGATTGACACAATGGGCTTCAGAGGAGAAGCTCTTGCAAGTATTTCTTCAGTGTCAAAGGTCTCTCTTTATACGAAGGAACGTGATTCTGAAGAATCAGGCATAAAAGCTGTGGCAGGAGCAGAAAAAGTGGATCTTATTGAAGAAACAGGTGTAGAGGAAGGAGCAAGAATCACTGTCGAAAACCTTTTTACGAATGTTCCTGCAAGAAAAAAATTTCTAAAAAGTGATGCAACCGAGCTAAAATATATCACTGACATGTTCGTCCGGCTTTCACTTTCAAGACCAGGTATTCACTTTGAACTACACAACAACGGGAAACCCTTATACATCCTCCCACGAACAGATAATTTGAAGCAAAGAGTATTCGACCTTTTTGGAGGTGATATTTCCTCAAAACTGATAGAAGTGAACTACAACTCCCCGACTATCCAAATCACTGGATTTACTGGTCACCCCAGTGTTTCACAGAATAATAGCAACAAACAGTTCATTTTTTTAAATAACAGACCGGTTCATGAAAAAGTCGCAGCAAAGGCGATTAGTACTGCGTTTCACACTCTAATCCCGGGAGATAAATATCCTGTTTACTTTCTTTTAATAAAAATTGACCCTTCAAGAGTTGATGTTAATGTTCACCCCAGAAAAAATGAGGTTAAATTTGAAGATAGTCAGTCTCTTTTTATGGCTGTAAAACAGGCAGTAGAACAAAGTTTGCATAATTATCTACAATCCGAGCTTAGAACAAGAGTAAATAACCTGGAAGAAACCACAATATCCAGGACGGATTATAAATCGGGATACACGCCCATACCTGAAAGACCACAATGGAAAGGCGAAAAAAATACCGGTTCAAAGGCTCTGAATATGAAACCAGACGTTTCCTCAATAGAAGAAAGTATAAGATTCTCACAGACCATTCTAAATAAACCGGAGAATGACCCAGATAACCAAACACCGAGACTGCCTGGAGAAGATCTATCTTCTTTCCCTAATGAAGGCTTTCTACAGATTTTCAATACATACTTACTCATCACAAAAGGAGAGAGACTCCTTATTATAGATCAACACGCCGCTGCAGAGAGAATCACCTATGAAGAACTTATGGAAAAATATAATAAAGGAGAAAAAATAGAACAACAACAGCTTCTCACTCCTATCACAGTTGACCTCAAACCATACCTTACTCAGACACTCGTAGACAATCTGGAAAATTTTAGAAATTTCGGATTCAATATCGAAGAATTTGGAGAAGCTACATTTCAAGTCAACTCAATTCCTGCTATTTTCAAAGAATCGGATATTGAAAGTCTTCTGATAGAGACTCTTGAAATACTTACTCAAGAAATAAAAACTACTACTCCAATAGAAACAATTATGGATAGAATGCTTGCAAGTATGGCATGTCACGGAAGCATTAGAGCAGGGCAGAAGCTTAGCAGAGAACAGACACAATACCTAATTGAAAAACTACTAAAGTGCAAAAAGCCCTATTCCTGCCCTCACGGTCGCCCAATAATCTGGGAGATCTCAAGATACGAAATAGAAAAGAAATTTAAAAGAGCAAAATAAAAATGGAATAGTACAAGAAATATCAATAAACTTATCAGATTATAATCATGGCAAAAATATATCCGTTCAATAGAAAATCATTGGAAAGTTTAAAGGAATTACTTAGAAAAATAGAACCTGCATTTCTTTTTCTAATACCAGCTTTTGCAATTATAGCAATGATTCTGGCAGTCACTGGAGCATTCCAGTTTTTCGGAAGCACTTACGAATCATCAACCGATTCAAACCATATTAACGAAGAAACAGATGCCTCAAAACTCAGTACTGTACACTTAGGAGAAGACCAAATCACAATTAAGGTAGAAATCGCTGATTCCAGCAAAGAGTGGACAAACGGACTTATGAATAGAAATTACCTTCCTTCCGATCATGGCATGTTATTTGTTTTCCCAGATGAAAATATCAGGTCATTTTGGATGAAAGATACATACATCCCTCTCGATATTATTTACATTAATTCTGAAAAAGAAATTATTGATATTTACGAATCTGTCGAACCTTTAAATGAAGAAAAAAGTTATACTTCAAAGAGTGGGGCAAAATATGTACTTGAAGTCAACGGAGGTTTCGTCAAAAAAAATGATATTCGTGAAGGAATGAGGATTTACTTTTGACCTCGAAATTGAATAAATTTGATAATCAATATTCAAAGGGTTCAGAATAAGGTGTTCAAATTTATTACTCAACTTTTACTATTTTAAGCCCTATAGTCTCCATTGTTCATTGATATAATCACGAGTAAGTTGCTGGTTATAGTGAGTTAACAAGGGGTAGTAGTGGGCAAACTAACAGTTGGGAACATAATAAAAGAGACCCCTTAGGTATAGCCACATTTTGATCAATATAATGCTTGACATTGTATCAAAACAACTTATATAATGTGGATGAAATTTGGTCAACCAAATTTCGTAAAAAGCAAAAGGCAGTAAAAATAGTTAAAAGTGCAAGCAAAAAAGTCTCCTCGGAGACTTTTTTGTTGTGTTAATTTCGATACTATGACGTCGAATTTTCTTCTCTTGCAATTGTACAATTTCTTCCCTACAATTTTACCATAATAGAAAAAGAGCAATCATTAGACTTTGGAGGAGGTGACATAAATTATGAAAAAACTATTTATAGTAGCATCAGTTGCTATCATTGCAATGTCTTCATTTGCACTAGCTGGAACAACTGCACTTGCTCAAGTGGATGACGACCCATTTGGTACTTACGAATACACATACAGTTCTTCAGATGATGAAGAAGCAGCAAAGGCACTTATGGGTGTTGGTATGATTTTCTGGGTAGTTTTTTGTTGTGTATGGCTTCTTATTTCTGGAGGTTTAGCTTTCTGGGTTTATAGTGACTCAAAGAAGAACAGTGTTGAGAACGGAGTACTATGGGCAGTACTTACATTTCTTTTTGGATTGATTCCGCTTTTGATTTACTTTTTGGCAATCAAGAAGAACTCATCTGGGAGCAGTTCTGCAAAGGAGTAAGAAAGATAAATTTGTGGATTAAAAGGTCGCGTTTGCACGCGACCTTTTTTATTGTATTGTTATCGTTTTTCCAATTCCAATAGTAAAACCGATATGTCACTTATTCATCCGTTTATCCTTCCATCCGTTCATCCTTTAAAGGACATCAATGACATTGCAGGAATGTTTCTATCGTTAATTCGATGGAATATCTGGCAAGACCGAGCAAAGCTTCCCTTCATTTCGACACTCAAAGAACAACCAGGTGGACAAACCCTTAATACACAACGTATAATTTAGCCGTAATTCAGAACTAAATTATGGTTATAGTTTTAGTTATTGTTACAATTACATTATCCTTTTTATTATGAATTCATATTTAATACCAACAATAATTGAGAAGGGAAGAGATGGAGAAAGAGCATATGATATCTACTCCAGGCTTTTGAAGGAGAGAATAGTCTTTCTTGGAACACCAATAGATGACCAGGTTGCAAACGCAATTGTGGCTCAACTACTATTTTTACAAAAGGAAAACGCCGAAAAAGATATAGTGATGTATGTAAACAGTCCAGGTGGAGTGATTTATTCCGGTCTTGCAATAATTGATACAATGAACCACGTCAAACCAGATATAAGCACAGTCGCAGTAGGGACAGCAGCCTCAATGGCAACCCTTATCCTCACAAGCGGAACAAAAGGCAAGAGATTTGCTCTTCCAAACAGTATGATCCATATGCATCAGCCAATTGGAGGTGCAAGAGGACAGGCTAGTGATATAGAAATAGAAGCGAAGGAGATATTGAGACTAAAGGATCTGACAACCAGTATACTTGTCAAAAATACAGGACAGGAAAAATCAAAGGTAGCAAAAGACATAGACAGGGATTATCATATGACAGCGAGAGATGCTTTGAAATACGGACTTATTGATAAAGTAATTGGATAAAGGAGTAGAGAATACTCCTAGGATCCGTGAAACATTTGCGTGGCTAGGAATTTCAAGGTCGAATCTTTGCTTCTTTTTGACAATTTACTTTTTGGGCAGTTAGCTCAGCTGGTAGAGCACTCCCTTGACGTGGGAGTGGTCAGAGGTTCGAATCCTCTACTGCCCACCAGAACACTATATTCTATAAAAAAGCAGTTAAACCTCTGAAAACTCACAAGTAAACCCGATTCAATTTTAATTGTCTTTTCCTGAATTTTAAAATCATTTTATTGACTTTTCTGCTATAATACCTTATCAGTGAGAAGGCAACCAGTGAAAAGTCTTCAACATAAGCTAATACCATACAATTGAATACTGTACCAAAAGCACAAAGAAGAGTGGAACCACGATAGAAAGTCGTCTCTAGTCAGTTGAAAATCAATTGATTGAGGACGACTTTTTTTTTGTTTTTACTAAAACTATTTTTTAAGTCGCAAAACCTCCCAGAGAATAACAAAAGAGATTCTCAAGAATAACTAATTATTAAATAATACAAAAATGGCACAAAAAGAAAACGACTACAGCACACCAGCACCTGAGACCAGCTATGAAGAAAAAATGAGACATAGTGCCGCCCATATTCTGGCTGCTGCAGTACTAAGGATATACCCCGAAGCAAAACTCGGAATTGGTCCTGCTGTTGAGAATGGGTTCTACTACGATTTTGAATTTCCAAAACAAATTACACCAGAGGATCTCCCCGCAATTGAGAGAGAAATGAAAAGTATTGTCGAGGAGGAGTTGCCAATTACTCAGACCTTCATCCCAAGAGAACAGGCTATGGATATGCTTCACATGCGAGGTCAGATTTACAAAACCGAGCTTTTACAGGAAATCCCGGATGAGACAATCAGTTTTTTCAAGACCGGAGAAGAATTTTCAGACCTGTGTAGAGGTCCACATGTCAAACATACCGGTAAAATAGGTGCCTTCAAGCTTACTCACATAGCTGGAGCTTACTGGCGTGGAGACGAAACCAGACCACAACTTCAAAGAATCTATGGATTGGCATTCAAAACTCAAAAGAAACTCGACGATTTCGTCGAAATGCAGGAAGAAATGAAACTCAGAGACCATAGAAAACTGGGAAAAGAGCTGGAACTCTTTACTGTCAGTGACATGATAGGAGCAGGACTCCCAATTTGGCTTCCAAAAGGAGCTACTATTAGAAAAGTTATTCAGGATTTCCTCTACAAGGAACAGGAGAGTGCCGGCTATCAGCATATCATTGCCCCGCATATCGGAAAAGTAGACCTATACAAGACTTCAGGTCACTGGGACTATTATAAAGATAATATGTACTCACCAATAAAAATTGACGAAGAAGAGTTTATTCTAAAGCCAATGAATTGCCCGCATCACATTCAAGCATATGACGTTAAAAAAAGAAGCTACCGAGAACTTCCCTTGAGACTTGCAGAATTTGGGACAGTCTACAGATACGAACAATCAGGAGAACTATCAGGAATGAGTAGAGTACGCGGTTTTACTATTGATGATGCTCATATTTTTTGCGAACCGGAGCAAGTCCAGAGTGAATTTGTTGCCTCAATAAAACTGGCATTAAAAGTCCTAAGAGCTCTCGGACTAAGCGATTACAGACTTGAAATATCCCTGAGAGATCCGGAAAACAAAAAGAAATACAGCGGAAACGATGATTTGTGGGACAGAGCAGAAAAAGCAATCAAAGATTCAGTAAAAGTGCTTGGTCTGGTAGCAAGAGAAATGGAAGGGGAAGCTGCATTTTATGGGCCAAAACTTGATTTCAAATTCAAAGATGTATTTGGAAGAGAGCATCAGCTTTCAACCGTCCAGCTCGACTTCAACCTGCCTGAGAAGTTCAAACTTACATACATCAACAAGAAAGGGATTGAAGAAAGACCTGTTATGGTACACAGAGCATTGCTTGGCTCATTCGAGAGATTTTTCTCGATATTTATTGAGCACTACGGCGGCGCATTCCCATTGTGGCTTGCACCTGTACAGGCAGAGATAATTCCAATCTCAGAAAACTTTATGGTTTATGCAAAAAAAGTAAAGAAAATGCTTGAAGAAGCTGGAATAAGGTCAGAAATTGACGACAGAGATGAGACTATGCAGTCAAAAATACGTGACGCACAGCTTCAGAAAGTCCCATATATGCTTGTAATCGGAGAAAAAGAAGAAAAGAACGAAGGAGTTGCAGTAAGACCAAGAGCAGGACAGGATCAGGGTATGGTAAAATTAGCTGAATTTATCAGAGACGCCAGCAAGAAGATTGAAGATAAGGTCATATTTTGATACACTCACATGTAGTAGGTAGTAGTAAGTGAAGATCTATACTTATTAGTTGGATGCTTGAGTGTTTCCGGGGTAAAAAGCCGTATACATACATTATAAGAGGGAGTCATGATATCCCAGAGACTTAATGCAAGAAGCGTGTCATTATTAAATTTTTAGACAACAAATTATAGGAAGTTTTTACAAAAGAAGAACTGATCCCCCACTACAATTCAAATACAACAGGAATCACTATATTAAGTCACCTGAGCTGTTTGTAGTTGATGAGCTTGGGAACAAGCTCGGAGTGATGAAGAAAGAAGAAGCCATGAAACTTGCTGTTGAGAAGGATCTGGATCTGGTTGAAGTCTCGCCAAACGCAAAACCTCCTGTTGCAAAAATACTTGAATGGTCGAAATTCAAGTATGACATGGAAAAAAAGAAAAAGGAAAGCAAGGGTAAAAACACAGAAATGAAAGAGATGTGGTTTCAGGCTTATATTGGAAAGGGTGATCTTGAACACAAACTGAAAAGAATAGAAGAGTTTCTAGACAAGAAACACCAGGTAAAGCTAACCGTAAGACCAGCAAGAAGAAAAAGGTATGATAGAGAAGCTCTAATCAAGTTGATGAACAGGATCATGGGGAGTTTGGGCAAAAGTGTAAAATTTGAAGGAAATGCCAAGTTTGAAGGAAGAAATTATGCTATAATCGTCACTCCTGTAAAAAAACAAAATGAGAAAAACACATAAAGCGACAGCAAAAAGATTTAAAATAACTGGAAAAGGCAAGATTGTGCACAATAGACAGGGAGATAATGCACACCTGAAAACAAACAAAAACAGAAGCCAAAAGGCAAGGCTTAATAAGCAAAAAGTACTTGCTTCCTCAAAGCAAGCAAAAAATATCAATATATTAATGAACTAATTTAGAAATGAGAGTCAAAAGAGGAGAGGGAAGAAGAAAAAAGCATAAAAAAGTACTAAGTCTGACAAAAGGTTTCAGATTAACCTATTCCAAGCTTTATAAAAGAGCAAAGGAAGCTCTTCTTCACTCCGGACAATATTCGCTTGCAGATAGAAGAAAAAGAGGAGGACAGTTTAGAAGAGTATGGATTAAGAGAATAAATGCCGCTCTTGAACCATTTGACATCAGCTACAGTAGATTCATTTCTGCCCTGAAAAAATCAGATATAGAGCTGGATAGAAAAGTTCTTGCAGATCTTGCTCTGGATCATTCTGAAGAATTTAAAGCTGTAGTACAGTCTACAAAAGATAAACAATAATCCGGCATTACATAACTTCAGATACTTTTCTATTAGTCTATTAAAGTAGTACCACCCGAAATTTCTGGAGAGAGAAATAGTAGTACACACAAGAATAAAACAGCTTTGTATTAGCTGATCTTTATTTTATTCTGTTTTACCCAGTAGATAAGACCTATTCCACTGAACAGAAGAATTATCCCAGGAATATACAGGAAATAATCGGTAAGAGCAGTATCAGGGAGAGCATCCAGCCTTATTGTTGCAGAAATCCCAAGAACGCTCCCTACTGAGTTGATAGATATGTCATAATCCCCGGCAACTACAATCTGTGAAAGATCAGCTTCCCATACTCCATTTTCATCCGCAGAAGCAGTCATAGTCACATTCTGAGGTCCAGAAAACGCAAGAGATACAGTTGACCCGGGTATTGTTGTCCCTTTAACCGGCTCAAGCACCGATACTTCATTCTCATGTTCAAAGCTCATTACTGTAAGTCCTGCTTCTGGATCAAACTCCTGACTTTCATCATCAACTTTAAGTATGGTAGTCTGGAAAGAATTCAGCTCTCCGTACATTTCCAGATTCAGATCAGCACCAGAATTACTGAATAGTGAAGATAAATCTAAGGATCTTGCACTACCCATGTTTAAATTCCAACCTTTATTTTCAGCAGGCACAGTAGTCACCCAGGTCGATTTTTTACCATCAGCACTATAATTTCCCGCTATAATGAAATCACGTGAGTCTTTAAGACCAATACTCGTTTCAAAAACAGGAGTAACCCTCCCTGTAACTACTTTTATAGAAGGAGGTGAGGAAAGCACTGCCGGAATTGTAAACACAAATGACCCAATTGTCGGTTTATATGACTTTGAATTTGAATTAATCTCAAAAAGAACTTTATCATTCTTCTTAAAGGTTGGCTTACTAATAGTTACACTATGCGTAAAACGCTTTTTTGCGAGAACTGCTGAACCATCACGATCATCCAGTGCAAGTTCAGAAGGTGAAGATAACCCGTAAACCACACTCCCGGTCGTAGCCTCTTTGGTAAGCCACGAAACCGTAAAAGAAACATCAGATATATTTGAAATCTTTATCATATAAGGAATTGTAGGATTCGAATCGAATCCTGAGAGATTTACAAATGATTCAATAAGTTTTTTACTTGTAGTGTCAGTACCTGATGATGGACTCGATGCAGGAACAGGAGAGGAGGTCGGTGATGGACTTGGCGATGGACTCCCTTCTCTTGGAAGTAGAGTAATACTCGCATCAGGGTTAAAAAAAGTTACTGACGATTTTGAAAGGCTCATAATCTCAGGCTTTGACGTGGAAAGGTATTGTCCTTGTGCAGTACCAAACCCAACTCCCTGCACAAAGGTCACAATATCAGCACTCGACATGGAGAATTTCTCTCCAGACGTTAAACTTTTGAAAGAGCTCTTATCAAAGACATAGTTCCCAACCGAATTTGTAAGAGTCGAAACGATGGTTGACCTTATATTTCCATCTGTAGCATAAGAATAAACAAGCAAATCACCTGTTGACGGTGTAACATTACCTTCAACGGGATCAGGAGTAAATGGACTTTCTACACTTGAAGGAAGAGAGGAAAAAGAAAATGGATTTCCTGCATTATCATATTCTTCGCCCCCAATCATAATTGTGTAATAATACTTTGTATCAGCAGAAAGCCCTCTCAAAATAACCGAATGTGTGTTGTAAAGACCAAGAGAATCAATCTTGTCCCTTTCGTCAAAAGCAGATGAAGTAAGACTATCCTGACTTACTCCATACTTCACAAGCCCATCAGTCTCATTTTCTGTTGTGACCCAGGTAACCGTTGCCGAGCTTTCTGTAAGGTTAGTAACAAAAACCTGTTGCGGGGTTTCTGTTGGTTTTGCCTTTGATGCTATATCACTGGCAATATGGACTGCAACAACAGTCAAGGGTATAGCAAATGCAAGAAAAGCTATGCCGGCAAGAGTAATATTTTGCTTCGCTGTTCTGGAAAAAGCCATAGTAATTCAAATATGAGACAGTCTAAGACAGAAGGGCAGGGGAGTCAATTTGAAAAAAATATTAGAACAACCAAAATACAAGACAGATTTGATCTGGAATCTATAAAATAAGATTATGGTTTCCAGGTCTTTCCTCCACCATCCCTGACACGAACAAAGTATCCCCTTGTTTCTACTACACCAAAGTCCCGACCGAAAAGCTCCCCATTCTCTTTGATAATACTTGTATATAGACCGCTTTCATACTGACTGAAAGCATCGGCATTAATACCCTGAGAGATCATACTGTCAAGAACCGATTCTGCTGTAAAGGAAGATCCAGGCTTTATAACACTGACAAGATTCCAGCCGTTAGTTGTTTGAACCGGAACCATCTCTGAGAATCTGTTGCCATTCACCACATGATTATGCTTCCTGTAGGATCTGATAAAGTATGCTTCTCCAGGAAGAATATTAAAATCACTCCCAAAATCATTATCTCCTCTCCTGCTAAAGATCAGAAACTGACCTTCACGATATGTTGCAACGTGAGTAACAAAACCACCAGTACCATTTATTGCAGTCAAAAACTCCTTCGCCGTTCTACCGGTACCTTCCCTGGGGAATAGTGGCATACCAATCAAATTCCAGCCTTCAAGTAAATTAAAAATGACTGCACTTTCTTTAAATTCTATCTGAATTTGCAAATCCCCTTTCACATATTCCTCATCATCATCTTTTATGCTGTTATTGTTCAAATCGTAGAAAAATATTATTTTCCCCTGTCCTCCTTCTGGAACAAACACCTCTACCTCTCTCTTCCCGCCTTCAAACTGATCTGACAACAGTAAGTATTTTCCGCTTTCATCAACGTTTATTGTATAAGATTCTTCTGTTGCACCAAGAATATCACTCCCACTGCCAACAGCAACTAAATCATTGGAATCATCACATTTGCCGGCAGTAATTTTCTTTGTTTTACAACAAGTATTATCACCATCAATAGTTCCACTTTGACACCAGTTCACTTGCTTTCCACTCAAGAAACAAATCAAAGAATTGGTACAATTATTACATTTCCTCCCTTCTTCAGGACAATCATTGAAGGGATCATTCGTACTACTTCCCTCGTATGCACACCTTCCATTTTCCTGCTTTCCAGAGGGACAACAAAAATTATCACTATCGAAAACTCCGCTTTTGCACCATTGCTTAGGTGTTTTTGCCCCAGTTGAGTTGTCAACAACAAAGCACCACTCACAATTTACTTTTGGCCCCTTACACTCTGCGCCTGCGGAACACAATGCCGGCACAATTGACTGTTCAGAAACAGAGCAATCATTTGCACAACTCTCATTTGACTCACCCAGTAAAGGCTCACATACGCCATTGTTATTGCAACTTCCACCACCATTCCCGGTTCCTCCTGACCCCCCACCTCCACTGTTTCCACACTGACCAGGACCAGCCGGGATAAACTCAGAATTACTATTTGAGTCACAGATACAACTGCTGGTCGAATCTCCAGAACAACATTTTTGAGCTGATACACAACTAGCTCTTTTTACTTCATTCCCGTTCGCTTTCGATTTACATACGCACATCCCAATACCACTACCTGAACCGGTATTGGTAGCTATTGGAGCAGGTTGAGGTGATCCCCCCTCATAGCATTCGCAATTCCCAAGACCTTGCCCACAACCAGTAGCATCCCATCTTGGAGTTAACCCCGATCGACAATACGCCGTTAAGCACCTGTTTTCTGAAATCCCACAATTCCAGTCTGTATTAGTCGTTGTAGCAACAGGTTCTCCACTTCCTTCCTGAGGAAGAGGAGTTTGACCCCCTGTTGTTCCTCCAGAATTTGTACTTGTAAGATCTTCTCCATGTTGATTGCAATCTGAAGGGCAATTCCCATGATTTTCTCCACTTTCACAAATTTTGTTACCACATCGTGCTGATACCTGACACTTACTGCAACCACCGGAAGCACATGCATTATATCCTGCAACCCAATCACCCCCGTAATTTGAACAAATGTCATCACTACAGCAGTTGTTCCCGACTGCATACGCCCGAAACACTATTTCCGGCAATTCGTTTTGAGCTTTAAAATGACTATCTATCTCTGTCAAAACGATGTCCGGTGTTGGCTGATCCCGATCTGTCGGCACAGAAATCTCTTTTGTCCCGTTTATCGCTCCTTGTACAAAGATGTACTCTTTATCATCTTCTTCTATTTGAACAGAACCTGTCTGATCAAGAGTTCTTGCATTTCCAAGATCAATACTCCATGTACCGCTTTCTGAAGTATAAGTTGAGATAGTGGTTGTTTTTAAAATACCATCACGTTCTAAATATAAGTAAACAAGAGCATCAGATAACGGACTACCATCAGGTCTATAAACTCTACCGTAGGCAGGATCGGGACTTTTCAAGCTCTCTATCACAGGTCCAGTTTCAATAGCTGTAAATCCATTTCCATCTGAATCGCTAGAAAATCCTCTAATTACACCGGTTCCTATCCTGAAATAATATCTCGTATTTGGCTCGAGTCCTTCTATCGTTGCATGGTGTGTATAGTATTCCTTCCTTCCGCCAGCAAGTAAGACCTCATTGCCTTTCTTATCAAACCGGACGTCACGGTCATCATCTTCCCTCTGCTTACCAATAAATGCAAAAACAGGAAACCATTTATTCTCCTCTCCATAATAAACAACCCCTTTCGTTTTTTTATTTGAGACCCATGTAACTGTCGCTGAACCATTGGAAATGTTCGTAATATTGACATCTCTTATTTCTACATTACTCTCCTTTACATAAAGATATGCTGCTATTCCTATCAAAGTTACTAACCCAAGACCAAGTCCAAACAGCAATACTGGAAATATTCTCTTTTTAAATCTCACCTTAAAAGCAGGAAAGTTAAATCTGAAGAATTTAAACGGATTTTTTGATTCAGTACTGTCATGGTCATCAGTCGAGAAACCTTCAGGAGAATGACTTGTCGCAATTCTATTATTTTGCTCATTAACCTCAACGTTTTCACTATTAATTTGGTTCTGCGTTACAGCCATAAAATGCTTTTACAAACAAGAAAAATATAGCTAATACAACAAATAAAATCAATTCCTCCAGATGTATGCAACCCATACATTCAATTGCGAAAAAAACCACATCAGGATAAAATCACATATACAAATACATACATATACATATACTTGTTGAAATGATCACAGTCTCAGTTGAATTGAAGTATAAGAGCAGTATTGTCCTTCAGTCTAATCAGCTAATATTGTTGCTTAAGGAAAAATACAACTAATACATAAAACCAGAATTTGAAAACTTTTATGGAAAAAATTTTAATAAAACTCGAAAAACATATTACTTCAGCACAAGAGGGTCTCAAAAAGATCGATTGCGAGAAGAAACTTGATGAATTCCGGGTTAAATCTATGGGAAGAAAATCACAGCTTACAAATATCTTGCGTTCGATTAAAGATCTAAAGACCGAAGAAAAAGTACTCGTCGGCAAAAAAGCAAACGAGATTAAAGGTAAACTTGAAAATATGATTGAAAATAAAATGGCTGAACTTCAGAAAAAGAAAGTAAGTAAACTGGCAGAAACTGAGTGGATTGATGTGACTGTTCCTGGGAAAGGTCACAAGCCTGGTCATCTTCATCCGACCACACAAATGATGGAATATGCCGAGGACATCTTTCAGGACATGGGATTTGAGATTGTATACCCGAATGAAATTGATGACGATTACCACAACTTCACTTCTCTGAATATGCCAGAAGGTCATCCTGCAAGAGATGCATGGGACACCTTTTGGACTGAAGAAGAACATGTAATGATCACACACACCTCATCCATGCAAAATAGAATTTTAAAGTCAGGATCACCCCCCATAAGAGCAATAGTCCCGGGTAAGTGCTTTAGAAATGAGGCAACCGATGCCAGGCATGAGCATACCTTTTACCAGTTTGAAGGGGTTTATGTTGATAAGGGAATAACTCTTTCTGACATGATAGGTACTCTCCAGGCATTTTTTAATAGCTTTTATGAGAGAGATTTAAAAGTAAAATTCACTCCCGACTTTTTTCCTTTTGTTGAACCAGGAGGAATGGTTTCACTCGAATGTGTTCTTTGCAGAGGCAAAGGCTGCAGAGTTTGCAAGTACACTGGCTGGCTCGAAATACTTGGATGCGGAATGATACACCCAAACGTACTCAAAGAGGCAGGCATTGATCATAAAACGTATACTGGTTTCGCATGGGGATTCGGTTTGGAAAGGCTTATCATGCTCAAATACAATATAGAAGATGTAAGGCTTTTTCATAGTGGAGATCTGAGATTTGTGAAACAATTTTAGATTATTGTAATTTATTTTACGAATTTAGGTATTTTATATGCTTATAAGTTTAAATTGGCTGAAACAGTACCTGCCTGAGCTCTACGAAGAGCCGGAAACAATAGCCACAAAGCTCAGCGAGTCACTTGCTGAAGTAGAAAGTATAAAATATGTCGGACGAGGGCTTGAAAATCTTTTTATCGGACAGGTTAAAAAAATTGGAAAGCACCCTAAGAGCGAAAAGCTTACGCTCTGCACTGTCAATGACGGAGAAAAAGATAGAAAAATAGTATGTGGTGCACCAAATGTTTCTGAAGGTATAAAGGTTGTTGTTGTGAGACCAGAAGGAGTAGTATTTAATGCTTCCGAAAAACTTAATTCACAAAGTCTTTTCCAGATTACCGAAAGAGAAGTAGCAGGAGTTAAATCTCAAGGTATGATTTGCTCAATGAAAGAGCTGGGAATTGCGGAAGACCATGAAGGAATCTGGATACTCCCGGAAAACAGTATAGTCGGACAGAACTTCACCGACCTAATAAAGGATGCTATTTTTGAGATTGAGAACAAAGCTCTTACTCACAGACCAGATTGTTTTTCCCACGAAGGAATAGCAAGAGAGCTTTCCGCAATATTTAAAACACCGTTCAAAACAGTTGATGCGAAAACTCCCCTTTTTCCTACACAAAAAGTTGATCTAAAAATAGAACTTAGAAATCAGGAGCTTTGCCCGAGGTTCAGTGCAATAGTAATTACAAACGTAAAGATACAGCCTTCTCCTATCTGGATGCAATTAAGGCTTATGAGTATAGGAATAAGACCAATTAACAACATTGTAGATGCTACAAACTATTTTATGATTGATATGGGTCAGCCGATGCATGCTTTTGACTATGAAAAAATTGAGAAAAAAAAGCTAATCATCAGGAACGCAGATGATAAGGAAAAAATAAAGACTCTTGACGGAGTAGAAAGAAAACTCACCAGGGAAATAATAGTAGTATCGGATCCGATAAAGGTGCTTTCAATTGCAGGTGTGATTGGAGGAGAATCATCTGAAATATCAGAAAAAACAAAAACAATCGTACTGGAATCTGCAAACTGGGAAATGTTCAATAACAGACGTACCGCACGCAGTCTTGGCATAAGAACTGAAGCTGGTACACGCTTTGAGAAAGGACAGGATCCAAGCAATACACAGGAATCACTTGAACGAGCAATTCATCTCATTTCTGATATTGCGGGTGGGGAAATAGCATCTGAATTTATCGATATTTATGAGAACCCAGTCGAGAAAAGAAAAATAGTTTTTGATCTCAATGCAGTCAAAAAAATTCTTGGGATTGATGTTTCAAAAGAAGAAATTCTGGATATTTTGAAACACCTGGGAATCGAAGTTGTCGGAGCAGAAAAGCTTCCAACCAAACTTCTTACCCATAGTGAAGGGAATAAGGTAGAACTCACAATTCCGACATTTAGAAGAGACCTGAATATTACCGAAGATATTGTAGAAGAGATTGCAAGAATTTATGGATACGAAAAAATCCAGCCAACTTTTCCTGCAAGGTCAATTGGAGCAGCAAAAAAAAATGTACTGAGAGAATTTATTATCAAAGTGAAAAGAACTCTATCCGCCCTCGGGCTTGATGAAATTTATACATACTCATTCATCGGAGAAGGAGATTACAAAAATGTAAATATCACAACAAAGGGACTAATCAAAATCCAAAACCCTTTGGCTCCTGAGCTTTCATATGTAAGAAATTCTATTTCACCAAGTCATCTGGCAAAACTAGAAATGAATTTGAAAAATTTTGAGGAAGTTAATATATTCGAAATAAGTAGAGTAGCTTTAAGAGATAAAAGAAAAGACGGACTTCCGGAACAACCTATTATGATGAACATGACTTTTGCTGAAAGAGGAAAAAATGAAAAAATATATATGAAGGCTAAGGGTGTTGTAGACGAATTACTTGAAATTCTAAATGTAAATGATTTGAAGTTTGTCAATATTAAAAACACTACAAACAATAATCCGCTCTGGCATCCTGCACGAAGTGCAAAAATTTGGTCAGGGGAAACGGAAATAGCTATGATCGGGGAAGTACATCCCTCTGTGATTTCAAATCTTGGACTTAATGGAAGTGTCTGTATTGTTGAATTTGCAATCGAAGATCTTATGAAAGTATCGAAAAAAGATGCAAGCTACACTCCCATCCCAGGGCTTCAAAAAATTGTTAGAGATTTGACTGTATGGGTAGCCAGAGAAGTAGAAGTCCAGGAGATGCTGGAAGCAATTTCCGAGAACAGGGACAAACTCATTTCAAAAATTTTCATAAAAGACATATTCGAAGGTAATACTAATTCTAAGACCAAAAAAAATAACAGGAAAAGTGTAACTTTTACAATAGAAATTCAACCATTTAATAAAGCACTTCTTGATGAGGAGTCAAATAAAATTGTGAAACAAATTTTTGATATTTTGGAGAAGAAATTCAGAGCCAAGTGAAATAGTACAAATCATACCATGATGTGGGTAACCATCCATTTCCCTGTTCTTAATGCCTGTTTATCTTTTATACTCAAATCCACAGAAAGCCCGTCAGGTGAGTACTGAGCAACCCCTTTCTATTATTTCCCGCCTCAGTAATATGTAAAATGCTATCTGGGCATTTGTTACGAAAAGCACTATTCAAGATTTTCATCTAAAATATGCATTCCTCTCACTTATATTTTTATCCGCTTTTGCACATCACTGAATTCAGTAGACAAAGCAAGCACGAGAGTGTCCATTATTATACTCTGGAAACGAAAGAGTTTTTTTTAGAGAATCACCGTGCACTTGTACATAAGAACGACTCTATTTACCTTGGTTATTTAAGCTGAACCCTGTGTCAATACCATAGCAGTAATATTCCGGATTCAATCTACTTGACCCAACGTAACTTGCCTGATTAGCAATCTCTCTCACTGAGGCTCCCAAACAACACAAAGTAAGACATAGTCCTGCTATCGATAATAGCGCAAGCCTCCTTGTTTTTTCTATTCCTAGAAGTTCACTTCCGTTTTGTCCGTAAGACACTTCCCCCTGTACATTACTACTCCATAGAGTATCCTTTTCTCTTAATAAATAATTTTTAAAAATATACACACGAATCTATATAATGATAATGCATACATTTGCAAGAAATTCAATTATTTGTATTGAGATTTTTTCCAGGAAAAATCCGGGCATTCCTGACTGAGTAGACAGAAGTTTTCAAAGGTATAGAATATCTCGCCTATTTTTTCAAGTCACTTAGGTATCATCTGCCATTGGACAAGACTAGGTATTGCCAAGACAAAAAAAGAATAATATAATTGCGCAATCGATTTAGATTTATGTAAAAGACTACCTTGGGCAACAGCCGAGGTAGTGTTTTTATAAGTATTTCTTAAATATCTTGAAATGGGCACACCTATACAAAACACAGGAATAGAGCAAGGTATTACCAGTGAAAATACACAAAATTTTATCAACCCAGGATTTCACTCTGAAAGTAATCACATATCTCCTTGTTTATGGAGAATAGACAATGATTTATATTCTTGTTGCTTTTCATCTCTTAAGTACGAGTTGGAATCACAGCATTCACTTTCTAATTATTCACTTGGAGAAATTGAAAGACTTATCAACCTATTGTTAACTTGTTGCGATGGAGATATCTTGCCTGATATTCACGGAGTTGGCTTTATCTTCAACGGAGAAAGTCACTGCTTCTACAAGAAGGAAATAAAAGAATGTATATATTCACTTTCTGAACAACAAAGAGATAGATTTATTCCTGATCTTGTTATTGTTTCGCTGGAGAATTTAAGAGAAGTTTACCAGGACAAAGCAACAGAGTATGGAACAGATCCTAATTTCTTTACTCAATATGATTTTTCTGCCTATGGAGTCTATAGAGTCGAATCTGATTAGTTCTCACTAAGAAGACCATACGTCTACCTGAAGTGTTCTTCATTAAACCTCATATAATTATCAATGTGTTTTGAATTTTTTTCTATTTCAGACGACTTTGGATTTCAAATACTCCTTCCGCCTTTACTTATTAGGGCTTAATCATTAAAATTGACCTGGACACATTTCGAATTTGAAATATGCAAGTAAACACAGATCCAAAAAAGATTGACGATATCCTTTCTCGTTTCGTAGAAGATGTAGTAGTGAGAGAATATCTAAGGAAAGAAATGCTTTCCGGCAGGGAACTGAAAATATATCTCGGTACAGATGTAACAGGAGAGAATCTCCACCTGGGACATGCCGTAATTCACAGAAAACTTAAAGACTTTCAGGAACTTGGGCATAAAGTCACTTTGCTCATAGGAAGTTACACTACATTGGTAGGTGATCATTCAGACAAACTCGATCAAAGAACAGAAACAAACGAACAGCAGATCTCCAGCTTTGAGAGAACCTATGTCGACCAGTTCGCAAAAACTGTTGATATAAGTAAAGTTGAGATCGTACACAACGGAGATTGGCTCTCGAAGCTTACATTAAAAGAAGTAATAGAACTCGCGAAAATATTTACTGTCCAACAGAATATAGAACGAGATGCATTCCAAAAGAGGATCAAAGCTGAAAGTCCCATCGGGCTCGATGAATTTTTATATCCATTGATGCAGGGTTATGATGCTTATGCACTAAAAACTGACATACAAATAGGCGGATCGGATCAGACCTTCAACCTTCACGCTGGTAGAAAAGTAATGGAACATTTTGGGATGAAACCACAAAACTACATTACTATGAAACTTCTAGTGGGAAACGACGGAAGGAAAATGGGCAAAAGTCTCATGAACTTTATCCCAATACTTGCAACTCCAAACGACATGTATGGACAACTTATGTCGATAAAGGATGAGGTTATGGAGGATTACTTTGTTGCACTAACACGAATTCCGCTTGATGAGGTAAAACTAATATTAAGGGAAGAAGAAGCGATGAATGCTAAAAAGAAACTTGCTTTTGAAGTCACAAAGTTCTACTCGTCTGAGAAAGAGGCGATTGAAGCAGGGAAACATTTTGAAAGGGCGGTACAAAAAAAAGGTGAGTTAGAAGAAAAAGATTTTGAGACATTATCTTTTTTCGAGGTCAATAAATTATCTGCATTAGAATTGCTTAAGCTACTCGTTAAGAACGGTAAAATTACAAGCAATTCTGAAGGGAAAAGACTATTGAGACAAGGCAGCATTGAGATAAACGGAAAAAAGGTGATAGAAAGTGATGAAAATTTAGACTTGAAGCCTGGAGATAAGATTAAAGTAGGTAATAGAAGAAACGTTCTTAAGATAAAATAGCGTAAAACTCTTAATTTTTCTGCACTACAAACGTGAAAATCTATGAAAAAGAAATATAAACAAATAATCTGGTGGGTAATGCTTGTTGCAATTCTTTTTGGTATGGTTGTAGTCCCTGTACTCACCGCTTTAAGCCTTTTTTAATATAAGCGCAATAATGCTTGTACCGCAGTTTTTTTCGCATTGTACGCCTGAAGCGTACTTTCATACTCTTGAAATAAAGAAGTGATAAAAATAGACAACCCAGCAACAACAATCCCATTAATCGGCAATAAATATGCCCATATTCTCGAATATCTGGGGATTAATACTGTCAAAGACCTCATCTATTATTTCCCTGTCCGTTTCGAAGATTCCAGCAAAGTTCAAAATATTTCCAGCTTGAATATGAACGAAAAAATCACCTTCAAGGCAGAAATAATTAAAATAAAATCGCTGAGGCTTCGAGGGAAGAGAAGTATTCAAAAAGGGATTTTGCAGGATGAAACAGGACAAGTGGAAGCAGTCTGGTTCAACCAGCCATATCTCACGAACAACTTGAAAGAAAACGAATGGTATCTTTTTCGAGGAAAATTGAATCCGCGCTCATACAGACCTCAGATTTCCTCCCCAGAATACGAAAAATTGAAGATAGAAGAGGCTGACACAAAAGCCCTTGACAACAGCAATGTGCACCTTGGAAGACTTACTCCAATTTATCCGCTTACAGAAGGAATAAGCAGTAAGTGGCTCAGATCAAGGGTCAAGTGGGCAATTGACAGAATCGGTAAATCACTCAAAATTACCGACCCACTGCCGATAGAAATTTTGAAAAAATATAATCTGGCTGGACTCCTTCCTTCACTCAAATGGATCCACTTCCCGGAATCGGAAGAACAGATAGAAAAAGCAAGAAAACGCCTGGGGTTCGATGAAATGCTTTCAATTCAATTGAGACTTGAGAGAAACAGAAGAAAAAGAAAAGCAATGAAATCATTTTCAATAGAAATAAAAAATGAAATACAGGAAAAGCTAATGAATTCTGTAGACTTCAAACCAACAAAATCACAGCTCACCGCAATATCTGAAATAAATAGCGACCTTGCCGGATCAAGACCGATGAACAGGCTTCTTCAGGGAGATGTAGGAAGCGGAAAGACCCTTGTCTCAGTTGAAGCAGTACTTCAAACCGCAAATTCAGGTCTACAGAGCATAATTCTGGTTCCAACAAGTGTTCTTGCCGACCAGCATTACGAAACCTTCAATAAATTTCTCAAGTATTTTGGTTTCAGTATTGCACTTGTTACCGGAAATACGAAAAAAAACAAACCGGCAGATATAATAATCGGAACACATGCTATTCTTCACCGCAAAAAAGAAATGATCAAGAATCCCGGACTTGTCGTAATAGACGAACAGCACAGATTTGGTGTAGAGCAGAGGAGAGAGCTTTTGAAAGACATAGACAGGCTACCCCTGGAGACAAATCAAAGACCAGGAGAGACCCGGAAAACAGCAAACACCACCACGAAACGCACTCAGAGTCAGACTCCAAGTTCCACCACTCAGTACAATCCTCATCTTCTAACAATGACAGCAACTCCCATACCACGCAGTATGGCGCTTACACTTTTTGGAGATATGGACATTTCAACAATGGAGGATATGCCCGAGGGAAGAACTCCTACAAAAACTCACTTAGTTCCTGATGAAAAAAGAGAAGACTCTTATGCCTGGATCCGAGAGAAGATGAAGGAAGGAATAAAAGTTTTCTGGATAACGCCACTCATTGAGCAGAGCGAGAAACTTGAAACAAAATCTGCAGTTGATACTTTTGAGCTTCTAAGTAAAACAGTTTTTCCTGAACAAAAAATAAGGCTTTTGCACGGGAGAATAAAAGAGACGGAAAAGAAGAATCTTTTAAAAGACTTCATGGAAGGGAAGTTTGACATCTTAGTTTCAACTTCAGTAATTGAAGTGGGTATTGACATTCCGGGTGCTGAAATAATTGTAATAGAAGGAGCAGAAAGATTTGGTCTTGCCCAACTCCACCAGTTAAGAGGTAGAGTAGGGCGCAGGAAAAATGAGTCGTGGTGCTTTTTATTCACGAGTACAGGTCAGGAAACGGAAGAACAGACTGCAAGACTCAAATATTTTGCGAAAGAAAATGACGGACTAAAGATTGCCGAATATGATTTATCAAGAAGAGGACCGGGAGAGGTTTATGGATTTAGGCAGTCAGGAGTACCAAACCTGAAAATTGCAAAGCTGAACGACCTCGAATTAATCAAAAAAACAAGGGAAGCTGCAAGACTGCTTATTGGTTAGAATTCGGTAAGATGAGTAGCAATCTCAAAATCTTTTATATGTAAACATGTGCTCTTAATCGCCTCATCGTTTATCCCTTCCGGCTTGATTCGACAGTGGTCAATAATCTGTAATTCTATTTTTCTGAGGTAATCCGCGAGAACAGGAAACCTACCGATTTCACCTTCCGGCAAGTCTTTTCGCCCTAAGAATCTCTTATATCCTTCTTCCATTCTTCTTTCAAGGGATGCCACCCCAGAAGGGGTAACACGCTGATCACTGTAAAGACAAATTTTGACTCTGAAATCCTTCGTTTCAAAACTTTCTTTCGCCTTCGCAAAGCCTAGCGCTGTAACAACCTCAACTATTCTTTCCGGAACTTTCATTTCTTCAATTATCTTTTGTGTTACTTCATGTTCATCACTCCCATATTTTTCGATAAATTCTTCCTTGACTCCCGTCCAATATGCAACCCCTTCAGGCTCAAAAGCTTCAGACATAAAAGACATATTAAATTTCACAATATTTCCCATGTCATGGACGAGTGCTGTTTGTATAACCACATCTTTATCAATTTCCCCCAACCCAGTTATCACATATGAGTGAGGCAACTCCAGCAACCCTATACATATGCTGCTGTAAAACCGGCGGAATTTTGTACTTCTCATAAATATTTGCGATCTTCATGGCTTAATATTAGTATAATTGGAGCTGAAAATAAATTGAAAACATCTAATGACATTAATTCAGTCAGTGGTATTGGGAATTGTACAGGGAATATCTGAGTTCCTTCCTATATCAAGCTCCGGGCATCTTATCCTTATACCCGAAATATTCGGCTGGGCAGAGCAGACCACATCTTTTGACATCGTACTTCATGCAGGCACACTCTTTGCCCTGCTGGTGTTCTTCAACAAAAATCTCCTTGATGTCATTAAAAATAAATATCTGGTTTTTAAAATAATTGTTGCATCAATACCTCTACTTATCGTTGGCTACCTTGCGCAGAATTTTATCGAAGAAAATTTCAAATCAGCACTTACAGTAGCTCTTGCCCTCATTATTTTTGGAATTATCATGATAGCTTTTGACCGGATCTATAAATACAATAAAAAAGAAATAAAGGACATGGGTATAATTGGAGCAATCGCAGCAGGAATTTTCCAGATATTCTCACTGGTAAGAGGTAGTTCCAGATCAGGAACAACAATCCTTGGAGGACTTGTATCAGGTCTCAAAATAAAGGAAGCAACAAGATTTTCCTTCCTGGTAGCAATCCCGACAATCGGAGTAGTTATTCTTTTTCAGCTTTACCAGTTCGTCGACGGGGAAGCTTTGAACGAATCTGTAGGCGTGCTAATCGGAGGTTTTGTCAGTTCATTCTTGAGCGGATTTCTGGCCATAAAATTCATGATGAACTTTATTGAGAAAAGAGGGCTTACTTTTTTTGGAATTTATAGAATCATACTTGGAATAATTGTTTTGATTATCGTGTAAGAATTGAATCAATGGTCTGACACAGTTTAGTTATATTTATGATCAGATGAAAAAATTTCCTGTTTCTGTAGTACTGGATAATATCCGCTCAGCCTTAAATGTTGGGGCAATTTTTCGGACTTGCGATGCGGCGGGGATCGAAAAACTTTATCTGTGCGGTATCACTCCATACCCGCCGCACAACAGGATCCCAAAAACTGCTCTCGGAGCTGTTGAAACTGTGAGGTGGGAATACGGCAAAAACACTATTGAGACAGTGGAAAAATTAAAAGAAGAGAAGAAAAAAATAATAAGTGTGGAAGTAACAGATAATGCGATTGAGTTCACCGACTATAAATTTACTACACCCTCGGTACTGATTTTTGGAAATGAAATAAACGGAGTAGGGGAGGAAATATTGAAATTGTCAGATGGTATTGTAAAAATCCCGATGTTCGGCATGAAGGAGTCCCTAAATGTCGCAACCACCTCAGGCATAGTGATCTACGAAGCGGTTAGACAGATCAGAAAATTGGTCACTAAGTAGATCGGAAAATTGCTTTACTCATTTCGCCAAACCCTTTAAAATGCAAGATCTATGGAAGCAATACGTTTTATTGTTTTGTTGTTTTTTTATTTTAAAATCCAGATTATTAAGAAATGATTTTTGCCCATCCATTCTCAAACATTGTAGTCACAAGGGTGCTGAAACCTCTCTGGAAAAGAGGGTTAAGCAAAAAGCAGGAGGTAGCGGTCTGGGCTACAGCCATCGTATCAACCGTTTTTCCTGATGTTGATCTGGTGTATGCGCTTGTTACTGGAGAAAACCACAGATTCCTCATTACACATACTTTCGTCCCTTACGCAATATTTGCTGTCCTTGTCATCGTTTTGAGCTATATCTTTGCTAAAAAGCTGAAGGAGACCAGGAAGGATTTTCTCGAGCCGGCTTTTATCAGACTCCTTGTCCCTATGATGCTTATAGGTGTCGCAATTCATCTTGCTACAGACACCCTTGGTGCTCCTGTAAGACTTCTTTATCCTTTTTCAAATAAAGAATTTATGCTGATCCCCATAAACAGTTTTCTCAACGGCAGTAACTTGCCCAAAATTCTCCAGTACTATACAACTCCGTTCATTCTTGCGTTTGAACTCTTTTGGATAGGCACAGGCACTATTATCCTATATAGAATGATAGATTCAAACATTTATCTCAGGAAATACCTTCCCAAAACCCTTGGATTTATTGTGGCATGTGCTGCTACAATGCTCACAGTTGTTTTGATTGTGTGAGCTTAGATAATTAAAAAGAAAATGATCAGGGTAATCACAGGAAGCGCAAAAGGAAAACTGCTCAGGGTTCCAGCAGGCACAAGACCGCTCACTGACAGAATAAAAACTTCACTTTTCGATTCAATAAAGGATTTTATCCCGGGCGCCAATATTCTTGACCTTTTTGCTGGAAGCGGTGCTTTCGGAATCGAGTCACTCTCCAGAGGAGCGAAATACGCCGAATTTGTAGAAATTGAATATGAAGCGGTAAAAATTCTGAAAGAAAATCTTAAAAATACCAAGTTTTCAGAAAAGTCGAAAGTAATAAAAATGAATGTAATGAGCTATCTAAAGACGACAGAGCAAAAGAATTTTTTTGATTTAATATTTTTTGATCCGCCGTTTGCAAAGGTATATAAAGCAGACCTTTCTTTAATTCAATATCTTCTTGTAAAAAAGGGGATAGTAGTATTCCACCATCCAAAAAACTACCGTTCACCGGAGGAAATCGGTAAGCTTATAAAAATTGCACAGAAAGATTACGGTGAAAACATAATTTCCGTGTACAACCTCTTAGTAAATTGATATAGATCACAGTGAAATAAAGAATTAACAAAAGAGTAGAATTTCCATAAACAACCTATATAAAGGTCGATGGAGGTCTATGGAGGTCGATGGAAATCTAACAAAAATCGATATATATCGATGCAGATTGATAAAAATCGATGCAGGATAATGACCCCCACAAATTCATCATTACTTATTTAATCATCCTGAGTTTTTTGTTTGTGATCAGAGAGAAGATGGACAATATCGATCTCAAACAAATCTGCCACTTCCAACTGAGTCAA
>JAFGFJ010000004.1 GCA_016931155.1 Candidatus Dojkabacteria bacterium
AGGTATCTGTCAGGACGGTAACTATACTGTAGCAATTAAGTCTACTGATGCTGCAGGAAATGCTTCCGGCACAACAAAGCATGTTGTTGAGAGGGATACTGTGAGACCGGAGACGCCAAATCTTAATGTCTCGAAATCAGGTGGTATTGGAAATGAGGTTTTGGGCTTGATGATTTCTGGCGAGAAGAATTCAACAGCTTTAGTTACAGTTATTGAAGATGGGAGAACAAGTAAAAATATTTCGGTAAATCTCGGAAGCAATGGAAGCTACTCAGCGACCAACTTAGTGGGGTTCCTTAAATGTGGAAATGTTAGATACACCATTGTTGTCAGGATTGAAGATTCTGCAAAGAATATATCTTTAGCAACAAGCAGTAGTATAGCGACAGGAGAATGCCCTACATGTTCTAATGGTGGTAAGTTAGCTTTTCCTGTAAGACCCGATTATATTATAACGTCAGGATTTAGAACTCCTGAAAGACCAACACATGAAGGCCTAGATATGATAAGAAAAGGAGGTGATAGTTACAGGGCAGATATTTATGCTACAGGTGCAGGACAAATTATAAGATCAACTCATACTAGAGGAGAACAATGGGGCAAACCAAATTATGTCACTCTTAAACATGATGATGGCAAGGTGACAGAATACTGGCATCTTGACAATGAATCATCAGATAACGATCCAATAGGAATTGGACAGAGGACCGGTACCATGACAGTTCTTGGCCATATGGGAAAAACGGGAGAGTCTACTGGGGTTCATCTGCATTTTGGAGTGTACATAGCAGGGAGCTCTGTGAATCCAGAATACTACATCGGTGATAAGGAAGATCCTGGTTGTGCTATGGAAATTTCAGCCGATGCTGATAAATCCATACAACTCAAAGAATCACAATTAGGCAGTCCAAATAGAGATGGTGGTATTCATGATTGGTGTGGAACAAAAGTACAAGATTATTATAGTATTGGGAATCATGGAGACAGCATTATCATGTATAACCCAAATGATAGGCAAGCTTATCTTATAACAGGTGGTATCTGGGAAACTTACTGGAAGAATGGTGCATGTTCAGAGTTTGGTTACCCTAAGATGGATGAAGAAAAGAGCGGAAGACTCGAAGGCTGGTACCAATTTTTTGATAAAGCAAATATTTACTGGTCAAAAGATAGCGTTAAATCCCAACCAGGAATAGTAAAGGGATATATTAGAGATTATTATGAGAACAAAGGAGGTACATGGAGCTACCTTGGTTTCCCTGAAGATAAAGAATGGAATGCCACTTCAACATGTAACACGACAGGGACTCATCAGAACTTTACATCAGGTAAAATATACGCTTCTCAAATTGGTCAAGCTGACTGGGAATACGGGGGAGATTTTTTGAATTTACAGGGTGATACCATAAAACATTATTGGGATTTAGGCGAGATGAATGGAGAATTGGGTTGGCCAAAATCCGGCTCTTACAGAAAGTCGACTGATAATATATATCTTGAAAATGGAGAAATTCATCAAACAGGAATTTTTGATACTGGCGTTAATCATAAAATTTACGGTGGGTGCTCAGATCTAAGCCAGAGGAAAAATGATCCTGATAATTATACTGCAAAGCTTATTCAAGCAAAAGAAAACACTTTTACTTCATATCAAAGAGTTAATGGA
The DNA here is from genome assembly GCA_016931155.1 of Candidatus Dojkabacteria bacterium. GTDB lineage: Bacteria > Patescibacteriota > Dojkabacteria > B142 > JAFGFJ01 > JAFGFJ01. Next base: position 1,667 of record JAFGFJ010000004.1, read on the forward strand.
GGTAATGGAAATGGTGCTGTCCATCAGTGGACTTGTGGTGGAAATACAATGTGGCTTGCTAATTACAATAAAGTTGGTGGGCACGGGAATTCTGTAATTATCGCAAATGAAAATCTGAATGAAGCGTTTCTTCTGACTGGAGAAATCTGGAATAAATATAGAGATAATAATGGCTGCTCCATACTTAAGAAGCCAACTGCTGATGAGTATGATACTGGGATTCATAAAACCTGGCTTTGGAAATCCGGAACAAGCCTAAGACAAACTTTTGAAAGTGGGGATGTCTACAGCTTTGGCACTTTCAACTTAATTGGTCAAGAAACAAGGCATACACATATTATTTATGGAAATGTTAAAACGAAATATGATGCTAACAGTGGCATGAACGGAAGTTATAAATTCTTAAAATCGGATAGGTATTCATATAACGAAAATGATGTAAAGACATTCTGTCAGGATTCTGAAGGCGGAAGAATTTGTGAGAATGATATTCCCGCACTTACTGATGAACAGAAAAAACTTGGAGAATTATTGGGTAGGTTTGTAAGTAAAAATGAAATAAAAGATCAATGTAGTTTGAGAGTAGTTAGTATTGATGATGGAATTGCCTACTACGATAATGGTTTCGCAGGTAAGATCACTGGGAACATTTATAGAAAATGGCAGCCAGGTTGTAATACTTATGGGAAACCGGTTTCATCAATACAGAGTGTTAACAGTAGAGGTATGGAAGGTGTATTCCAGAGATTCCAATTCAATAACTGGGATAGGGTTTATGATTTCTATGACTCTAATTTTGGAACAATAATACTTGAAGGAGATAGTAGAAATATGTATATAAAGTATGGTTTTGACAACTTAGGTTTCCCAAAGACAAGTGCGCTCAATAACGCGAAAGCAAACTGTGAGAAAGGCATTAAAGCTGGACATTATCTTGATGTACAAAAAGGCAGGGTATATAAGAGTGATTATGGAACTTTTTGGGTTAAAGGTGGAGGTATGAATGGAGTCGAAAAATACTTCTGGGAAAATGGGGCACATGAAAAGATTGGACTTCCGAAAGGGGATGAATATACAAGCGGATTATTGGGATCGACATTAACCCAGGAATTTGAACTGGCAAAAATATACGACCCTCTTATAGGTGGAGCTAAAACTAATCCAGAAACGTTCTATTGTCCAGGTCAGGAGCCAACACCTACTCCTATGCCAACACAAACACCAGAGCCAACAACTACACCCACACCAACTGATCCAAAAGAGGCTGAATGTCAGGCAAAAGGATTAATTAAGTATACAAATCCAAATAATGCGAATGATGTTGTTTGTGCAAAAATTCTTAACGTCCCTTATATAAACCAATACCTAGATTCTTCTGATCCTAAGGAAGGTGAAATGTGTGCCGCCGCCGCAGCTGTTATGGCTACAGCATACTTTAAGAAAATACCAATAGGAGAGAATAGTAAGGCAATCGCGGATTATATGTCACAAAACCAAGGACAGGATTTATATAATGGGAAAGAAGTAGATACAGAAGTTGGGAAATTGAAAACTTGCTATAATGGTGCTTTTGGATATACTGGCATACATGTATCGTGTAACTCTGGATCAATTGAAGGAGTAAGAGCTTATCTTAAATATATGGGATTATCTTATAGTTCACCTGACTGGCTTGGATCTTTAACTTATTTAAAGAATGCTATTAATAACGAGAATCCAGTGATTATAAGCTATGTATACGAGCCTACAGGTTTTGGACATGTAACTATTGTAAAGGGTTATACAGAAGATGGAAGATTTATAATGGCTGATTCATATAGAGACACATTTAAAACTCCACCTAATGGGGATGGTAAAGCTAATATAAATGGTAATGGTGCTATTTATGATTTTATAAAAGTAAATGCAGAGTCAAAAAAGACAATAGGAGAAGCTCTTTATCCTATTAAATATTTATTAGAAGTTAAACCATGAAAAAAACACATATTATAATAATTGTACTAGTAACATTTGTAGCATTGGGAGCCATACCTCTATTTGTTCTTTTACAGCCCGTGTACTTTAAAGCTAATATTTCTATATATGAACTATCGCTTGAATTTCCTAAAAGAAAATGGAAAGTGGAAGAACAAGCAGAAGATTTTATACAAATAAAGAATAAAAATGGATCATCAATATTACTAAAAACAAGGAGAGTGGATTATAATGCTATTCCTCACAATGGTATTAATTTAAGAGATGTAGCCGAATTCCCATTACAAGATGGCTTTGAGAGAATTAATGAAATAAAAGGTTCTACTATCTATAGACACGATAATTGTATTTTCCCTAAGGATGAGGAAAATAACAAGTTTTTAAATTTTACACTTTTTGGATCCAATCCTAGTGGGAATCTTTCTTATTCCTTTGTTGATAAAAATAATATTGAATGGACTATTATATATTCATTTGCTAATGAGACTTCTTGCAATGATTCCCAGACAGAAGATGCTATAAATGAAATGGACGAAATAGTTAAGTCGATTCAAATAGAAGAAAAATAATGAAAAAGATATTTTCAATAATAGTCTCCTTTATTTTTATTTACACTGTTTACACAACAAAAGTTAAAGCTGATGTTGCTCCCATTGAGTATTGGGGTAATGGAATTGTGACAGGAGAACATTATCAAATAGCTTTAGATAAGGAAATTTTGAAATTTAATGTATTCGAAGATAATATGTGTGGAAACAATGGAATAGAATTTTGTAGTAGTTATTTTGACGTAAATGTAGAATTCTATTTTAATAATCCTGGAGAAGATATTAATGTAGAAGTATTTTTCCCAGTTCCTGGAGCAAATATGAACGAAGGTCATGTAAGAGAGATTGTCGATTCCTTCTCAATGAATATGAATGGTGAAAATACAGAACTTCTTACCAAGAATATTGATCCCGTATTAATTGCTAAGCCAGTTCTTGATCCCAAGGATACAACTGTAAACGTATATAGTACTCTACATTTCAAAAAAGGAGAAAACAAACTCATTGTAAAGTATAAAAATCCCCTAACTTCCAGTTACGTGGGCGGATATAAACACCTGCTATATATTCTTACAACTGGAAGTGCTTGGGAAGGGTCAATTGACGAATTAATTATAGAAGTAAATTTCCAGTACCCGATTAGTTTCCTAAGATATGAAAATTCTGATGCCTATTATTTGGAGCAAAAGAGTGCAAATCTGCTTAGATACTCAGCTAAAAACGTAGAACCAATAGATGATCTTGAAGTAAGTTTCATGCCTTATCATGTATGGCAAAAAGTGTCCCCATTCTTACAAGGGAATGAATATAGTCTTTCTTTAAAAGAGAGATTTGAACTCGATGAATATTTAAGTGATTGGCTAGGTAATAAAGGTCATGTGGAGCTAGCAGGTATATTTGAAGATATGTATTATCACAACTTAATCATTCTAGTTGAAGATGGTTATGACGTAGGGGATTGGAAAAAAGAAGAATATGCGAGATACCTTTCAAGGAAGTATAGAGAACTAGAATTACAAAATGGAGCTTGTTATTTTGAACCTACTCCGTGGAATATGTACTTATCTGACACATTGTTTAAATCGCTAAAAGAAAGAATTGTAAAATATGCAGGAGAGAAATATTTAGATGAAAAAGATTTCGAAGTTGATTGTAATAAATACAAGGAACAAAAAGCTGAGTATCCTCAAACAAACTATATTCCCAGCCCTTATGATCCTATTAATCCTTATCTGGTGACCATTAAACATTATGAATATTTTGTTGTAGGAGAAGCTATAGTCATTTTTATACTTATTGCCTTACTATTTAGAAGGAAAATAGCAGGAGGATTCAGGAGACTACTCAGTGTAATTAAAAAGAAAAAGCTACCAGAAAATAAAGGTAAAAAACTTCAAGAGAAATAAATCTTAAATCTCATTTATGAAAAAGCAAAAATTTAATATGAGTAAAAAGTATTTGGCAATTTTACTAATTATAAGTGCTTTTATATTACTACTATCGCTTATTACGCTTGTCCCTCTGCCTTTTAGAGCTTCTTATGCGAATGCTCAACTCAACAATATTGTCGCAGGTAAAAGTTTTATTAAGAACCGAAATGTATTTTTTCCTGAAGTTATAGTATTTACCAAGGAAGATGATGGAGATGTAACTGCAAATTTCGTAAAGCTAAAGCGTAACTTCTTAGTTTGGTGGGAAGTAGACTCAATTTCTACTCAAGAAGTGGATAATAAATTCGAAAAAAAATCTACAGACACAATTGTAGCAAGCCTGACTGATGAGATTGAACAAGGAAAATTAAATAGTGGTGATAATATCGATGCCGACCAAATCAGTGATTATGATATGAGAATAAAAGAACTTAATGATAAAGAATACGAAGTGATAGCTCAATACACCAATGAAGCAGGAGATAAAGTACTTAAACTAAAATTAGATGGGAAAGGAGGCACGTATTTGACTCTAAATGAACAGTTTCTTCCTATTTCGGGGAACATCTCATCCCCTGCAATCTCTCCTACAGGTGATGAGATATGCTATAGCAAATATCAACAATCAAGTGAAAAAGAACATGAGGTTTATTCTGGTAAGGTTTATTGTATAAATATAGATACAAAGAAAGAAGAAGAAATATATAGTTTTGGGGGAAACGTAGTCGCATCAATAGGGGTAAACAAGAAATATGTGATTTATTCATTATCAAATGGAGAGATCGGAGTGGTTGGGCTTTCTTCAAGGCAAAAAACGAAGTTATTAGGTCTTCAGATGCTTCCTCAATCAGATCCTGGAAGGGTAATTTTTGCAGACGAACAGTCAGCTATCATTGATCCAAATGATTATGAAAAACTTGTGAATAACAATCAAAGAATGATTAGTATTGATCTACTGGACTTGACTTACAGTGAGAAAACTAACCCTTTGTCAGCACAATGACATTTTTAGCACAAAATATGGGCATGGTACATAATGATTCTTCTGATGGTAGATGGGAAGTGAAGAGTAATACGATAGAATTGCCTCCTGGTTCATTAATGTATAGTGTGGGTTGGTATAAATTTAGTGGGTCTAGACTAGATTAGAGTGGTTGAAACGTTTAAAAACTAGTTATGACAATGGAAAACAAGTATTTAGTTGAGGCTCGAATTACAGAGAGCAAATTCAGGGAAATATTGAGATATTTTAGCGAAGATGAAACAGCAACGAAGACAGCTAGGTACTCAAAAACAAATCGAAACACAGTGAATAGACTCTATGGACTATTCCGCCTAAGAATAGCAAAGATGAGCATTATTTCATTGCCAGAGCTTGGAGAATTTGAAATAGATGAGAGCTATTTTGGAGCAAGAAGAGTTAGGGGAAAAAGAGGACGAGGTGCAGCAGGTAAAACTCCAGTATTCGGGATATTGAAACGGAAAGGCAAAGTATATGTGAACATAGTAAAGAACTGTAAAAAGGAGCAACTGATGCCAATTATCGAAGGCAGAGTACTGGAAGGATCAACGATATATTCTGATGGATGGAAGAGCTATGACGGTCTAATACTTAATGGGTATGACCATTATCGCGTGTATCACAGTAAGAATGAATTTGCCAGGGGGAAGACACATATTAATGGGATAGAGAGCTTCTGGAGTTACACTAAGAGAAGGATGGCAAAGTTTAATGGCTTAAGTGATGATGTGTTTCATCTTCATCTAAAAGAATCTGAATGGAGGTAAGGATATAGAGCCTAACGGGTATGCTAAAATTTATGCAACCATGGATGGAATAGCTGAGAACATTGGATTTTATGCTGGGTACACTGTAGTATTAAGTAATAGCAAATACAAGGTATTATATTTTCACTTAGATCCAACTGGAACAAACAATATTTTAGAAAAAGGTGAAAAAAGAACTGTAAAAATGGGAGATGTAATTGGATTAGCCGATAACACAGGTTTTTCAACTGGTTCTCATTTACACTACGAAATTCATAAAATTGAAAACGGAAAAGAAAGATACGCTACTAAAGCAGAAATGAATGCCTTGTGGCCACCACCTTTTTAAATTTTGCCTAACACTAATGAATGAACAATTTAAAAGCAAAAGGTTCTATATTGTTTTGATAATAGTTACATTTATTGCAATAGTACTGTCAGCACACTTCTTAATCTTCAAAAACACAATAGTCCCTAGTAAAGATAGTATGGTCAATAATGAGAAGAAAGTATTTACAGATTTTATGAGTTACCAGGCAAATAGTGTTAGAAATCTTGCCAGTCTTCCTATAACCAGGATTATAGCTGATGACTTTACTGTTGAAAACGAAGTTTCTACTGGAACAGTGATTAGTTTAGATCTGAAAAAAGAAGATTTAAGCGCAGAATTTGATAATCCGGAGAATTATCCAAGACAAAAATTTCTTACTTCCGAAAATTACGACTTTGACATTGAAGACCAAATTAATCAAGAGGGAACTACTGAAGTTGAGTATAGAAGATATCTTGACTTAAAAATCAAGGAAACCGTCTACAATGAGATATTTTTAAATAATCTCGATGAAGCAGTAAAAATTGATAAATCCATGTACTGGATGAAATATGACAACATTACTTCTAGCAATTTAACCCAAACTGAATATGACGGGATAGAACCGCCATCAGACCCGAGTATTACCTTTCAACTTAATGAGAAACAGATTAAAGCTGTCGATTATTTTAAGAAATTAGAAAATTTTGAGTCTTCCTCAATTAATGCCTATCCTCTCTTTGAAAATCAACCAATTATCAATCTATTTTCAAAGATAAAGATTATAGAGCAAAAGGATGTAAAAGGATATTTTGCATTAAAAATTGGGAGTTATGTAGATTTAAGTATATTCGAACAAAAAGAAAAAATCGAAGTTCCGATAGCAAACAGAAGTGAGCTAATCAGGAGTATACAAAGAGGAAATGTTTTTTTGTTGAATGACTTTGAAATAGAGAGCAACTCAACCACAATAGTATTTAATGAAGCAAAGTTAGGATACTTTCTTGCCCTCGGAGATGATACCTCACTATTAATACCAGCCTACCATATTAAAGGCAAGTACAAAGATAAAGATGTCGAATTCTATACTTATGCTATCGCTTATGAGAAATTATTAGACAAAAACTATGTTTATACAGAAACTCCAAAAATAGCATATATAAATCCAATAGTTGTAACAGAAGTAACTTTTAATCCAACAGATTCCTACAGGATAAAGGGTGTGTTTAGCGAAACCGATTATCAAGTTAAAGGACAACTTATTTCTAAGCCTCTTAGTGTAGAGAAAAAAAGAATTATCTTTATTTTTCCAGATACTACAGATGAGAAATATAATCAAAATGAAGAAATAGCCCATAATATTGACAGAACAATTTGGTTTGATGAAGATGGAACCTTCCAACTCGAATTTGACGTAAACAATTTCTGGGAGATGTATAATGCAGAAAAAATAAAAAAGGAAGTGCGATCAAAACTGGATAACTATTTTCAATTAGTATTATGTATATCCTACAAGGAAATAGCAAATAAGGAGTTTTGTAGTGCGAAATCTATAAGAACATTCTTACCAGTACATAAAAATACAATTGAGACCCTGGAGAATAATAATCCAGTCGAAAACAAAAAAGAATCTTTGGACGAGGGATTGATAAGAGAAATCTTCAACCCATAAACTCAAGCTGGACGAGAAAGTACTAGCCAGTAGTATCGAAAGGTACAGTGAATCTGCCTTGGCTGAAGTGACCTCAGATTTTCATGTGGATACAAATTCTCTAAATCTAGACTGTCTAAAAGATGGAGGTGAGCTTTATCTATTAGACAAAATGTATTTCGAAAATAATAGATTTAGATTACTACAAATAATACAAACCCAAACGTTTTTTATTTCGAAGGATATATAGAAATGGTAAAAGAGAAAAAATAGATCATGGGAAAAAAGCCGCAAACCAATTAGCTCCCAGTTCCTAGTTTCTCAATATTACTCGGTGTTAAAAGCACATAGTCAAAGATGGAGGGCACCTGAGGGTATAGAGGTATTTTTGTAATGACAGTAGGGGCAGGAGTAGTCCCAAACTGATCTACATCAAGGGCATATCCTGTAGCTTCATACACCCTCATCTGATCGTCTATTACTCCAGTCGCCCTCACAGTCAGCAGAGTATATCCATCCTCTCTCATAATTGGTCTAAAACTTAAGTTGATAAGCTCATCACCTGGCTGAAGACCAGTAGTATCCCCAACAACGAATTCTGTACTTGTCTGCACTGTCCCAAGATATGGTCGGAAAGCCAACACATGGTTTTCTGGAGGCGAATCATTTAGAGGATCGTTCCCGTGAGTGGTCATCACCCCCAATGGATCAAAAACATCACTTATACTCATATATTCACCGCCTCTTCTGAAACCCAAAGTAAAAGTCATTGCTGTCTGCCCGGTCCAGTCGACCCTCAAAAGGTTTCTGTAGCCGCCCAGATACATAGTAAATAATTCATCTTTTTGGAGGGTATAATCTTCTATATCCTTATTGTCCTCAATAGTCATTGTCACTTGAGAAATATTGTCATTGTCAACAATCGTACAAGTAATCCCTTTACCTGACATTGAACAACTTGCATTTTCATCAACCAGAGAAGGATCAGAAATAATTTCAGACAAGTCGTACTCTGGACTTCCAAAAGCGTATATCGTTCCGATAATAGCCTGTTCAGCTCTGTCAAGATATCTCTCGTACTCTTTGGTAGTAGTCTGTTGTTCAACGTCTTTTGAAGCAATCAAGATCACAGAGACAACTATTACAGTAATAATAGTAAGGACAAGAAGCGTAATTACCATTATTTGTCCTTTGTTGTTATTTTTTAATGATTTAATCATAGAATCGTGTATAAAAAGAACTACATGTCCTGCTAAAGGATAAACTGGAATCACAGTAGAATGCAAGAGTAGGGGACTCAAAATTCGGAATACGAACCGGAGCAGATCCTGATCCAGTACTCCCACTTACTCCTGGGTAATTCCTTGTAGATATAGCAGTTTGCTGAACAACATTTGAAATATTCAGGGCACCTCCCCTGTAAGAACCAACAATAGTCACGAGTATAGTTCTCTTATCAAGTGTTTTATCAAAACCGATATCAAAAAATAGCTTATCTATAGTCATGTATTCAGGGCTTCTTTCTTGTATGCTTCCATTGTCATCGTACTTGCACACCCCCTTCGTACCGTCTTCATTATCACAAAGCTTCCAGCTGAATTTACCTGACATTGCAAGTACCCCCTCGCACACCGCTTCGTCGTTTTCACCAACACAATGGTTTATTACTTGTGAGTTTCTTATATCTCTTTTGATATTTGACAAGATATTTGATATTTCTTCACGCACATTAGCACGTGCAGCCGTCTTTGCTGCCACAGACAGTGAAATGATCATAACATTTGTAAGCATCACAAGCATGACAGCAATTATCGCCAGAGAAACAACTATCTCAAGAAGAGAATAAGCCTTCTTATCAACTACCTGTTTTAATCTGAAAACAATATTCATGTTATACCTTTTTGATAAACCAATAGTTAGAGGTCTACCTGCTCATTATATTAAAATTCCCCTTTCTAAAAGCCTGAACTTTTTCTACTACCTTTTCGCCACCTATCTCATAAACAACGACTGATACTACACTGTATGTTCCGTCCTCATCAAGCAGCTGCTTAAAAATAATCTGATTACACATAACCACATTAATTTCTGGCACATCAACTTTGTAAAGCCTATATGCCTCACTACCCTGAGTACATTCACCTGCACTTATTTCGTCAACAAACGGACTGACTGACTCGAGAGAGGCTACTCCCACACCTTCCTCCTGTCCCGAGGGGAGTGTTTTATTGATCTTATAAGAGCCAACGAGACCAGATACAGCTGCATTGCCACCAATTGATGGGATAATGTTTAGAGGAACGGGAGATTTTACAAGCTCAAGTGTTTGAACCAGTATTTCATTTGCTGTATTTTCTATTTCATTCTCCTTGGCAAGCCTGAGCGATTGGCTGGTCATACTGATGGCAACTACCATAGTCGTAGAAGCAACTCCAAGAGATATTATTACCTCAGCAAGACTAAACGCTTTTTTTCTTTTCCAGAATAATTTCCTCATTACTACAATTTAATATAGCTTATTTGGTTATTTTCCGCATCAAACCTGATTTTCTGGTTGAGATTCGTATTTTCAAAACTGATAACAATATCACAAATATTTTTTGTAGTTCTCACCGCACCAATATCTGAAAAAAGTCTCATATTCCCACTTACACGCTCAAACAAAACACCCTGACAGTCATAACTGCTTCCCTCATCCACTTCAATTGATATATCACTATATATCAACTGTTTCAAATTTGCAGTTTCCACATTGCATATATAATCATCCACTCCTGAACCAATAGATGAAGCCTTATCGCAATAATAAAGAGCGTAATTATCGCCTTCAAAAACGAGGGCATAAGCATCTACTTTTGCTTCCAGAACACTGTTTACTTTTTTTGATGTACTGAGAGAACTGTTTCTTGCTTTATTCCGTGCCAATTCAGTACTTGCAAATACTTCTCTTGCCGCCTGTTTTAGCAGGGCAGTCTGCCTGAATCTTACAAGACCAACAATACTCAGACTCCCAAGTACGGCCACTATTGCAATCACAACAATAAGCTCAAGAAAACTTATCCCCTTATTTTGTTTGATCCATTTCATACTCACTTATAAGAGCGGAAAAATAAAACCAAAAATCTCTTTTGAAAACAAAAATCCAAAAACGGCTCCAATAGACAAAAACGGGACAAACGGAAGTCTCAGACCTCTTAGTTTCCCTTTTTTTATTGCAACTATAAGCCCAATGATTGAACCAATTACAAAAGCAATATAAAAGCCAACTACTGAACCCTTCCAAGAAGATATAAGACCAAGCATTGCTGCAATTCGGATATCACCACCACCCATACCTTCACCTTTTGTCACAAATACCAGAACAGCTATAAATAGAGCAGAAACAATACCGGAAATGATGTTGAAAAAGGGATAAATAATTATCACATTATCAATGCTTATCGAAGAACTTAATGAAAAGCCTTTATAAACAAACAGGGCTAAATTCACGAAAACCAAAATCGCTACCAGTGGTATAGAAAGCTTATCAGGTACTTCCTGATAACAATAATCATAAGCTGCAAAAAAAACGAAAATCGACAGAAAAAGACCGATCAAAAGGGCAAACGCAAGATATCGAAAAATTGAATCAGTTGAAAGCAGATCTATCTCCCCGATAAATCTTATTTGGGATAAAACAAAGACTGCCCCCGTTACAACCTCCACAAAAGGATAATATTCTGGAATTTGCTTCCGACAATGTTTGCATTTTCCACCCTGCAAAAAGTAAGAGAGTAGGGGAATAAGCTCAAGAGGACCCAGCTTATGCTTGCAATGAGGACATTCCGATCTATCATTGATAAACTTTTTTTTTGCCCTGATTCTTGGGACTAAAACTGTAATAAAACTTCCAATACAGAGACCAAACACAAATACTATTGAGAACAGCACAAGATAAATTGACATTTCTATTTTCTAATATCTGCAAACTTACTGGTGCTCGTTCCAATATCAATAACACCACTTTCCTTATCAGCCCCCAAAACATAACCGTCTCTCTCAACCTTATAACAATAGACAGTTCCTGAACTATCGCTTTCCAAAGTTGGACTGCAAAGACTTGCGCCCCCCCCTTTCGGTTTGACAAGCCCCTCAACTTTTACTTTTCTAGGCTCAATATTTCTTCCAGCAATTATTATCTCTTCTTCACCCCAGGTAATATCTCCCTCAGTCGGGATTCTCCCGGTCTGTGTCTGTACTCTTGTAATTTCAGACTTTATTTCCTCAAGAGCCTTAAGCCTTAGGGAATCTCTCGAAGATCTCTGAAGAACCCCAACTCCAAAAACCGACATAACAGTCAGCACCCCAATTATTGCAACAACAACTATTATCTCTATCAGAGTAAAACCCTTTTTATCAAATCCGGTTGTATTTCCCACAATAAGCTTAAATTATGGTCTTCCAAATAATTGCTCGCAGGAAGCATTTACATCAGCCCCTTCCTCAAACCACTCACCATTTTCCAGGACAGCACCAAGAGCGTATCCACCTGATGTCCTCTCATAACAATACCTTGTTCCATTTGCATCAGTATCGCCTCCACCAAGATTAAACCCTACCTGTTTTGCTATTCCCTTCAACTCAACAGAAATAAACACATTCCCATTTCTTTCAAGAACAACCTTATTGCTTTGAAAGTCTATGTCTGTTGATTCAGGATACTGATTGTACAACTCGTAGTAGCTCTGTATTGCCATAGCAATATCGTCAACAGTATTTCTTCTTTGAGCATCCCTCGAAGCCCTCTGTGCAAGACTTATCCCAAATACGGTCATTCCAAGTATCACGGCTATTATTGCCATCGTGACAAGAAGTTCAACAAGAGTAAACCCTTTTTTATTTTTCATGAGTATAAATTTTATAAACTAAATTAAAACAAATTTTTATTGAACGAACTGTCCGATCTGATAAATAGGAAGATAGATTGCAACTGCCAGAAGCCCGACCAACCCCCCTACAAACAAAAGAATAAGAGGTTCCATAAGCTTTGTCAAATTGTTGGTAATCTGATTTACCTCATTGTCGTAAAATTCGGCAAGACTTTCAAGAATCTGATCGAGACTACCAGTTTCTTCTCCTGTCGCAATCATTTGACTGACAATAAGAGGAATATATTTACTCTTGGAAAGAGGTACTGCAAGGGGAATTCCCTTACTTACATCTTCTGCAGCAGAAGAAAGTGCATTTTGGAAGTGAATGTTCGACATCGAATTTGTTACTGTTTTTATTGTATCAATTATAGGAATACCGCTTACTAGAAGCATATGTGTCAGCCTTGTGAGCTGAGTAATTTGAATTTTTGTATTCAAAGGACCAAAAACCGGGATTTTTAAAAGAAGCTTATCAGTAAACTCTCTTCCGCTCTTCGTCCCTCTGTAATACCTGAAGGCAAAAATAATCAATCCAGTGCCCCCAACAATTGAAATAAATCCGATGGGGCTTTTTACGAAATTTCCGAAAGCTACAAGTAGCCTGGTAACAATTGGAAGTTCTGCTCCCCCAAAATCAGCATACAATTCTTCAACAGCAGGCACCATAAACAGTATCATTACAAAAAGAACTACTACTACAGCTACAAGGATAATAACAGGGTAGATCATTGCACTCCTTATCTTTGACTGTATATCATTCGATTTTTCAAGATCAATAGAGATTTGTGTTATTACTTCTGAGAGATTTCCGCTTTGTTCTCCAGCTCTCAAAAGACTAAGCTGAACCTCATTAAACATCGATTTGCGCTTGGAAAAAGCAGAAGAGAGTGTGTTCCCACCTTTTACCTCCTCCAAAATACTATTTAGCTCATTTCTAAACCCTTCATTCGTTGTCTGCTGAACCAGGATATCTAGTGACTGGGTAATAGGGAGACCCGCAGAAAGCATTACTGACATTTGTTTTGTAAAAAATACTTTGTCCTTGAGAGGAATCCCTCCTATCTGCACGCTGCCAATTTTTTTGAGGCTAAAACCGATACTATCGTCTATATTGACCACAATAAGATCCTGCCCATGAAGAGCATTAAGAACTTCCTCTCTGGATGTTGCCTCCATCTCACCCTCAATCCTTTCACCCGTTTTTTTTGTAGCAATATATCTAAAGTTTGCCATTATGCTTTCTTCATAAGTCTAACAAGTTCTTCAGGTCTTGTCGTATGCTTTTGAGCATCTTCCACAGAAATTTCTCCCTCTCTGATAAGATCAACAAGAGATCTTTCAAGAGTAACCATTCCCACATCAAAGCTCGTCTGAATAATGTTATCTATCTGATAGGTCTTTCCCTCACGAATAGCATTTCTAACAGCAGGTGTCCCAATCATTATTTCAGTTACAGCACGCCTTCCACCGCTTTTTACAGGGATAAGCCTTTGTGAAATAACAGCAGAAATTACATTTGAAAGCTGTGATCTGATCTGAGCCTGCTGATGCTGAGGAAAGACGTCAATTATTCTGTCTATTGTCTGAACTGCAGTGTTTGTATGCAAAGTAGCAAACACAAGGTGACCAGTTTCTGCAACTGTAATAGCTGCTGCAATAGTCTCAAAATCCCGCATCTCTCCCACAACCACAACATTTGGATCCTGTCTCAATACAGCCCTTAGAGCATTATCCCAGCTCAATGTATCTTTATGCATTTCCCTTTGATCGACAAGAGATGCTCCTTTGGGATAAACATATTCAATAGGATCTTCTATTGAAATAATATGTTTTCTTTGTTTTGAATTTATCTCCTGAACCATTGCAGCAATAGTAGTACTTTTACCACTTCCAGTAGGACCGGTTACTAGAACAAATCCCTGTGGTATCTCAATAAATTCATTGGCAATTTGAGGAAGTTTCAATTCCTGTATAGTTCGAATCTTCGAAGGCAAGAACCTGAATGCAGCAGCCATATTTCCTTTCTCGTGATAGACATTAATCCTAAATCTTGCATTCTCTCCATACTCGTAAGACAAGTCTACTTCTTTTGTTTCTTTCAAAGTTTTCTTCTGATCTTCAGTCAGTATTGAAGAAATGAACCTTTCTATATGTTTCCCTTCTAAAATTGCAGTACCTACCTTGTCAAGAGTTCCGTCCACCCTCATAAAGACCGGATAACCAACCCCAAAATGCAAATCAGATGCATTCTTCAAAAGTACGAGATCAAAATACCTTTCTATGGTCGCTGTATTTGGATCTATACTCTGAGCCAGGACTTCTTCTTCAGAAGGCGTTCCGGTTTCTTCATTAATTTCCATATCATTTGGCTCGGAATCCATAGAGATAGTTTTTATTCGTTCGAATGCTGGAGATTCAAGATCTTCCGTATTAACTTCACTACTTATAGCAGGAAGCTCCTCAGGTAATTCTCCGGAGATAGCCGAAGTCACTTCCATCTGTTGCAATTCCTTACCCGCTGTCTTCACTTCATTTCCAGAACTTGTACTCACTGTTTCTTCCAAAGTTTCACTCAAAGGGGGCAAAGTTTCACCAACAGATCCCTCCACCGGAGCAGTATTTGCGGAATTTTCTACAAGAGCTTCTAAAGATGGAGCCGGGTTATTTCCCGCCTGCTCACCTGCCAATGTTTGTTGAGTACCAACTGGAAGGTCAGACGAAACAGAAGAAATGTCAACTTGTTCTGAAGAATCACTTGGAAGGGGAGGACCCTTTATCTCCTTGACTCCTTCCCCCGTAATATTAACCTCTTGTCCTGGCAACATCGTTGGAACTTTTTTGCTTTCCTCATGCTCAATTTCACCATTATTGTAAGACTCTGATGGAGCTTTCATTTCTTCTGACTCAACTCCGGTCTCAACCGAAATCCCATTTTTATCCTGTGTTGGAGTATTATCCACAGGACTTTGCTGACCTCCAGCCATTCCAGCTTTTGTAACTACTGGCTCAGCAGGAGTAATCTTCTGATCTCCATCATTCTTCTTTGCAATACTTATAAAGGGCATTTTGGACAGTTAATAATTAATTTTTTACTTTAGTAATTTGTCTCAGACAATTTAACAGATTTTTCGATATTTATTAACACCTGTATGTTTTCAATTATTTCTCATCTATTTAATTGTGCCGGTTCATCCACGATTATTTATTTGCCACTCTCAATATTTCTTCTACAGTAGTAAGTCCATCAAGAGCTTTCATAAAACCATCCTGAATCATCGTTTCCATTCCCTTTTCAATAGCCATCTTCTCAATTTCCTCTACAGAACGGTGCTCCATAACAAGTCTGCCAATTTTCTCATTGAATCCAAGAGTCTCAAATATCGCCATCCTTCCCTGATACCCGGTGTCTCCACATTTCGGGCAACCCTTTCCTCTGTATAGGTATACCTCATTACTCGGAGGTTTTACTGCCTGCATTTTTATAATTTCCGACGAAGGTATCTGGCTGGTATCCTTAGTGCTTACTTTGCCAGGTACAGAAGCAGGATCAAAAGATTTCGGATAAGAAAACATATCAAATCCCTTGAGACCCGCCAGGACTTTATGTATTTTTTCAACTATTGGAGGTGGGGCGATATATTTTTCCTTACAGTTTTCGCAGATTTTCCTCACAAGCCTTTGACCGACTGAAACATTAATAGTAGAAGCAAGCAGAAACGGTTCAACCCCCATATCAAGAAGACGGGGAAGAGCCCCTGCCGCACTATTGGTATGAAGAGTCGCCAGAACCAGGTGACCTGTGAGAGCCGCCTGTACTGCAAGGGCAGCTGTTTCAGCATCACGAATTTCTCCCACCATTATTATGTCCGGATCCTGCCTCAAAAAAGATCGAAGACCATTCGCAAAAGAAAGACCTACCTCTTCATTTATTTGCACCTGGGTAACCCCTTCTACTCTTATTTCAACCGGATCCTCAAGAGTCATTATATTTACTTCCTGCGTATTTAGTATCTTAAGTGAACTTGCAAGAGTCTGGGTTTTTCCACTTCCTGTTGGACCTGTCACAAGAACTATCCCTTGAGTTTTCGCCAGTGCTTCCCTATATGTTTTCAGTGAAGTACCTCTCAGTCCAGTATCTTCGAGATTCATAATCCCTCCTCCTTTTTCAAGAAGCCTCATTACAACCTTCTCTCCATATATTGAGGGCATGATTGAAATCCTTATATCTACAGCTCTATCAGCAACCTTAATCTGAAACCTGCCATCTTGAGGAACTCGATGTTCATCAATCTTTAAATTTGAAAGAATTTTCAGCCTTGAGACAATAGAGCTTGAAAGCTTCCGGGGAAGCGTTAACCTCTCAGACAAAACCCCGTTTAGTCTATATCTGACTGCTACCTTACTTTCACGGGGCTCAATATGAATATCAGAAGCGTTAAACCTGGTAGCATACTCAAGAACCATATTTACAATCCTCGAGACAGGAGCAGATCCTAAGTCTGCCCCGGATAAATCCTGTTCTTTCCCGATAACCGGACCTATCACAAAAGCTTCACCGACATCTTCAAGTGCCTCGGTTACTTCTTCTTCAATTTTTACACTGTACTTTGTATCAAGTACCTTCTTTATATCTGTAGGAGTAGCATAATAGGGTGCTATTTTCTTGCCGATAACAGCTTCGATGTAATTGACCTTTTGGATATCAATCGGATCGGTCATTGCCACCTTTATGTAATCACCAACCAGCTCAAAGGCAATTGCACTGTTTTTCTGTGCCGCTTCAAAAGGAATTTTTTGTATTATTTCAGTGGAAATTACTAGCTCACCAAGCTCAATAAAGGGAATCCCTGTTATCTCCGATTTCGTCTTGAAAAGATCATTTTCAGAAATCAAACCTTTCTCCACCGCCAGAGATTCAGCACTTCTTCCGGTACTGGCAGACTCAAACTTCAATGCTTTATACTTTTCAGTATCAATAACTCCTTTCTCAATAAGCTTTGAAAGGACATTAATTGCCCCGGTTCCGTGACTAATCGGAGAAGATACCGGAGCAGACACCGGAGCTTGTGTAGAAACGGTCTGTATTGCACCAGCATCTGACCCCACTGCAGCAGGGACTTCTGCAGGAACAGGATTCTGACCAGATGTGTTTGATAGTTGATTTAATCCTGCTGGAGAAACTCCCTTGTCCGGAGCAGATCCATTTACTGGAGCACCCTGAACGAGAGCTTGAAGGTTCGAATCTAAACTTGAGTTTGTATTATTGACATTGCCGGGCATGGACAGATTTATTCACAACAAACAGCTCCTTTGACTGAAGGAGTAAAATTACTTATTCTATCGTAAGTAAATTACTATTCGATGTCAATTCAGCCTTCCAGCAAAATCATTGAAAGGACAATAAAAAACACAAATTTTGATGATATAGATTCTTTATCGATTATTGTTTCCACACAAAACCTGGAACTTCAAAAATATCTTGTTAGCGAACTCACCAGGAAAATAATGGGGGAGGAGAGAAGAAAAGAAAATCCTGACATATTAAGACTTGAAATATCAGACAGAAATTCAATAGGAATAAATGACATTAAGGGATTGATTGCCAGGTTAAAATACAAACCCTACCAGTCAAAAAGAAAAGTCGCAATCATTGAAAAAGCAGAAAATATGACATTAGAAGCACAGAATGCTTTCCTGAAAACGCTTGAAGATATACCGGACAGAACTTTCATAATCCTTTCCACAGCTAATCACGGAATGCTTTTACCGACAATCCTTTCAAGATGCCGACTTTTCGAAATTAATTCGCAGGAAGAAAAGCAAATTAACTATGATCCTGCTGAAATCCTGAAAATGAATCTTTATGAAAGATTTGAGCTAGCTGAAAAAATCTCAAGAATAAAGGAGCCCGGTGAGAAAAGGTCCGAAGTAAATAATCTACTAAGAAGTTTCATCGAATTCTATAGAGATGATTTAAAAAACAGACCTGAAAATAAAAAAGTCCTGGAGCTGCTCAGTTACACAATGAATGCAATAAACGAAAACGTAAATGTGAGGCTTGTTCTTGAAAATTTAATGCTGAATCTGAATGAATAATTCTCCGGCAGATGATCATCTCTTTTCTCCAAATACTCAAACAGTTTTAATGACAACTGAGACTCACTTCAGAGAAATTTTCAAGACATATTTGATCTATTAATCCATTGGAAATGATTCCCCTTTTATTATTTGCCAAGTTGCTCTAAATATAGGAAAATATTTATACTTCAGACAAATCAAAAAATGAACAAGTCTCAATTCAATAGAACTATTTATCTAATTTATCTCTGGGGAACCGTGTTCCTTTGGATGGGATTTATCTGGTGGCTTTCTTCAATTCCAAGACTCAGTCTGACTGGAAACGACACAGAACCATTGCTTCGAGCGGGTGGACAACTCCTGGCTTTTGGCTTTCTATTTCTTTTAATCTACCGTGCACTTCTTACTTCGTTCAAATTTAGAGTAGAGAGACTTGCATTCTGGAGAACAAGAAAAGAAAAATCAGAGGACACAGAATTTGTATTTATTGTAGAGACACTTCTACTTTTTATTGCAGTTCTCTTGAGCATATTATATGCAATTGTTGACGAATATCATCAGAGCTTTGTTGATAAATCAATGGCAAGCGCAAGAGACGTACTTCTGGACACAATCGGTATTCTAACGATTGCACTTATTACTTACTCCCTGCCAATAATTGCGGAGACAGAAGTTTTTGCAGTCAGGAAACTGTTCAAGAAAAAACAACTTAAAGCAGATTAACTGACTCTTTTTTATTTTTTATTTTTTATTTTTTATTTTACTAAGATGGAGTTTGGATTTTTTCTCACTTGTCTGAGTGTTATTGGCTTTTTATTCTTTTTAATGATAATCGGAAATATAAGGGTCATAAATGAATACGAAAGAGGGGTTCTTTTTACTTTTGGAAGATTCTCAAAAGTTGTTGGACCTGGACTCACATTTGTAATCCCAATTGCCCAGAGACTTTCCAAAATAGATATAAGAACAAAAACTGTTGATCTTGCGGAACAGGAAGCAATAACAAAAGATAATGTATCAACAAAAATCAGTGCAGTTCTGTATTACAAAATTAATGACGCCGCAAAATCAATAATAATAGTTGAGAGTTCTGCATGGGCAACTTCCCAGCTTGCTGAAACAACAATGAGAACTATTGTTGGAGAATTTTCTTTGGACGAACTACTGGCTCACAGAAACAAAGTTGCTCAAAAGATTGAGGAAATAGTGGAAAAGACAACTGAAGAGTGGGGAATAGAAATCCAGGGAGTTGAACTGAAAGATGTAATCCTCCCCGATACCATGAAGAGAACCATAGCAAAACAGGCTGAGGCGGAAAGAGAAAAGAGAGCTACGATAATAAACTCTGAAGGAGAAGTTATCGCTTCACAAAATCTTGCCAGAGCAGCAAAAACAATGGCAACAGCACCCGGAGCACTTCATCTCAGAACATTGAACTCAATCAATGACATCTCCTCAGACCAGTCAAACACTGTAGTATTTGCTGTGCCAATGGAAATACTGAGAGCCCTGGATGGGTTTAAGAAAAAATAGCTGGAGCGACTGGATATGCTTAATACAAAATAGTTTATGGAAATGACAAGCGAGACGCAAGGTGTTATTTTAGAGCATTTTTAGATCACTATCACCACTTTTGTATCGGGAGATTTTTTGAGGAACTAGTTAAGTCCTGTTATGGTAAAGATAAAGGGGAAAAAAATAGTTAGTTTTCCGGTGACTACATAGTTCCGATGAAAAATTTACTTTCTTCTAGTTTTTCTGCTACAATAAACAGGTTAATTAACCGCTTTTATTAAACTTTCCCCGTCCGAAACGGGGACTGTATTTTCTTTAAGGATTTTTTCGAGTTAAAATGCTTGTTTAACCATGGCTGACAAGTCTTCAAATTATGATGCTTCAAAAATAACAGTACTCGAAGGACTGCAGGCAGTGAGAAAGAGGCCCGCAATGTACATTGGAGATACTAGTATGGTAGGACTTCATCATCTCATATGGGAAGTAGTTGACAATGCAATTGACGAAGCACTAGCAGGATTTGCAAACGAGATTGACGTAATACTTCATAGCGATGGGACAGTGAGTGTGAAAGATAACGGCAGGGGGATACCTATTGATAAGCATAAAACAACCGGGAAAAGCGCCCTTGAAGTAGTACTTACAGTACTTCACGCAGGAGGAAAGTTTGACAGCGATACTTACAAAGTCTCCTCAGGTCTCCATGGAGTTGGAGTCTCGGTAGTAAACGGGCTTAGTTCATGGCTCAAAGCCCAGGTTATGAGAGAAGGAAAGATATACGTTCAGGAATACAAACAGGGCATCCCGCAATACGATGTAAAATCGATTCCTGGAGAAAAAGACCAGAAGACGGGAACTATTATCACATTCAAGCCCGATACAGAAATATTTGAAACCTCCCAATTCAACCTGAAGATAATTCTTACAAGATTGAGACAGCAAGCGTACCTCACAGGGGGAATTACAATGAATATCCAGGATCTTAGAAGTGATGCAGACAGGCTCGAAACAAATGCCTCTCTGCCAAGATATTATTCTTTTCACTTTGAGGGAGGACTCAAGTCATATGTCAAATATATAAACAAGACAAATACAACAATACACTCAAACATCTACCACGTTAAGAAAAGCACAGATGACATAGAAGTAGAAGTAGCCCTCCAATATACCGATGATATTCAGGAAAGAGTTTTCGCATTTGCGAACAATATTTTTAATCCAGAAGGAGGAACTCATCTTGCAGGATTCAGAACTGCACTTACAAAGTCTTTAAATGAATATTTTGAATCGATAGCTACAGAGAAAGAAAAGGAGATTAAACTGCAGGGAGAAGACACGAGGGAAGGTCTTACTGCAATAATTTCAGTTAAGGTAATTGATCCGCAATTCGAAGGTCAAACAAAGATAAAATTAAACAATCCGGAAGTCGGACCAGTTGTCAGAAGCATTGTAGAAGAATCTTTAAAAACATTTCTTGAAGAGCACCCGACTGATGGGAGGAATATGGTCGGGAAAGCTGTACTGGCAAGCAAAGCAAGAAGAGCGGCGAAAGCCGCAAGGGAGGCCGTAATAAGGAAAGGTGCACTTGAAGGGGGAACACTTCCAGGAAAACTCGCTGACTGCTCATCAAGAAGCCCCGAGAATGCCGAAATTTATATAGTTGAGGGAGATTCGGCAGGAGGATCTGCAAAACAGGGCAGAGACAGGCATACTCAAGCAGTTTTGCCACTGTCCGGAAAACCTATAAATAGTGAAAAATATAGAATTGACAGAGCTCTTGGAAATGAAAAGTTAAAGGATCTTGTTATTGCGCTTGGAGCTGGAGTTGGAGAGACACTGGATGAGAACAAACTCAGATACCACAAGATAATCTTGATGAATGATGCCGATGTTGACGGAGAACACATTACAACGCTTGTTTTAACATTCTTTTTCAGACATTTGAGACCACTTATTGAAAAAGGCTATTTATATGTAGCTCAACCGCCACTTTTCAGAATAGAAATGGGAAAAGACGAATTTTATTACGTAACCTCTGAAGAAGAGAAGGAGGATACACTAAAAAGACTTAGAAAGGAAGGGAAAGAGCCAAAACAAGTACAGAGGTTCAAGGGACTGGGAGAAATGAACCCTGAACAACTATGGGAGACCACCATGAACCCGGAAAGCAGAGTATTAAAGCAGATAAATATTGATGATGCAGAGGATGCAGACAGAACTTTTGAAATGCTTATGGGGAATGAAGTTCCACCCAGAAAGAAATTTATTCAGACACACAGCACCGATGCTGATCTAGACGTTTAGAATTTTAATAATGGCAGATAATAATACAAAAAAGAATAAGAACCCTGAGGAAGAAGAAATAAAGAAAAAGAAAATTCAAAATGGGTCAAAGAACGACGAAACAGGCTTAAATAGCGTGAAACAGTCTGTAGTCGAGAAAAACAACGTTAATGAAAACAAGGAGGAAAACCCGATCGATTTCCCTCTTCAAGGAATCAGAAAGGGTGGAGTAATTGATCAGGATATTTCCGGAATAATGAAACGCTCTTACATCAACTATGCGATGAGCGTAATAGTAGCTCGTGCTCTTCCAGATGTTAGGGACGGACTCAAGCCTTCACAAAGAAGAATATTAGTCACTATGAAAGATCTCAGCCTCGCACCAGGCGGAAGATACCGAAAAAGTGCGAAAATTGCTGGAGATACTTCAGGAAACTACCACCCGCATGGAGAAGCTATTGTCTATCCTACGATGGTAAAAATGGCACAGGATTTTAATATGCGCTATCCACTGGTGGACGGACAGGGAAACTTCGGTTCAATTGACGGGGACAACGCCGCCGCAATGAGATACACAGAGGCTCGGATGTCACGCTTGTCATGGGCAATGATGGATGATTTGGATAAAAGTACCGTCGAATATATACTCAACTATGACGGATCAAGAAAAGAACCCTCGGTACTTCCGGCTGTTGTTCCAAACCTCCTCTTGAATGGTGGTGATGGAATTGCAGTTGGCATGGCAACAAAAATTCCTCCACACAATCTGACCGAACTCATTGATGCTATTACTGCAATGGTAGAGAAGGGGAATGAGTGGAAAGAAAGCCGAAAAACTGGAGCCAGTAAATATTTTGAAAACATAAGAACATTGCAGGATCTGGAGAAATTGCCCGGTGGGAGATTTCCTGAGTTTATTACCACAATAGAGGTAGATGAACTTATGAGATTTATTCCAGGACCTGATTTTCCTACTGGTGCTCAGATTTATGACGCAAAGGAAATTGCAATGGCATACGCAACAGGTAGAGGAAGAATTTTGATTCGTGCTGTGGCAGAAATTGAGGAGGGAAAAGGAGGAAAATTCCAGATTATTATTACTCAAATTCCTTATCAAGTAAACAAAGCAAGACTTGTTGCCAAAATGGCAGAGCTTGTCAGAGCGAAAAAAATAGAGGGTATTGCAGACATTCGGGACGAATCTAACAGAGAAGGTATAAGAATAGCCGTTGAAGTAAAAAGAGATGGAAAACCAAAAACAATCCTTAATAAGCTATATAAGTATACTGAGATGCAGAAGGCATTCAATGCCAATATGCTGGCTCTTGTAAACGGAGAACCGAAGGTCTTGAACCTCAAGAGAATACTGGAGCTTTTCATTACGTTCAGGCAGGAGATATCAATTAGGAGGGCCGAATTTGATCTTGCCAGATCAAGAGAACGGGAACATATCCTTGAGGGATTAATGATCGCCCTTGATCATCTGGATGAGGTAATAAGGACTATCAGAGAGTCAAAAGACGCTGATATGGCGAAAGCAAACTTAATGAAGAAGTTCAAGCTCAGTGAAATCCAGTCACAGGCAATACTCGACATGCAACTCAGAAGGCTTGCAGCATTGGAAAGAAAGAAGATCCAGGACGAATACAAACAAATAAAACTTCATATCAATGAACTACTCGAGCTTCTTTCAAGTCCTGAGAAGATCCTGCAACTCATTAACGATGAGTTGCAAATAGTAAAAGAAAAATATGGGGACAAAAGAAGAACAAAAGTCTTTAAGGGAGGAGTAGACGAGTTTAGTGAAGAAGACCTGGTTGCAAAGGAAGATGTGATTGTTACGGTTAGTGAGCAAGGCTACATAAAAAGGATCAAAGATATTACCTACAAAATACAAAGAAGGGGAGGAAAAGGAGTAAGGGGTATGGAAACCAAGGAAGATGATGCAGTCAGCCATATTTTCAGCTGTAGCACACACGATGATATCTTATTTTTCACAAATAGAGGTAAAGTCTACCAAAAGAAGGTATACGAAATACCAGAGTTTGGAAGGACAGCTAAAGGACAACCTGTTATTAACCTCATAAACATAGAACAGGGAGAGCTGGTTACAAGCATACTTACAAAAACCAAAGAGGGGGTACTGGGAGAAGACGTGAAACAAGAGCAGGAGATGGAATCTGAGCAATCGGGAAAGAAGTATAAACACCTGTTTATGGCAACAAGAAAAGGCACAGTGAAAAAGACAGGTCTTGCCGATTTCGAAAACATAAAAAATAACGGTCTTATAGCCATAAAACTCGATCAAGACGATGAGCTTGCCTGGGTCAAGCCAACAACAGGAAATTGTGAAATTCTTCTGATAACCAAAAACGCCAAGTCAATCCACTTCCATGAAAAAGATGTCCGACCGACTGGAAGAGCTACAATGGGAGTTAAAGGGATAAATATGAAAACAAAAGGAGATGAGGTAATTGCAATGGATGTAATTCGGAAAAAAGAAGACTTTATGCTTACAATATCGGAGAACGGCTTCGGAAAAATAACAAAACTGGAGCAGTTTCCACTACAAAGAAGAGGTGGTGGTGGTGTTTTTGCTGCAAGAACAAACGATAAAACAGGAACCCTTGCTTCCGCAAGAATTTTAGATCACCCTGATCTTGAACTTCTAATAGTCAGCCAACACGGGCAAGTGGTTAGAATCCCGACAGTGCAGCTTCCGGAGAGAAGCAGACAAACAGCCGGAGTAATTTTGATGAAACTCAACAAAGGAGACAAGGTTGCAGCTATTGCTATTATATAGCAGGTTTTTCCCCAAAATTATTGACAGTTTCGAAAATTAAAGCTAACATCTCCAGAGTGTATTTCGTTGGCAACTACATAGAGTATATTTCATAAATATAAAGGCAAATATGTAACGTTGCAAAATAGAGGTCGTTTTAGTGGGTACAAACCTGCAATGATAATGAGTAAATATTCTAAGAAAATTGTTGATATTGTAGCAGTATTAATTGATTCTGCGTAGGGAGGTTATAAATTGTCTATTTGATCCGCCTCCCTAAGCAAAGTGAACAGGGAGGTTTTTTTTATTTTTTATGATAATGTGTTATGTCAAATCTAAGAGACGAGTTAAAGAGCAAGCTGGATGAATTGAAAATAGAGCTTCAGTCAATCACAAATGATATTGATATTTCGAGAAGGGAGGATCAGGAAGAAGACGTAGCCGTAACTCGAGATCTTTTGGATCAAAAAACTATGCTTATTCAGCAGATCGCTGACATTGAGGATGACCTGGATACATATAGGGAGAACAACACCACAAGTATAGTTGATATGGGAAATGCGGTATCTCTAGAGATAGGAGGTTTAACGAAAGAGATTACTATTGTTCCTTCGGCTCAAGCTGATCCCAGCCGTGGCTATATTTCCTCAGGCTCACCACTTGGCATAGCACTTGTTGGAAAGAAAAAAGGAGAAACTATATTATTGGAAACACCAGCTGGTAGACAGTTCTACCAGATAGTGGAAATAAAATAGGGTAGAGAAGAGCAGCCAAATATTAGAGCTGTCTTTCTATTTTAGTTTACAATACCCCACCCTCTTGATTTAGTGAATTACCTTCTTAAATTCAATCTTCTTTAAGTGGATGGTACTTTTGATGAGTATCCTCTGCAAACTTATCACTAGCGTGTACATAGCGAGTTGTAGTTTGGAGGGATTCATGTCCTAATAAATGCTGAATTGCAGCCGGACTTGCCCCTTGTTCCGCAAGATATGTAGCAAATCCGTGTCTCAAACTGTGAGCACTGGTGGGAGCAATTATCCCAAGCCTTTTCCTGTATTCAACTATTTTGGCTTGAAGATAATTTGTAGATACTCTTACCTTATATAAATCTTCCTGAGCTTTGGCTCTTCTTCCTCCTCTATAAGGAATAAAAAGAGCCGGGTATTGGTCATCACGTATACCCAAATACCTTCCCAGATAAGTCTTTGCACGAGGAGTTAAATAAACAAACCTCTGTTTTTTTCCTTTCCCCAATATAAATATCTTGGCATCTTTTATTTCTTCAGACTCTCCCTTCAAGTTGATATGTTCGCGATTTAGATTAGTAAGTTCAGAAATCCTCATACCTGTCGAAAACAAAACCTCTAGCATCGCACGATTTCTAAATCTTACTTTTTTCTTTTTCTCATATTCCTCAGGAGCTTCAATAAGTTTAATAAGTTCATTCAGCTCAGCAACCTGTGAAATCTTCCTTTCAGTTTTTATTAGTTTCACCGCCTCAGGAGGAACCGGTACTTTGTGATCAAAATTTATCAAATATGTTAAAAATGATCTTAGCGATGATAAAATCCGATTAATTGAACGACTATCCAGTGCACCAACTTTACCAGAATTAGTTTTAGGGGCAACAGGGCTCGATAACCTCGAATCGCCTTGACCATTGGTAGTTTCCAGCCCCTTGTATTCTTTCAGAATAATTAAATGCCTGCCTTGTCTTAAGAATCCTTTAAATTGACTTATGATATTTTTATCTACTTGTTCAAACTCAATTCCTTCTGAGTTCAAAAAGGCTTCGAGCAAGGTTAGATCTCTTTCATAGTTTTCAATTGTTTCCTTGCTGTAATTATTATTAAGGAGATCAAGTAGAAATTCATCCTTATATGGCAGTTGTACTTTTCCCATAATCAAAACTAATAATATTTCTAATAGATATTCTCTCACAAATAACATTTACTTACTTCATATAGCATAATTCATTATTAAACAAGGATTCAAGCACACTCAACATTTCTGTTATACGCTGCCTTTATAAGAAGCTCAAACAATACTTTAATAAATACAAACCTACAGAAGACCAAAAGCCCCAGAACCTTTGCTACACAGTTGTTTTAATCGGGGTAGGGGCTTAAAAGCCTCCCCAGCAAGGCTTTCCAGTGTTTTACTGAGTGACATTACATATTATAGGGTAGATAAGAGTAAGGGCTAATATAAGTAAATAAATTGAAATTACAACAATCCTGTAAACAAATAGCTGAATAACAAAGGTAAATACAAGCAAAACAATAACAATGAGAATTTCCCCCCTCTCTTCCTTCCCGTCCTCATTACTGAGTATAAGGGTGATTATACACAGTTTCTTTTCACTTTACAATAGACATAAATGGCAAAAAAGAGTGGTATTAGGGCTTTATGACATTTTTGAGTAATTCTTTCTACCTTTTCTAATACCTTTCTCATAAAACATGCTATCTTCTGATTCATTCTTTGCATTTATTCCTATATTATTATTAACCTATAGTTATCCACAAAAAACTATAGGTTATATCATTCTTATATATGAAGTTGATCAACATTTTTTACCAACTCCCCTACCCCATACCCATACTTCATAACCAGATAAAAAACTGACTGAAATATTTCTTTAAAGAAGCGTCCCGTTGATGCCAAATGGTGCAAAAAGAACTGCAATTATTAGAATAACAAGGAAAAGGAAACTGTATTCTATCCAGGTAAAAAACCCAATTCTCTCCCTAATCTCTAGACCCACACCAAGGGTCATATAGACTATTACACTGAGGATTAGAGCAACATACGCAACAGACAGCGGCCAAATACTAAGAACAAAAGAGGCAAAAAGCACAGTGAAAGAAATGATTGAAACTGAGAGTGTTAGTTGTGACTTACTAAGCTGTATCATCCAGAAACCTGAATATGTCAGATAAAAAGTGAGCATAAATATAAGACCCAGCCTGATAACTGGAGATATTCCTAAAGAAAAAAGAATTGAATAACCGAGGTAAGATGCAATCAGAATTAAAACATACTGTGCAGCTTTTCCAGCCTGCCCCAATGGGATCTTTGTAAGAACAGAAACATTCAAAATATTTCCCGTTAGGATAGTAATATAGCTTACCAACCAGAACAACAGACCTGAAACCACTAAAAATGGAATTCTTCCAAGCCCTCTAAACGATGTGAATAGCAATAGCTCAGAGAAAAAGGAAAAAATAAAAGTTATAACAGATGGAAAGGTAAGCACAGAAAGGAATCTCCCACGATTCATATTGAAGTTGATAGTCCAGTAGAAACCTAGAAGCATGATAGATGATAGAAGTGCGGATCTGATAAAATAGTGCAAAACTTCTTCTTCCGTTATAAATTCAAAACTGATTAGCTGCAAGCCTACAAAAAAGAAAGAAAGAATTGTTGTTATAACTACAGATCGTGTTCTTGTTGTCATTTTATTAACTTCTGTTGTGAATTAGTATTTTCACTATAATCAAACCCCAGGTGTTCATACGCTTTTTTCGTTACTACCCTGCCCCGTGGTGTTCTTTCCAAAAAACCTTCCTTCATAAGATATGGCTCATAAACGTTTGACAATGTTTCAATATCTTCGGAAACCCCCGCTGATAAAGTCGTAAGACCAACCGGTCCTCCATCAAACTTCTCAATAATTGTAGTTAGAATTTTTCTATCCAATGTATCAAGTCCATTTACATCAATATCCATAATGTCTAGAGCTTTCCTTGCTAGATCAGATCTAATCATTTCAACTCCTTCTACGTGAGCTAGATCCCTCACTCTTTTCAGAAGCCTCACGGCGATTCTAGCCGTACTTCTGGATCTTTTCGCAATCTCTTCAGCGGCTTCCTCATCAATATCAATATCCAGAAATCTTGCCTTCTGTTTTACAATCTCCTTCATTTCTTCAAGTGAATAAAAGTCTAACCTGAAATCAGCTCCGAATCTATCTCTAAGAGGAGATGAAAGAAGACTTATCCTGGTTGTCGCTCCAACAATTGTAAACCTGGGAAGATCAAGCCTCAGAGTCTTAGCAGAAGGTCCTTTACCGATTATTATATCAATAGCTCTGTCTTCCATTGCTGGATATAGAACCTCCTCAACAATTTTGTTCAACCGATGTATTTCATCAATAAAAAGTATACCGTTTTCTGAAACATTCGTTAGGATAGATGCAAGATCTCCCTGTCTTTCTATTGCTGGACCGGAAGTGATAAAAATTGGAGACTTCATTTCGTTTGCCAAAACGTGTGCAAGACTTGTTTTACCTAGCCCAGGAGGACCATGGAATAAAATGTGATCAATTGGCTCTTCTCTGCTCTTTGCCGCGTCAATCATTATTTTTAATATCTCTTTTTCTTTTCCACGTCCGATTACTTCGTCAAAATTCCTCGGTCTTAGACTTTTTTCAATTCTCTCTTCCTCATTGCCCTCTAATTGTGGATCCACTACTCTATCCGTAGCCATTATTATTATTTTTGAAGAAATTTTTTAACTACATCCTGCGGAGTTTTTACATCTGCATCTTCTTTTATTACTTTTTTAACCTTGTCATCAATCTCATTTTTTCTAAATCCTAAGACCATAAGAGCAGCAATGGATTCGTCATACAAATCTATATTTATACTAGATAAGTCCTCTCCTCTTGCGAGATAAGTATCCTTCCCAACTTTATCTTTAAGATCAACAATAATCTTTTCTGCGGTTCTTGCCCCTACTCCACTTATTTTGAGTCCTTTTGGATTGTTTAATTTTATTGCCTCAATTATACCTCCAACTCCAAGCTCAGTAAGTAGAATAAGTGCAGTTTTTGGTCCTACCCCGGAAACCGTTATCAATCTCTCAAAAAAAGAAAGCTCTTCTGAAGTCTCAAAACCAAAAAGCCTTAACTCCTGTTCTCTAACGTGAGTATATACAAAAAATTCAGCAGTATCTTCTTCCCTGTAAGAAATTTTCCCAACCTCGATTTTATAGCCAACCCCATTTGCGTTAACAATAAGATAACCGTCACCAATAAATTTTACTTTCCCCGAAATATAACCAATCATAGTAGCAATAGAGAGACAAGAAATGATATCAGAAGGGTTATTTTTTTTCCAGAAGGATCAGAAGCTTTTACCTGGCTGATAATAGATACTCAATAAAGAATTCTGAGAATTCTATTCTCAGCTTACACAACTAAGATGACAAACCGCAACAGCAAGTGCATCTGCTGCATCATCAGGTTCAGGAATACTTTTTAGAGATAGTAATGACTTTACCATTTTTTGAACTTGTACCTTTTCAGCACGACCATAACCACAAACCGAAATTTTTACCTGTAAAGGAGTATAGTCGAAGACCCTCAGTCCAGAGTTCACTGCAGAAAGAATAGCCACACCTCTAGCTTGTCCCACAGTGATTATTGTCTTTTGATTTTTAAAGAAATACAGATTTTCAATTGCAACTTCCTCAGGCTTAAATTCCTTGATAAGAGCAGATAGTTCATCATAAATATTCTTGAGGCGAAACGACATTTCCTCTCCTGCAGGAGTAGTAATTACTCCATAGCTATAGACCTTATATTTCCCGCTCTTAACATTTTTATCCTGCTCAACAATAGCCCACCCTGTTGTTGCAAGCCCGCAATCTATTCCGAGTACCTTCATATAATATGATACAGTTAATTACTCACCTATAATTATATTACTCTCATTTTTACTCACATTCAGTATCCCTATTCCCGCTGATTTTGTTTCCCCAACATTACCACTCTTTCCAGGATTAAAACCAACAACAATATTGTCAAATAAATAAGAAATGCCCACATAACCTGCCGACAGTTTAACATCTATTCCAGTTGAGTTATCATAAAGATGACTTTCTATAGCCTGATTGCCATTTTCATCAATCCTTTTCGTTGACACAAAAATAAGACTATTCTTTGTATCAACACTAAGGGCAACGACATCATCCAACTCTTGGAGAACTTCAACTTGTGTTTTTGTCTTAATATTTCTTATTGTAAGGTTTGGC
Organism: Candidatus Dojkabacteria bacterium; assembly: GCA_016931155.1. Lineage (GTDB taxonomy): Bacteria > Patescibacteriota > Dojkabacteria > B142 > JAFGFJ01 > JAFGFJ01. The sequence goes on from JAFGFJ010000004.1 coordinate 32,957, forward strand.
TCATCCTTTTTATAGGGCCAATAGACTACTCTGTTGTCATCAAGCCAGTGAACGTATTTACCTTGAAAACTATCCATAACCTTCCCATCAAGTCCTATGATATTTACAGACAAGTACTCTTGTTCCTCTCCGCTCTCACTCGACGTCGGATCAATTGACTTGCTGACTGTATCTTCAACAACAATTGCTTTTCTGTCTGGACTGAGCTTAAGAGAAAAGCCAGCATCATCTGTTAAAATAGTGGGAGGAAAACCACCTGTCTGAAAAAGCTTATCTGTTTCTTTTGTGTCCATATTGATCAAATAAACAGCATCATTCAGAACAAATTGATAAGCAATTCTGCCTACACTGTCATATGCAAAAGTGTGTTTATTCCCTTCAGAGGAAACTTCAAGTTTTGTCAAAGTATCAGCAGAAGTAAAATCAAACATATATACTTCTGAAGCTGACCCAGTACTATCATATGATTCAACAATAGTTTGATCGAAAGTAAACAATGTATCTTTAATACAGGAAATATCTTTGTAGCCTTCTACGTTTGAAGAAATCAGTGTACTCTTCTCCAGATCGATATCATATTTGTATAGTTCACACCCCCAAATATAATAAAACAACCTTCCCTCTTTAACAGTTGGAGCTGGAACTGGCTGTTCCCTAAATTCATCGATGGCTTTATTTAGCTCTTTTTCCCTTGTTTTGTCAAACTGTATCTCGAGTGCTAAATATACAAAAAAAGCAAGACAAGCAAAGAATATTAAAATTCCAGGAATGACAAAAACAATAGAAGACAACTTGCGCTTTTTCTTATCCAGCAAGGCTTTCTTCCTTGCCTGATCTGCCAGCATTAAATTTGATTGCTTTATTTCCGGGGTAGACATACAACTTAACTAAGATCTACATTTGTCCAAACATTTTGCACATCTTCAAGCTCCTCAAGCCTTTCCATGAAATTTTCTACTTTTTCTTTTTTGTCCTCAGCAAGTACTACTTTTTCTTTTGCAATTTTTATTATTTCTGCTGTTTCTATTTTAAAACCATTTTTCTCTACCGCTTCACGAACTTTTGCAAGGTCAGCTTTTGAAGTAAATATTTCGAAGTAGTCTGTATTATTCCCTTCATCATCCTGATCCGAATACTCCTGAATATCTTCAACACCTTCTATTTCAAACATTTCAAGCTCAGCACTCTGATTATCAATTTTTTCATATGTGTCTTCCTTTCCAAACTTTTCAGATTTTTTTAATTTCGCCGGCATAACCGATATCAATCCTTTTTCTTCAAATTGCCAAGATACACTGCCTGGACCAGCCATCTTACCTCCCATACTTTCAACCGTTGTCCGCACATTATTTACTGTTCTGTTTGGATTATCAGTCTGTGTATCTATCAGGACAGCAATACTACCAGGGCCGTATGCCTCATAGGTCACCTTCTCTATCCTCCCCGACTTTAATTCACCTGTTCCCTTTTTTACAGCACGTTCAACATTGTCAGAAGGCATATTTGCAGCTTTTGCCTTATCAATTGCAAGTCTCAAAGTAAAATTAAAATTCGGATCGCCACCACCTTCCTGAGCCGCAAGAGTAATTGCCTGACTAAACTTAGTAAATAATGCCCCTCTAGCCGCATCATTTGCTCCTTTTTGTCTCTTTATTTTTGCCCACTTTGAGTGACCAGACATATTTATTTTAATAATTCAAAACAGTCATCTGAGTTTATCATATTTAACAAACTAATTTATGCCATTGTCACCAATCACAACAACAATATCCCCTGTATGCCTGTAGGGAAAAACATTTTCAATTAAAACAATTTTGGTACCAAAAATATTTTCAAGCTCCTTGATTGTCTCGATATATTTTACTGGTTCTTTTGTGTATACAATCGTCTCAGAATAATGATCTCTGCTGTTGCCAACATTGATTACCTTAGCACCAACATTTGAAATCCATCTGGCCTTTTTTGTTCCAATCCCTGGAACAGCCGTGCCATTCAGCAATTCTATCCTTGCTTGCTCACGTTGTACCTCAACATTAAAAAATATCTTTGTTACATCCTCATCTATACGCTCAATCATAGGAATTTTCCTTCCTCCCTCACTCATATAACTTGATGTCTCTTTTGTATAACCTGCTTTTACTCTGTCAAAACTTACTTCACGCAGCAACCATATTAATCTTCTAAATTCACCAGGTTCAAAATTTGACCTTACACTCCTGGAGATTTCTTCTGATGCGTTCTTTACTTCATATAGCTTGTCAATTTCATCAAGACTCAGTACCAGCCCCTTTATAGCAGAAAACTGATGAGCATGTTTAGTATCCCTACCTTGAGTATCGGCCATTACTATAGACATAAAATCTTCCTCATCAACCCTATGCTTTCCTTTCTCAATTTCAAAAATGCCCTTTTCATTTCTAATATCTTCATCCCTCAATTCTTCCACCACTTCGACCTCCACCTTTCCATAAACAGCCAGAAGCGTCTGGAAATCTTCTTTATCAATACTCAAATACCTGTCTATTCTGACTGAAAGTAAACTTTCAACAGCATCTACCATAAGATCCAGACAGACCGGCTCTTCCCTTAGTCTACCCCAATTATATAGCTTCTTGAGAGAGGACTGTTTGTTTTCACTCGCTATGTAGACCTCGATATCCGGATCAACAACAAAAATTCCGAGTGTTTTTTTCTCCGGGTCAAGAGCCAATACAGAAAGTGAATCAACAAAAGCAATATCCTCATTTTTTCTATCAAGTCCAATCAGTAAAACATTTATTCTTCTCTCCCCCTTCCATACTTCTTCTCTTTCACTACGATCTCCAATCTCTCTACTAAATTTTATTGAGTAAAAACCCTTTATATTTGGATAAACTACAAAAATTATTGGAGAGAAAAAAACAAGAGAGAATACAATAACCAACACTGTCCTAACTAGCCGTGAATCCACTTTACCTTTGAAAATGTTTTTTCTTTTTGTGGATCTACTGTGTGTTCTTTTATACCAAAATCTACTGATCCTGGCTGTCAAAGAAGAAAAAATGTTTTGTTTTTGAGCAAAAGGCTTAGTCCCTTCTCGTCTTTTTACCTTTCTTTTTTCCCGAAGGGATCGCTTCTTTTTTAGAAACATCTTCAATTATATCTTTTATTTTGACCTTGGAATCTTTATCATAAATGAAGCTCATTACTTCTGTTGGTATTCCGATATCTATCGTTTTTTTTCTTCCAGCTTTTGCATCTCTCAGGAATGGAAGAGTCAGAGAACTTGAGTGCAGCATAAGTCTTGGTGCCCTTTCTCCACCATAAACAACATCCCCGGCAATCGGAAAACCAAGAGAAGATAGATGCACTCTTATCTGATGAGTTCTACCTGTCTTGGGACTGGCCTCAACAAGAGAGTACTTTCTGTCTTCTCCAAATATTCTTAGAGATCTAAATACTGTTTCTGCAAGTTTTCCTCCTCTTTCCACTACTGCAAATTTTTTCCTTGCCTTTGGGTTTCTTCCCAGAAAATTTCTAACCACCAGCTCGTTTCTACCTGCAAACAAACTACTTATATCTCCAGTCACAATTGCGTAATATTTTTTTTCAACTTTTTGTTCACTGAAAAGCTTGGAATAATACCAAAGTGCCTCGTTTGTTTTGGCTACCATAATCAATCCGGATGTTTCTTTATCGAGCCTATGAATAAGCCCAGATCTGAAACTTATTCCAACATCTTTAAGACTAGCATAATGACCTAGTAGAGCGTTTAACAAAGTCCCCTGCCAGTTTCCTGTTGCCGGATGCACTGTCATTCCTGCAGGTTTATTAACTATCACCAGATTGTCATCTTCATATACAATGTCCAATCCAATATCCTCTGGCTCAACTTCAACCTGATGATCAAAAATTTTGGGGGTAATTTCAATGGTATCACCCTTTTTTACCCTGTAATTTGCCTTAAATTCGACAGTGTTATTTATCATTACGCAATTACCTTCTATCTGTTTTTTCACGAAAGACCTACTCCAATCGTTGTTGTAGAAGGTAAGGTATAGATCAAGCCTCTTTCCCTCAACACTCTTTTCAACCTTGAATTTTCTTTTTTTAGTTTGTATTTCTGACACTTTTTCTATTTTTAATAAACAAAATTGTAACTATTATCAGAGAAGTAGTGATTAATAAATCAGCAATGTTAAAGCTTGGAATTATTCCAATATTTATATAGTCCACTACTCCTTCTCTAAGCACTCTATCTATCAAATTACTCAGCCCTGCTCCAAGTAAAATTAACAAGGGAACAAGATAAGTTTTGTCTTCAAGTTTAATCATAAATATAGTCAAAATTACCCCAAATAAATTTAACAAAAGTCCTATCGGAATTTCTTTGCCAAAAATTCCAAATGCAACACCTTTGTTCAATACATAATCTTTTTCATTAATTGTTACAAAAAGTTTAACAGTTTGATCAATAAAGATGATCGTAAATAGTAATATCCATTCCCACAGAGTTCTTTTTATTGTGCCCTTTGATCTCACAATCGATTTTATAATTTTCCCTTTGTTCTACTAAAAAGTCTTTCCTGTTTTTCCTCTCACTCCATAAGAAACATTATATCCCCCTCTTTCTCGCACATCCTTCCCAGAATCCTCTCCTCTCTGCCGAAATATTCTCCTCTTCTCCTGAATTTCTTTTTGCTCTCTATCAATCTTTTTAACCGGAAATAAAGTGAATGAAGACAAAACGACAAGAATAGCAAGTATATGACCAAAATCAATCATACCATTTTCTGAAATATATCCTTCCGTCATAAATCTTAGAAGTGACTGCATCAATCCCCAAATAAGTAAATATAAGCCAGACACAACTCCTTTTTTTTCTCTCATCGATCTCGAAAGAGCAATGATTGAAACCATAGCCAATCCAATTATTTCTATAAGTTGAACTGGAAATCTACCTGCTTTGTCTTCTGTATAGGTTAAAGAAAAAATCCCATCATAGACACAACCATAGTATGCTGAAGACAAAAATAGTCCTGTCACTAATAGAATATGTGCCGGGATAATTGCCATTACAACTTTATCAAGAATACCCCTCGTATCTTTTATTCTCTTTTTTGATAAAACCGAAAACCAGCAACCAAGTATTACTCCAAAAGGAAGCATAGGATAATAAAGATTCCCATCCCAGAACTTTAGAAAACCCAGAACCAGATCAAAAATATTTTCAATGTTGTAATGTGCTATGCTTAATGTAAACCCGACTATTCGAATGGTTAAAAGCCCGGCAAAAACACCGGAAAGACCAATATCAAAGCTATCTTCATCCCTAATCCTGTCCAGCTTTTCTATGTCTCTAAACCTCAAAAACCATAGTATTCCCAAAAATACTATTATTGAAATAACCGAGAAACCAAGAAGAGTGGAAACTTCGAAATTTATAATTGTAAATAAGCTCTTTAACATAATTATAATTTTATCATTTAGTATCTAACTTGTGCCTCATAAGACTCAAAACCCCAGCGTAACTCAATACAGAAACAGTTGCAAGGATCATAAATCCATACAGGTTTACTACCTTATCCATAAGAAGGCCAAAAAGAAAAGCTGGTATTGATGCCAGTGTTTGATTTATTGCCATCCAAACACTATACACCCTACCCCTGAAAGACTCTTCTGTTTTTTCATGTATAAGAGCTTGAGCGGGAATAATAAGAAAAGGTGCCCCAAAAGCAATAAGCACTACTGAGATCATGCTTATTTCAAGAGAAGAAGGTATTTTTATGTGTGCAAATTCCTTAAATATAGCAAGTGCAGTAAGCATAAGACAACCGATTCCTATTACAAAGACACCCTCATTAATTATTAAAAATTTTCTCCTGTTTTTACCGAATGTATTCATAACAATAAATCCCAAAAAGACTCCAATAGCTGCAGGAACAATAATTATAGAACCGATATTGTGAGAATCAATTCCGAAAAGCTCTCTTCCTATTCTGAAAACTACTGTCACTGAAGTCAGCACAGCGACCTGTACAATAAATATATGTAAAAGTGTATATTTCATAACCCTGTTGTTTTTAATATAGTTAAGTCCCTGCTTCCATGACCCAAAAATCCCTGTAACTAATTTCCACAAGTTCGAAATATCCGGTTTTATTCTGTCAACAAGTGGAGGTATTTTTACAAACAAAAGCACAATCGTACCCGATAGAAAAAGTGCTGCAAGAAATACGAATATTCCCTGCTGTCCCAGCAACTTCAGAAGCTGACCTGACCCACCTATTCCAAAAATATAAGTTGAGTAAAGAGTAATTGAAAAAAGGGAATTCGCTAAAAGAATAGACTTCGTAGAAACAACATTTGGGATTGTAGATCCTTCTGCCGGAATAAAAAATTGCTGAATAACGCTCATTAAAAGAATCGCGATGTATGAGATTGTCAAGCTTTCCCAACCCCTGAAAAGAAGGAAAAATAGCATAATAACAAACCTCAAAAGATTTGCTGCTATCATAATTTTCTTTCTGTCCCACCAGTCAACAATCACCCCACCAATACCCGACAGAAAAAGAGCCGGAAGATTTGAAAGAAATACAATCAATCCAACTCCACTAGCGGTTCCTTTCAAACCAGCACTCAGCACTCCCTGGTCAGAAAGAATAGCCATGGAAATAGCAAAAGTGCCAATACCAACCTGAGTCAGGATCTGAGAACACCACAAGGAAAGAAAACTCTTGTTATACAATAATCCGGGCAGTACTTTTTTTGATCCAGATATTTCCTCCATGCAACAGACTATTATACAATTGTCTTTGGTCAAGAGAAAGAGGAACTATATTTGGAGAAACCCTTTACTCGTTTTTCAATAAGTACTCTCGTATAAATCTGTTGTCTTTTCCTGAGATATTTAATCAAATTATTATTCTTCCATCAACAAGAACCACTTTGCCATCAACAACAATTTTCGAACCCTTAGTATTTTCCCCCGATATGCCACTTCCCATATCTTTCACAATATCCCAATGAATTGCACTACGATTTTTGCCTCCTCCTTCCTTGCCTTCATATGCCTTCCCAAGTGCAGTATGAATTGTCCCCCCAATTTTTTCATCAAAAAGAGTATTGTTCATAAATCTTTTTATTCCATAATTTGCAGCTATGGAAAATTCTCCTACTCTTCTCGCCCCTGGATCAATGTCCAGGGAAGCTTTTAGAGTGTCTTCTCCTTTTTCAGCACTGAATTTTATTACTTTTCCTTTTTTGAACCAAAGACGGATTCCCTTCACTTCTTTGTTCATTCTAATACTAGGAAACTCGTAGTATATATATCCATCCACACTATTCTCAAGAGGAGCACCAAAAACTTCACCAGCTGGGATATTATTAAACTGCCTTGTGTCAGGAACGAAATATCTTTTCCTGAAACTCATCTTAAGATCCGTTTGATTTCCTACAACATGTATTTCTTTTGTGTTGTCCAAAATCTTTTTCATTTTTTCAAGTTTTTTATGAATACTGGAATAATCCTGAAGACAAGCATTAAAATAGAAATCTTCGAGATCTTCAAGACTCATATTGGATTCTTGAGCCATTGAGTGAGTCGGATAATATAGTAGTGTCCAGGTTTTCTTCAAAAGCTTATCCATAATTGGACGTGATACTTTCTGTCTAATTATTACCTTCTTTGGATCAACTTCACTCAGATCTCTACTATTTGAATCAGCCACAATTGTCACCACTTTATCACACCACCCAATAAGAAATTCTGTGATTTCCGGTTTTCTCTCAAGCATTTCCTTCGATGCATGATCATAAAAAAATTTCCCCGTGTCAGGAAGCCAGGTATCAACATGAATATTCGACTGCTTAAGCACTCCATACTTGTAGACTTCCTTTGCTAATGGCGATCCAAGAGGATCTGTCAACCTCAACAAGATATTATCACCCTTTTTTGCAGAGACTGCTTTATCGATTATAAACCTGGCAAGTTTGGTATTTCTTGGATCAATCATTCTAAATACATTAAATATAGATATTAATGACAATCAAAAGGTGTGTGAGTTACTATGGATTCTACATCATTTCTGGTTTAGCTTCCAGAGCGTGTGAGCCGGGTAAATATTTAGAGTTTTAATAAATCCCCAAGTCTGTTTAAATCTTTCCTCGGGCTTATTCCGACAAGAAGCAGATTATCTTTATTCAGTAATTTCTCCCACACATTGACTACTTCCTCTTTGGTTACAGATAAAATCTTCGTTTTTGCTTCTTCAATAGAAATAACTTCCTCAGTTAGAAGCTCTTGTATACCGTGCCATAAGGCCATATCGTCCGTTGTTTCCAGACCGGTTACAAGATTCCCAACAAGATAATTTTTTGCTCTTTCCAATTCATCTTCCCCAAAATTTCCACTTCTTAACACTCCAAGTTCTTTTACAACAGCCTCAACAGCTGCCTCAACTCTTTTATTGTCTACGCCAAGCCCAACAAGATAGGAACCCGTTTCGTCAAGCATTTCAATGTGTGAATATACGTAATATGCAAGCCCAAGCTGATCTCTAATTACCTGAAAAAGTCTTGATCCGAATCCTTCAGATAGAATGGCATTCCCTACTTGAGCTGCAAACCTTTCCTTATCCTTGCGGGAAACCCCAAAACCTCCAAGAACAAGATGAGTCTGTTCCACCTCTTTATTAAAAATAAATAATTCTGATTCAACTTTTCTCGTCTCGTACATCTCACACTCCGCATACTTCCCGGCAGCAAGCTCACCAAAAAGTTCACCAATCTGTTCCTCCGATTCTCCAGGCTCTATTCCACCTGCAACAACAACCATTACATTTTCCCCAACATAATAAGAATTAACAAAATCTTGAAAAGCTTTTCTTGGCATCTTTGATACTGTATCTATTGTGCCAGTGATAAATCTTCCCAATGGATGTTTTCCATATAGTTTTTGATCGAAAAGTTCAGGAGCTTTTCTCATGGGAAGATCTTCATACATCCTTATTTCCTCGATTATCACTCCCCTTTCTTTATCTATTTCCTTTTCTTCAAATACAGAATTTTTAATTATGTCTGCAAGAATATCAATTGCATGCTTGAATTTCTCTTTCGGAACCTTAATGAAATATCCAGTATAATCCTGAGATGTAAATGCATTCGATGTACCCCCAAGATTCTCAATCTCCATTCCAATGATTTTGCTCGTTGGACGCTTTTTCGTACCCTTAAAAAACGTATGTTCAACAAAATGCGCAAGTCCGGCATACTCGTCACTTTCAAACCTTGAACCAACACGTACAAGCACCATAACAGTCGCACTTTGACTATCCTTATCAGTAACAGTAAGCATTTTAAGCCTATTTTTTAATCTTTTTGTGGATACTTTCATAAATTGAAGGATACTATTTCTTCTTTTTTTTCTTCTTTTTCTTTTTGTCCTTTTTTGCTATATCTTTCCCGTTGCTTTCATCGATTACTAAAATCTCCTCAACAAAAGGCTTTCTTCTTCGCTGAAACATATTTTTAAGCTTCATTAATCCTCTCTTGATATCCGAACTTAAAGAAAATTCCTTTCTACCAGAATACTCTACCGGGCTTCTGTCTATCTCTTTTATTTCGAATTTCTCTTCATTTGGCTCAACACTGACCCCGATTCTCAGATCAGAAGGCCTCACCTCATTGACTTTTGGACTTACCGAAAGAGTCAATGTCATTTCTACCCCTTCCTTACCTGTAAAATTTACAATAGGAATATTTACACCTCCCTTCGGTTCCTCCAGGAATCCTTCGTCATCAAAAACCTCATCCGGTCTTATCAACATATAAAGAAGAACAAAAGGAATTCCAAGAAAGAAAGTCGCAATAGCTATGACAAGAGAATGTATCGGGTTTACATATCTCTTTTTAGCATCAAAATACACCCAGAAAACAACCACCATCCATAGCAAGACAACGTAGGCAATAAAGACGAAAATGATTATTTTATAATTTAACCCTTCATTGAAATTTATGAAGTCAATTATGGCGTCATACATGGAAGGTGATAAATAGTAAAATAAAAAATAACACACTTGATCGGAGGTTACAAATTTTTGCTCGAATTATTTGTACTATCCTTCTTCTGCTTTACTTGTATAGGTTCCTGACTCAGTGTTCAATTTGATAAATTCTCCCATTTTTAAAAAAAGAGGAACCTGAACTTTGTATCCAGTCTCTAAAACAGCTTCTTTCATAGCATTACTTGAAGTATCCCCTTTTACAGCATCACTTGTCTGCTCTATTTTCAAGACAACCGATTTCGGAATTTCAATACCAACCGGCTTATCATTAATGAATAATACAACTACTTTTGTTCCTTCCTTTATAAAATTCCGCTCCCAGCTCAACTCCGAAAAAGGAAAACTGAATTGGGAAAAGTCGTCTTTGTCCATAAAATAAACAGAAGAATCATCTGCGTAAAGATATTGTGCTTCCTTTCTGTGAGCATCAGCAAGTTCCACCCTTTCCGAGCTGGAAAAAGTTTTTTCCACAATTGAACCGGTATTTACATTTTTCCCTTTAATTCTTATTGTTGCCATTCCACGCCCCTTCTTCATGTGACTATATTCAAGCACAAGATAGCTCTCCCCACCTGTAGTGAAAATCATGCCCTTACGTAAATCGTTGGAAGGTACGACAATTGCCATGGATAGAAACAACAAACTTACCTTGGAAAGAAATAATTAGTTAAAAGTGCAAGAAAGTTTTAACACAATTTGGAGAATAATAAAAGAGGAAAAAACTGACTACACAGAGCTGACAGGTATCTGGTGTAACTTATCGGCAATGTTTAGCCAGCGATATTTGTGCAATTATATAAAAGTGATATAATAACGGAGTGTGATTTGTTTTGTATTTAAGTCAAATTACAATTCTACGATGCAAGGATATCCTGAAAAGACTTGTGCAATTGTGAAATTTCGTAGAATCAGAGAGTTTTGTGTCAATTTAGAGAAGAAGGACTTGATTGTCTTGATATAATAATTGCTCGAGAAAAATGCACACACCACAAAGCAAATCCCAAATAACTTCATAATTCTTTGTTTATTCAATATGGGACAAGAAACCAGAGAAGTTAAACAAACTGATTCAAAAATTAATGTTCAAAGAGTCGAGCCGGTAAGATTAAGCCGGGAGGACGTAACTTATTTACTTGGGCAGGAAAATATTAGCTACGTTCAATCACATGCTGATCAGCCCGAATTACATACACTATTAAATGAACTTATCCCTTCAGAACACAATCACTTTTGTATCTGTGGTAAACCTGTCACAAATAGTGTCACAAAGCTAATAAGATCAAGAATAGAAGCCCCTACTGTATCTTTGGAAGAACACCCATATCATACCTCACCAGAATCATTCAAAGAGTTTTTAAATAGCCAAAGTGCCAGAATCATTGCTATGACCGATCGATGTACACCTGCCTGCAGTTTCTGTGGAAATCCCGATAAAGGACCGATATCTAAAAAGATGTCAGTATCATTTATTCGCACACTTCTCGAAGAAAAAAATCCATTTAACCAAGACCTCAATATACCACTTAAATCAGGTGATGACAGACTCACTAAAGATAATTACTATGCTATTACTGATCCTTTCGACTGGCAAGATAGAGTTTTCGACTACGTTTCAATCATGCAACTAGCTCTTGATAATCAGCGATGTTTATATACAAGCACCGCAGTCCCAATAGGCACTGAAATTACAGTTATAAGAGCAATAGAATTTTTACTTGATAATGAGGTACCTTGGGTTTTTAGACTAAGTCGTGGTTCTGAGAATGCCAAAAGAGTTGACTCAATTCTTGAATTTTTACACACAAAATACGGGAAAAAATTTCAAGACTTAATAAATTGTGGCTATCTGACGAATGAAGATAGAACAACGTTTTATGATAATGGCAGAGTGCTTGCAGGTCAAATCAGAAAAGGTATAGAACCTGATTTTGAGTCACTATTATTAGCACCAAGTTGTTATGATGGAGTTATAATTGGAGTTGACAAAGTAATTAATACTTTTGTTACACTACACTCAGAAACAGACCCATTAGGTGCTTCATATCTTCCGCTTAATCCAACACTGGAAGATAATATTGTTATACCTGTCCCCAGATTTATTAATGAAATGTATATTGATCAAGAAGGAAATTTACCAAAGGGATTTATATTTAACCCACATAGTGGCGAGTATATTGTTACTGATATCGGTTTTGACGATCCAGATCCAAATTTCAGAAGAGTAGCAAAATGCAGGTATATATCCTTTGCTTTAGGGGCAATAGTCAGAAAACTAATAGCTATTCAACAAAATACATTTCAGGATTACGATACAGATCCTACTGAGGCTGTCAGTATGGAAAAATTACAAGAATTATTTAATGACAGTGAACTTAGAAAAGATGTCGTACTAAATTGTGTTCTTGACTTACTAAAAGAATTATATCCTCAGGATGAAACGAATGTAGTTATACCACCAATAGTACAAAAATTCATCGATAAACAGTTTACCGAAGAAGAACTAATTAAGAAATTTCTGAAGTTTTTTATGTTCGTGGGCAACAATACTTAGTTTTTTCCAGATTCTTTTTCGATTCTTATCGAGTGCCGAGGGAGGGAATCGAACCCTCACGAGTTTTAAGGCTCACCGGATTTTGAGTCCGACGCGTCTACCAGTTCCGCCACCTCGGCCTGCTCCAGTATTATATCAGTTCATCAACACAGTATGAAATTAATCATCTTTATTAGTCATAAAATGGAAAAATAGTCATAGCATGCAAAAAAACTGGATAATTCCAGAATTATTGCAGTTATTAATTAAAATCGGAAGGGATATTAATAGACGGAGATACACCAGTAATGCCTGTAGTGACTCTACTTATCTCTCCGTATCTGTTTTTCATAACATACATAGCTCCCAATTCTTTTACTCGATCCAATAATTTCTTACTGCAATCTGAAGAAGTGTGAAAGAATACATGGTGGTAAGGGACTTCCTTATCTTGCTCCATCTGTCTCAATCGTTCCAACATTTCAAGACCATTCATTTTCTCATCGGGACTTTCCGATATCATCCTCATCCTGTTGTCACAAAGGATAATTAATTGCGCCCCTGGATAATCATTTTCGAATTGCTTCAAGAATCTAATCGCATCATATCCGTCTCCCGCATGATATTTTTTTACTTCCCCGAACAATAAATTCAATATATCCTCTGCGTGTTCATGAATAGTATGATCATCATCAACACATAAAAACCCTGCAAAATGATCCAGCTTTCGTGCCTCCGGAGCAGGAATTTTATCATGCAGTAGTTTCTTTGGAAGGATTTGCTCCCCACAAAGTGTATCTGCTTTGCACATAACAATACGATTATTAACAGAAAGTTGCGGAAGTTTACAGAAAAAACAAAAGAAATACAAGAGTTTTACATTTTTTTGACATCGTTCTATTATCCTTTTCTGCCTTTCACTTCGTCCCCCACTGCTTGAGAGATCTGCATACCTGCAAGACGGGTAAGAAAATTCCTGCGTGCAAGTATAGCCTGATCGTAACGCCCTCCGACTTGCATTTCAACCGCATTTCTTTGTGCATAGAGTCGTTTTACCATAGCATCAAGTTGGTCTTTTTGACGTACAGTTGTAGATATTTGCTCTCTTATTTGAGCTTTAACCTGTGGGGGATATCTTCTGTCATTTGCCTTAGATTGGAGATCTTTTATTCTCGCCTGAAGTTTTGCCCTATTGTCAAGAAGCTCACTAAGTTTTGACTGAATTTGTTCTTTCTGAGCAGAAATTGTTTCTCTTTTCTGTGATTCTAGCCCCTTTATCTCTGCTTTTATTGCACTAGGATTTGGAATTCCCATTTTGAATCAACCAGATTATTCGTTTAGAGGACTTCTTATGTAGTTTTCTCTGAATTCCATAAGAACCTGTACTATTTTTTGTTCAAGATTTTCAATTGAATCCATTAGAAACGAGAGAAGCGCATCCTGATCTGCAGAACGATTGATTAATTCATCAAACTTAGACTTCTGATCATTTGTGAGCATTGGCTCAAAATAGGCAACAAGATTGTCTCCGAATTCATTGTATAGCTTATCAGCTTCCTGTTCGAGAAAAACAGCCTCTACTTGATTTCCATGCTTCTCCTGAACAATTTGTCTCATAAAACTCATGACATTTTCATCTCTTACTTCATTGTTTGAGGTCTGCGGAGCCGCCATTGCTTTGTTTTATAATTTATAGAAGAATATTACACAAAATTGAAAATAATGTCGAATTAAAGTATCTTATTAGTAGACATAATGAAACAACCGATAATTGTTCTTAAAGTAATTTTAACATTTTTACTGTCAGCAGTGTCGATCACATATTTCGCAGATCAACTAAGACAGGATAAAACAAATGCACAGGAGGTACTCCAGTCCGTTGTTGTATCAGTGAATGTGAGAGTCGGCAAAATCAGCTTCACTGTCTACCCCGAGAAAAGAATTCCTCCGACAGGAAACTGGAGTACAAGAATGAGCGTCCAGATTAGACAAGCTGGAACGACCGTTCCAATTATTCAAAGAGATAATGTTACCACAGATTCTAATGGCTACGGGGAGATTATCCTTTCAGACAGCGAAATCTTAAACCCTGGTGTTTACGATTTTTCGTTTAAGGGAATCTCTCATTTGAGAAAAAACTATTATTCTTATACCATTTCTAGTCTTGAACCCTATTTAAATTTTACTACAAACAGGGAATATCTCCTTGCTGGAGAAACCAGTGTCATTGTTGATAATTATGTAAATTCTTTGGATGTTTCTACTGTAGTAAAAAACTTCTATAAAACCAACATACAAAATGACCTGAATAGAGATGGCCAGGTAAATTCACTTGACCTTAGTAACCAAATAATTAATTTATACAAGTTCGGAGACACATGAAAAATAGATTTTCAGAGAAAACTTCATTTGTCAGGATAATTGTTCTTACGGTGGTTCTTCTCTGCATTGGATTTGCAAACCCCTACCAGACAAAAGCGGCTACCAACGGCTCCTTTAGAATAACAGCACCTTCAACCACTCTTGTGTCAAATTGTGAGTATTTTGCAAATATCGTGATAAATACGGGAGGAGACAACTCGAACGCTGCAGACATTGAAATAACATTTGATCCTGCCAGGCTCGAAATTTTGGATTCAGACACTTCTGTCCCCGGAAAACAGATTCAAATGGGTAGTGCTTATGAGGGATATTTGGGAAATATGGTTGATGAATCTACTGGAAGAATAAGACTTCTTGGTGCTTCGACTACAAGGATACTAAATGGTGAAGCAGTCTTCGGAATTATAAAATTCAGATCAAGACCTGCAGTGACCAGTGCAGGATTTAGTATTAAGTTCGATGGTGCAGGAAATACTTTGGATAGCAACATAGCAGACTCATCAACGAGTTATGATATTCTTGGTTCAGTTGAGAACATTTCTTTTACCTTCGGTTCAGGTAGCTGCCCCACAGATACCTCGGGTCCAATTATTATATTCGTACAACCCAAAAATAACGAAATATCTTATCCTCCAAACGGTCATATTATTATAAAAGTTTCAGACCCAGGCACGGGGATAAATATAAATACACTCCACATAAACATAAATGGAGAGATATATTTAATAACCAGTCCAGAGTTGAGTTATGAAGTAAGTGGATCAGAATATACTATAGAAATAGTACCGAAAAACCCTTTCCCCACTGATCAACCTTCAACCATTATAGTAAGAGTAGAAGACAATTCAGGTAATTCCTCCACGGAATCTATTGTTTTCAATATGTTACAGCAAAGAGAAGATCTTCCGGAGACAGGAATTTCAACACCTGTAGACAAAGTAATAACAGATACTATTAACAGTCTGGAAAATATTTTTAAAAGAATCACGGATACAATCCCAGGTATGCTGGGTCAAATAATACAGGAAGCGGGCATAGCCGGTCTCGGAAGCATTCTTAGTGCCTTAACTCTTATTGCTTACGGAATAGCTCTTCTTTTTACACTCAGAAGTCCCAAGCATTTGTTTTACCTCTTCGGATTTGTTTTCGGAAAAAGAAGTAAGAACCCCTGGGGCATAATTATTGATGGGAATAGCAACAAACCTGTAGCTTTTGCAAATGTCAGGTTGTATATCGAGGGAAGCAGAGCTGTCGTCAATGAAAAAGTATCTGATCTCGATGGCAGGTACGGACTCGTTGCATCAGCAGGAAAATATAGGCTGGAAGTAGAACATTCGGACTATAAAAAAGAAATTGTTTCTATAGAAATTCCAGAAACAGGAGTAATCACAAGAGATATAGTACTCAGACCGCTTGAATCGAAAATGAATTTCTTCAGAGGTATAAGGAAAGGTCTTGAGAATTTCAATAATTCAATGAATAAACTACTCCCATATATTTTCACAATTGGATTTTTTTCTTCACTACTGGCAACTATTTTCAACCCTGTGGTCACTAACTTTTTGATCATGACCTGTTATTTTGTATTTCTTATCCTTCAGGCAATCGCAAGCAGATACAAACTGAAGGAATGGGGATCTGTCTTTGATTCATCCAGCAATCTTTTGGTACCAAATACTTTGGTCAAATTATTTGATACAAAGACTTGGAAGCTAATAGACACCCAAATGACTGATGAAAAGGGACGGTTTGGGCTGTTTATCCAACCTGGTGAGTACGGTCTTCTTGCTGTAGCACAAGGTTATAGTTTCCCTTCAAAGAAGCAGGAAGACCTGCCACTTCTTGAGGAGAAATACCAGAGTCTCCTTAAGGTAGATATAAAGGAAGGAAAAAAACTTGATGTTGATATTCTACTTGATCCCCTTGGAGAGGCAACTGCGAAAAAACTTCAGGAGAAATTTACCAGTTCAAAGGGAAATACAATTCAAGATTCTCCCTTCGGAGTCGATTAGAAAAAATGTCTGAAATTGCGGAAGTTACAAGAGAATATTTCCACTAATATTCCCGCTTTATTACTAAATGTCTCTTATTCCCTCAAGGAAATCAATATCTTTCCTGCTGATGAGTAAAACGTGATGCTCTAAATCGCAACAACCCAAAGTAATAGCTAAGACTCAACTTGTTAGTTTGAAGGATTCGTCCCAGGCACAGAAGATGGGTCTGTTGTTTCAGTATCGGTAGTTACAACTGGAGCAACATTAACAATCCTGTCCTTTTCGGGATCATATAAAATAGCTTTATTTTTATATACAAGCAACTTATGACCATTCTTTGCATCTGCATAAAACTCAGGATTACTTTCTCTCAATTTATCAACGTCAACAACAGTTGCAATACCTGGTTCTTCATCAGGCAACAAAATATGCTTCTCGACCTGTCTCTTCAGGAAATTGGCCTCTTCACCTGCAGCAACAGTTGGATTAACAGCCTTCTGTTTCTCTTTGTAGTATAAAAGACCAAGACCACCAGCCACCAAAATGCACACAACCAACAACACAACAAGAACTGAATCCCTTTTTTGGAACAGATTTAGAGCCTTTCCTGTTTTCTCTGATGTTCCCGATTGTTCCATACTTCCTGTATGCTCACTGCCAAAAGGTGATTGTAAATTCATATCGGGCAATTAAAAATTCTGTGGAAAATTATTTCTAAAGCGTACAAGTTTTTGCTTGGTTAGTCAAGAATTTTAATTTAGTTTACTATCAGATACTTGATTATAATTTCCTCTTCCAGAGTTTCTCTCAACACCAAATAGAAGCCGCCATTATCTTTACCCTCAATTTTTACAAACCCATCATAGTTATCATAATATCCTTCATAGCTGATAAGGACAAGAGAATCGGGAGTTACCATACTATTCTCCACCTTTATTTCACTCTCCCC
>JAFGFJ010000005.1 GCA_016931155.1 Candidatus Dojkabacteria bacterium
CTTAATAACTCATTGAGATAATTGGGTTGTTTTTCGAGCACATATTCAGGATATCCCCCGTAGTACAAATAATCATGTAACTTATCACTATTTTTGTTGAATCCTTTGAATTCTATAAAAGAAAGCGGGTATACAGTAATCGAAATACTTCTTCCCGTTAAAAAAGCTTTATTGTCTTCAATAAGTTTACTTGAAGATCCAGAACAGATTATTTTCGACCGATTATTCGGAAGATCATACAAAGACTTTAATATTTGTGCCCATTTTGGGAAATAGTGGACTTCGTCTAAAAATATATATTTATATTTTGATTCAGTTAAGTATGTAAAAAGATCCAACCCTTCTAAAGTTGTATTATCCAAACTAAGGAATAAAATTGTCTTAGGGCTGACCCCTTGGTTAATTAATTGGTAAATATATTGAAATAAAGTGACCGTTTTACCAACTCTACGTGAACCAAGTATAAAGAGGATTTGTTTCCTTGTATTAACGATATCAGAAATTTTGGTTAGGTATCCAGCACGGAGAATACCTAAATTCACCTCTTTGCCTGTATGCCAAGGATTAAGAAGTTCTATTGTTTTTTGTTGGTGCCCAGTTAATGCCATAGGAATCATATTAACACCATTCCTAGCGTAGTGCAATACCTTAGGAATATGCGTCAGGGTACTCTTAAGGTCACATTAATTTGAGTTGCAGAGAATTCTGTATGCGGTAGTTCTGGATATACTTGATAGATAGTGTTGTCCAAGGTTTGGCTGACTGGACAGGACTCGAACCTGTAACCTGACCGTTAACAGCGGACTGCACTACCAATTGTGCTACCAGTCAACTCTTGGGGCACTAACTCTGAATGAGAAAGTAAAAAGATTAAAAGTTTTGAAAGAGCAAATAAAAACTTAAGTAACCAAAAAAATACAAAAAAACCGCTTTTTTGCGGGTATCTATTTCAATAATGCAAATAGTACCCGCTACTGCGAGTTAT
This sequence comes from Candidatus Dojkabacteria bacterium, assembly GCA_016931155.1. Classification (GTDB taxonomy): domain Bacteria; phylum Patescibacteriota; class Dojkabacteria; order B142; family JAFGFJ01; genus JAFGFJ01. The sequence continues at coordinate 986 of JAFGFJ010000005.1, forward strand.
TATTCGAATTATTGTTATTGAGCTTCATTTTCATTTCTGTGAATTATACCATCAGATACCAAAGTCTAGTCTATCACTAATTGTTCCATTTTTGCTATGAATGAATAGTGAGACTCCGCTGTTTTTTGCTATGTCTTTCGCAAATTCTCTACTCTCCTTTTGAGTAGTAAAAGTCTTGATTTTACTATTGGAATTTGCATATTTAACCACCCAACCATTATCTACAGGTAGAAAGTGATAACTTCTTCTCACTTTTTCAACGGTATTTTTATATTCCTTTATTTGAGGATTGTTTTGGTTTGTTTTATATGGTACTTTTTTCATCTTTGTTGAGTAGTCCCATCTGGACTTTGGTTATTATATCATTTTCCGACAATTGTATAGTCCCTACTTTTTATTCTTAAAGGCGAATAATAATTGTATAAAGTATTTTCTCCAGCTTTCTTTTGAGGATTTGTAGCAGTTATTAAAAGCAAAATAATCTGACCATAATTCTCTTAACCTTGCAGTTTCCTTTCTCTGGGGGAATGATATTGGTGCGCTTAGAGTGAGGTCAATAAGCTCAAGTGACCTGTAAAATGCCATTTTGCTGAATTCTTCATTCTTCTTCTCTCTCCAGGAGATACTTCTCTCTACTTCACTTCCTATATTTGCCATTTGTTCAAGGAAGGGCATTTTACGCCACTTTCCTGCGGCAAGCTCCTTATGCTGGTTGTTCATTCTTTAACAAGTTTATTTACAATACTGATGATTTTTTCCTGGATCCCGGGATTGTCAACGCCTCGGCTTAGGTTGTTCTGTGTAGGTCTAAGGTTTATCATTGAATCAAATTCTATTCTTTTATCCTTGCTCAGACTGGGATAAATATTTATTCCCCACAGATTATCTTGACTTGATTCTTCTTCAAGCAATAAAGCTTCTTCATCAGAGTGCAATTCCCCGCCAATTGCCATTATTTCTTTTTCAATATCGACAACAGCCTTAACAAGATTTCCAAAGGATTTTTCTGCCTGTTCTTTAAGCTCGTCGAGAGTTATTGTGTTTCTGATAATCTGAATCATTGTGAAATTATATTAGCATATTCTTTTCTTCTTCAAACCAAATTACTCTATCAAAGTAAGTTTTTGATGGCTGGAGTGTGCGATGTGGTGTGATGTGGTGCGATGTGATGTGGTGCGATGTGAAGGTAGTGTGAAAGTGGGGAGAAGTGATGTGTTTGCTGTGCTGTATTGTTAGGGTATTTGATGTGTTGGGCTTTTACATTGCATTGTAAGGATATGGGCAAGGGAGTAAAATTAGGATTAATAATCAATTTATGGTCACGAAAGAGATCTTCAAACGAAAACTTCAGAACCTGGTCGAAAGATTTCAGAAATTTGAAATTGAGAACAAAAGATCAATTTATAACGAAACGCTTGCAAGACGTGATTTCATTGATCCGTTTTTTGAAGCTCTTGGCTGGGATATAGACAACAGGAAAGGTCTCTCTTTCGACTCCCGGGAAGTTATACATGAGGATCAGCTTAAAATACAAGGTAAGTTTAAAGCTCCTGACTACTGTTTCAGAATTGATGGGAGAAGAAAATTCTTTGTGGAGGCAAAGAAACCCTCGATAGATATTAAACGGGGATTCTCAGAGTCGCTTCAGCTCAGACGCTATGGCTGGAATGGTGAGACTTCTCTTTCTATCCTTACCGATTTTGAGGAACTTGCTATTTATGATACGAGGATTAAACCAAAGCTTTCCGACACTTCCAAAATTGCAAGAATTGAATACATAAAATACACAGAATATTTGGATAAATGGGAGCATATTTACGATATTTTCTCGAAAGAAGCAGTCGAAGGCGGGAAATTTGATGAATTCATTGGTAAGCCAATTAAAGGAGTACTCAGTGTTGATAAGGACTTTCTCGAAACTATTAGCAATTGGAGAAACTGGTTAGCGAAAGATATTGCTACAAATAACAAGAAAATAACCATAGAGAACCTGAACCTTACTGTTCAGAAGCTGATCGATAGAATTATCTTTTTAAGGATTGCAGAAGATAGAGGTTTGGAAGAATATGGGAATTTGCAAAATTTAATCAAATACAAAGACTCCTACAAAAGACTTGTAGAACATTTTGTGGTAGCTAATAAGAAATACGATAGTAATTTATTCGAATTTGAAAGTGGATTGACCCCGAATTTGAAAATATCGGATAAGATTTTGGATAAAATATTAGATGATCTCTACTACCCTACTTCACCGTATGAATTTTCTGTAATTGGTGTTGAATTGCTAGGAAAAATTTACGAGCAATTTTTAGGAAAAGTAATCAGGCTAACTTCCTCACACAATGCTGTAGTTGAAGAAAAACCTGAGGTTAGAAAAGCTGGAGGCGTATACTACACTCCAAAGTATATTGTCGAATATATTGTCAAAAATACAGTTGGGGAGCTTGTTAAAGGAAAGACTCCAAAGCAAATTGAAAAAATAAAAATAGTTGATCCAGCGTGTGGTAGTGGAAGCTTTCTTATTGGAGCATATGATTATTTGCTGGATTACCATTTAAATTACTATATGAAATCCAATCCTTCACAATACAAAAAGGAAGTTTTTAAAGACTCTTTAGGAAACTGGCTTCTAACTACTTTAGAAAAGAGGAAGATCCTTCTCAATAATATTTATGGTGTAGATATAGATAGACAGGCAGTTGAGGTGACGAAGCTGAGTTTATCTCTAAAAATGCTTGAAAACGAAAATAGAGAAACGATAAATCAGCAGCTAAAAATTTTTGCAGAAAGAATTCTTCCAGACCTTGAGGGTAATATCAAGTGTGGGAACTCACTAATTGGGAGTGATTATTGGGATGATAAGGATTTGAGTAAAGTAACTGAGGAAGAAATAAGAAAGGTAAATTCATTCGATTGGAAAAAAGAGTTTAGTGAAGTGTTTAAGCAAGGAGGGTTTGATGGGGTGATAGGGAATCCGCCGTATATTAAGATTCAGGGACTACAGGAATTTGCACCTGAACAAGTCTCATACTTGAAAAGTACATATGAGTCAGCCTCTAAAGGGAATATAGACATCTATGTAATGTTTTTGGAGAAGTCGCTTAAATTGCTCAACAAAACGGGACTTTCTGGCTTTATCTTACCACATAAATTCTTCCAAGCAGATTTCGGGTCTATGGTCAGGAGAATCATAAGTACAGGAAAATCTGTTAGAAAAGTACTAAGTTTTAGGGAAAAGCAAGTATTTACAAACGCAACTACATATACCTGCTTGTTATTTTTATCTGGAAGGCAGAATAAAGTCTTCAATTATTCACAAATACGAGAAAATCAAGACCCCGAAGGGTATCTTAAAAATGTAAAATTTAATAAATTGACAAGTGATCAACTGGATCATGATAAGTGGAATCTTACTAACCTGGAAACAAAATCTGTTTTAGATAAGTTAAATCGAAATACTATTACGCTTGGTGACATCACTGAGAAAATTTTTGTTGGTTTACAGACAAGTGCTGATAAAATATACGTCTTAGAGATTTTGGGAGAGGATACAGATAACTACAGACTGTTTTCGAAGAGTTTAGGAAGGGAGGAAATTTTAGAAAAAGGTCTTTGTAAGAAATTCCTAATGGGGAAAGAAGTCCACAGATACCAACCCTTGACTGCAAAGAACGTTGTTATTTTTCCATATAAGTTAAATAAGAATGAACCTGAACTTATGCCACTAGACTACATACGTTTAAATTTCCCAAAAGGTTATGAATATATACTAAGAAATAAGGAAGAACTTGAGAGAAGAGAAAAAAGCAAATTCAAAGATAGCTGGTGGTGTTTTGGTAGGCCACAGAACTTACACGACTTTGATAAGGAGAAAATAGTGATGCCAGATATCTCTGTTAAACCCGAACTCACTTATGATGAGAGCAACTTGTATCATACGACGACAGTTTATAGCGTTCTCTTCAAGGAAATTAAGGAAGATCCGATCTATGTGCTTGGTGTATTAAATTCAAGCCTTTTTTGGTTCTTTATCAAAAATACTGGAACAGTTTTACGCGGTGACTATATACGATTTAAGACAAATTATTTAAAACCATTTCCAATTAGATTAATTAATTTCCATAACAATGAAGAAAAAACAACTCATAACGATATCGTTAAAATGGTAAGACAAATTCTTAGTCTAAAAAAAGAGTTGATTTCAAATATGTCAAATTTGCAGAAGAAACTTAGTGAGAAGAGGATTGATAACTTGGAGATGAAGATCAATCAGGATGTTTATAAATTGTATAAATTAACAGAAACAGAAATAGGTATTATTGAGAAATCATTATGAAAAACATAAAAGATGTAATAGGAAAAGGAAGCTCTAAGCTATTACAGAGCCACTTAATACAAAGGATTATCGACTTCGTTTTTTCCTTTAGCATAATGATCGTTGCCTATTTGCTTATTATCAAATTGATTCAGCTTTTGACCAAAACTAGCCTTAGTTTTGACGATTCTGATAAACAAAACCTAGTACAAATTGCTTTATTAGCAGGACTGTTTGCGACGGTGAGAGAAGCAATAGCAAACAGACAAGAAGCAGTCAAACTAAGAGAATCTGAAGAAACACCTATTCTTACCATGCACATCAGGACGGTTGATATAAATGAGCTTAAAAAACATGGTCTTGATGGTTGGGATTTTTATAATATTGGTGAAAATATTTATAAATATATAGTTATTAGAAACACGGGGAAAGGTACAGCCCTTAATCTCAAAGTTAATCCTATTGATAATCGAAACATGGAGTTTGCTGAATTTAAGAATTACGTCATTGCTCCTGGATCGGATGAGGTAGCAATTAAGCTAAAAAACAAACCTGTAGATCAGAAAGAACTAAACGGGGTTCAGTATAAAATTGAAACTGAGACTATTTCAGGCAAAAAGTGGTTTTACAGATCAGAGATTAGAGATGTAGAAAAAAATTACATTATGTTTGTAAAGATGACGGACAAAGAAGGAGAATTAATGAAAAACAATATCTAATTATTAAATTATATAAATGTCAAAATCAAAAGAGGTAGCCATAAAAACTCTCTACAAAGTGTTCGAGATACTCAAAAGGAATAATAATCAACTGCCTGGTAAGGAGGTTCTAGCGCAAATAGAAAAAGAGGTAGAATTTACCGATTGGGAGAAAGAAAGATATGAGAAAACTGGATATATCAGATGGCAATCGATTATCCATTTTTATACTATAGATGCAATAAAATCTGGACACTTATATAAGAAAAATGGCATTTGGTATTTAACTGAAGAGGGGGCAAAAGCTATGAAACTCGGACCAGAGAAGCTTTTCGAAAGTGCAAGGGAGGGCTATAAGAAATGGGCATCAGAGCGACCTGATGAAGTAGGAAGTGGTGAGCATGAAGATACGAGTCAGAGCCAGAAGGCGAACCTAGAACAACTCGAGGAGCAAGCATTTTTACAACTTGAAGATTATATTCGTTCATTAAACCCCTATGAATTTCAAGATATTGTAGCCGCTTTATTAAGAGGTATGGGTTACTACACACCATTCGTAGCTCCAAGAGGAAAGGATAATGGAATTGATATTATTGCCTACAAAGATCCTATAGGTACGGAGAAACCGATAATAAAAGTTCAAGTAAAACATCACCCTGATAGTTCGGTACAGTCTCAGGATATACAAAAACTCAAAGGTACTTTATCGCATGATGAAGAAGTCGGAATCTTTGTAACATCTGGGAAATTTTCCTCCGGTGCCATTCGAGAAGCAAGAATGTCAAAATTGCATATAGAGACGATTGATTTTACGAGATTTGTTGAATTATGGAAGCAATTTTACAATAAGCTTTCTGATGAAGATAAAAATTTATTGCCGTTACATCCAATTTACTTCCTTGGTACGAATGAATAAAACCTTTTAAGGAAAAACTCTAACTAATGAGGATATTGAGTATTAACAAAAGATTATTATTGCACTTGTAGAAAAGAAATAGGGGTCAAGTCGCCTACTCCTTCTCTTAACCCCTATGAAGTTTAATAAATTATTTCTAAATATTTCTTTTTAAACAATCTGGAAGATTTACTAAATTATCTTCTTTTTTGCTATTTGGATCACTTCGTAGATACCACTCATCTGTTTTATCATGTGGTATCCATTTGCAATCAACTCTCGTATTATTCTTTATGTTATAACAAATAAATGTATCAGTATTTCTATATACCTGATTACTAAATGATGTTTTAGATATTATTGTGTATCTATTTGATCCATCGTTGTTGTATCCGTAATGAGTGATCTCACTTTCAAGGTCACCATTTTTGGTTGTTGCTATAATAAAATATTTCATTTGATTTTATTAAAAATTATAATTTGTTTACTTTTTTACAAAGTCGCATACATTATGACTTGCAAACTCTTTGAAATTAATCAATAATTAATTTGATTCAAGGGGACTCTTCGAGATTGCTGAAGAGTTCTCTTTTTTATTCATTCATAATAGTTTATTAATAAATAAAATAAGGCAACAAAAAACCGCCTTTTCTGGCGGTCTGTATGTGAATTTAATCTCCTTCTATTGTTAAAGCAATAAATATAATTAAAATTCACTGACTACCCACCAGTAGCTCATAAGTGGCAAAACTTGTGAGACTGGCTGATTATATATACTGAAACTTACTTGTGCAACACAATCTTTAGATGTGTACTTTATTTATTATAAAGCCTTTTCTGGTATAATGTATCAAATCTTTGTACAGTCTTTGATGTTAAATAAATTGAAAAACAAAGATATTTCTTCAACGACTAACACGATCAGGTCTGATTGCTGCTAGGTTTCTTATTACATAGCTTCTAGTAGTCAGATTTTCAAATCAGATTTAGCCTTTACACCGGCCTCAATGTCCCTGCAAACACCTGCCAGGCAAGGAGGCTTTTGGCAACCAAGCTCAAAATTATATATACCTTTTCTCCCCATAAATAATCCTTCCACTTCCCTACTCTTCTGTACTGAAGAAACATATTTATCGCAAAGACGTTGAAGAACAGGAAAATACTGAAGAATATATAATAAACAAAATCCGGAGCCTTGGATTCACCTTCTCCTGAACCAAAAAGATAAAGTGCTACAACTACCCATGGGACTATCCCTGCAAAACATCCCATTATAAATGCTGTCCAGTTGGTCTTTTTCGTTGTCTGGTTGTGAACTTCCATCACCCATCCAAACAGAATCATCGTTGCATTTAAGCTAAACATCAAAAGCAAAGAACTGAAATCATAAACGCCAACGAGAAGAGCTATTACGACTATCATTACAGATGAGCTGAATGAATATTCAATCCACCTTGCATAATTGATCCCTTTTTCTAGATTTCGTTTGTACCATTCATAAATCCCGGGCAGAGAAATTGTAAAATGAGCGATTGCAGAAAGAAATAGAAAACCTGCAACAAGATAACCAAGTTTGACCTGTGTTAATTGCTCAACACTTGGGATAAGAGTAAAAGTAGCTTCATCAAGCTTGAGGTAACTGGTGTTTACAGGAAGCTTAAAATCATTTGTAAGAATGACCATTAAGATGCCTTGAAGGAGATGAAATCCTCCCATAAATAGATTAAAGGTTCGAAGGTTTTTCATGAAGAGTGCGTAAAATGTATACCATAACTCTAAATGATTATTTTTCAAATCACAAGAAGGTAGAGTACCTGCGAAGAGAGATTAAGCATTTTAATTATTTCCAGAAATCTCAATTGAAAAAATCGAAAATGATTTACCGTGTAGTATTGACTATTCAAATTAAACCTCACACAGGAGGGATAAGAGAATTTGACAGATGAAGATGGGGAAATAATACAAACGGAGAATATTTATTAGAAAGGTTGTAGTTAAGTATATAAGTACGCTATAATCTAGTGTTGTGACAAACTCGTTGTTTGACGAAACAAACTAAATTGAAATGCTTCAGTTCTGGAAGCATTTTTTAGTGAGTTGTTAATATATAGGTCAAAACCAACAGAGTTGGTTTCTTAAATCATTAAAATATACTATGGGTAATGGTTTTGATAATTTTCTTTTCTATGATGACCTCGCTGTACTTGAAATTTTTGAAATTAAATGTTCTGGGGTACATGTAGTAAATGATCCGGATGAATCAAAAGTACCTGACCGCCCAGATATCCATGAGAATTACAAACCGGAGAAAATGGGCATTTTCACAGCTGCAGATGATAATACAAAAATGTTTGTGGGTATTACCTGGAGATATGTTGGTGATCCGGAAATTGATTTTGATGCCAAAAAAACTGCTGAACAATTTGCGATTGATAGGTATCATTTATGCAAAAATTGTCTTATGAATATTTTGGGGCAATGCTTGGGTCAGAAAGTATCTGTTCACATTGTTGGAGGTATATTATCTATAAGATATACAGCTAGAGTAATAGTACTTGATAATAATTAGGGTGAAATAGAGTTAGTTAATCCACTTTCTTCCGTCTCTTCTTATTAGATCTTCTGCTTCATTAGGTCCCAAGGTGCCTTTTTCATAGTTCGGGAAATTGGGCGGCGGCATCCTGTTCCACTCTTTTCTTATGTGATCAACGAATTCCCAGCTTGCCTCAATTTCATCATTTCTAACGAATAAAGTTGAATCACCTCTTATAATATCCAATATTAATGTTTCATAAGCATCAGGGATTTTTTCTTTAAATTCTTCTCTGTATTTAAGATCGAGGTTTGCAAGCTCGACCTTTTCCTTACCGGGGGTTTTGTTCAAAAGTTTGATCTCAATTCCCTCATCCGGCTGGATGTTATATGTGAGTGTATTGGCACAGTAGTCAGAGGAAATGAGAAGGTCTTCATCTCCCTTGAATTTGATAATAATTTTTGTCTGCTTTTCTTTAAGCTTTTTACCTGAACGAATGTATATTGGAACATTCTCCCATCTTTCGTTTTCTATAAATAGCTTCATTGCTACGAATGTTTCTACATATGAGGACTTATCTACTCCTTTTTCTTCTCTGTATCCTTTGTACTGCCCTCTTACAATATGCTCCCTGATTTCATCTTTTGAATAAAGTCTGAGGGATCGAATAATATCTGCTTTTTCGTTTCTAATGTGCTTCTCATCAAAATACTCAGGTTTCTCCATGGCAATGTGGGCAACCAGCTGGAGAGCATGATTTTGTATGATATCCCGGAGTGCACCGGCGTTTTCATAATATGTTCCTCTGCTTTCAAGACCTATTGATTCGAGAATGGAAATCTGTACATGGTCGATAGACTTTTTGTCCCAGGATGTATCGAATGCCTGGTTTGCAAATCTAAAGAACAGGAGATTTTGAACAGTTTCTTTGCCAAGGTAATGGTCGATCCTGTAAATTTGCTCCTCCTTAAATACTTTTTTTAGCTCTTTGTTCAAAATCTCCGCACTTTTAAGATCGTTTCCAAATGGCTTTTCCACTACAATCCGGGTATTTTTTCCTTCGCAGATACTTCGAAGCTTTGATGACTGTATATTCTGGATGATTGGATAATAGGCTTGAGCTGGGGTTGCAAGGTATAGAATAATTTCTGCATTGTAGTCAAACTTTTTTAAAAAACCCTCAATTTTTAGTGAAATTTCCTCGAAATCATTCCTTTCTGCAAAAAATCCCTGGTGATAAAAAATGTTTTTTGTAAATTTTTCCCACAATTTCCCTGTGTTTTTTCCATCTTTTTTTAATTTGGAATATAGACTTTTTCTATATTCTGTGTCTGAGAGCGGTTTTCTGGAGAAACCCAGTATTTTGAAATTTTCTGGAAGAAGCTTCTGCCTGTACAAACTGAAAATAGCTGGTAAAAGTTTTCTGTGAGTCAAATCCCCTGCTCCACCAAAAATTACAAAGAAAACAGGAATGTCATTGATTTTGTTTTTGAGTAGTTCTATCAAGATTAATTGAAAACTTTGGACTAATCCAATATATTTAAATAAAGGTAATTAAGCAAGTAATGATTATTAGATGTTTATGATGAAAATTGGCTTTGCAGGTCTCGGTAAAATGGGAAAAAACATGGCTTTGGCTTTAATGAGAAATGGTATCGAGGTCGTCGGGTATAATCGTTCTTCTGAGGTCACAAAAATGCTTATTAATAAAGGTATTATCCCTTCTTATTCTCTTGAAGAGCTTGTTTGCAAACTTGGAACAAACAGAAAAATTGTTTGGGTTATGGTATCCGAAGGAAAGCCCGTTAAAGAAGTTCTTTTTAATGAAAAAACCGGCCTGATAAATTTTCTTGAAAAGGGAGATATCGTGGTTGATGGGGGAAATTCTTTCTATGAAGACAGTATTGAAAATGCCGGGAAACTCTCTGAAAAAGGAATTGTAATGCTCGATTGCGGTACCAGCGGTGGTCCCAAGGGGGCTTTAAACGGGCTTTCCTTAATGATAGGAGGAAGTAAAACAGCCTATAGCGAGCTCAAAGAGCTATGGGAGTCCCTGGCAGTAGAGGGTGGATATGGTCATGTTGGAGGAAGTGGTGCCGGTCACTTCGTCAAAATGGTTCACAATGCTATCGAATATGGTTTCATGGAGGCTTTAGGTGAGGGTTTTGGTCTGCTGAAAGAATACAACGAAAAACTCGATCTTGAAAAAATAGCAAATATCTGGTCAAACGGAAGCGTGATTGAGTCGAAACTTGTAAGACTTGCCGCTCTTGCCCTCTCGGATGAATCAAGTATATCTGAGCTGGATGCATATATTGATGACAACAAAGAGGTTCGCTGGGCCCTTAAGGAAGCTATTACAAAAGAAATACCAATGACCGCTATAGCCTATTCACTTTTTGCACGCTACGACTCAAGAGGAAGAGATGCATTCGGTAAAAAACTGATTGCTGCCCTCCGAAAGGAATTTGGTGGTCACTCAGTTAGAAAACGATGAGGAACATCTGTAAATTTTTTGGGATCCATCAATAATGTGTAGACGCTTTGTCGATTTTTTATATTGGATCACTTAAACTACCTGATAATAGCGATTTGTGTAGGAATATTATAAATCCTCATTGACCAAGATGGTTTGAATAGTCTCAAGAATAACTATCTCTTCTGCTTTTGTAAATCTGTTTAGAACATAATCTTTTCCTGCGATTTTGTGCTCTCTGTTCTCTATTCCAAGCCTGAGCCTCCAGAATTCTGTTGTTTCCAGACTGTTTTCGACCGAGGCGATACCGTTGTGAACCTTTGGTCCTTTGTCTTTTTGCAGTTTATAATTCCCGAGGGGAATATCGAGGTCGTCATGAGCTACGACGATGCTTTCGGGACTGATTTTGTAGAAGTCCGCAATTTTTCTCACAGCGTTTCCCGATTCATTCATAAAGGTTAAGGGCTTGCATACTACTAAATCTCCAAATTTAATGAATTCGTAGTTGTCCTTTTTCCTCCATTTCTTTCTTGCGTCTTTCTGTCTGGTAAAGTCTTCAATAAACATAAAACCGACATTATGACGGGTTTTTTCATACTCTTTTCCTGGATTTCCAAGTCCGACTATTAGTTTCATATAATTTTATTTACAAAAAATGTTCCTCATAGGGGTCAACTTATGAAGTCTTGCATTTAGCTTCTTTCTGAATTCAAAGACTTTACCACCGAAATCATCTGCCTTAAATGGTCTGACTTTGTACTTCTTGAGATCAATCTCCATAGGGAGTTCCTGTGCTTTAGTCAACCGAAGTGAGTCATTAATTTCAATATAAGCTCGCATTTTGAATTTATAAATCTAATTCCGGCATTTTCTCGTGCCAGTCTGTTTTCCCTTGATAAGAATGAGCGAGTTTCAATATTAACTCCTCGCTAAACTGTGGACCAAGAATTTGGACACCGACAGGCAAATGCTTTTTCCCTTCCTCATCTTTTATGTGTGCGGCAGGAAAAGATACTCCCGGAATACCTGCAATATTTGCTGTAACTGTAAAAACGTCAGCAAGATACATTGCAAGTGGATCGTCTGCTTTTTCCCCAATCTCAAATGGAAGCGTTGGGCTTACTGGCGTGAGTACAACGTCGACCTCACTAAATACCTTTTCGAAATCTTTTCTGACCAGCGTTCTTACCTTCATTGCTTTTTTATAATAGGCGTCGTAATAGCCTGCCGAAAGAGTGTAAGTCCCAAGCATGATCCTTCTTTTTACTTCCGGTTCAAAAAATTCCATTCTGCTCTCCAGAAGCCTTTCTGCATATCCCTCCCCTTTTTCCATTCCGAATCTCAAGGAATCGTATCTGGCCATATTGGAGCTGATTTCTGATGGTACAATAATGTAGTAAACTGCTAAAGCATATTTTGTGTAGGGAAGTGAAACCTTTCTAATCTCAGCTCCGAGTGATCTAAAAAATTCAGCAGTTTCAATTGTTGCCTTTTCTATATTCTTATCAAGTCCTTCAATAAAATATTCCTTCGGAAGTCCGATTTTTATTTTACTAAAATCAACTTTTTTGGAAAGTTCTTTGAAATAATCCGGAGTTGAACGTTGCGAGCTCGTTGAATCTTTTTCATCATTCCCGGACATAATGCTCTCAACAATAGCTGTATCCTCCATACTTTTAGCTAGAACTCCAGGAGTATCAAGAGATGAGCCCATGGCGAAAAGTCCGTACCTGGAGTTTCTTCCATATGTGACTTTGAGTCCCGAAACACCGCAAAATGCCGCTGGTTGTCTTATAGAGCCTCCGGTATCTGACCCGATTGAGTAGTACCCCACTCTTGCCGCAACCACTGCGGCTGAGCCTCCTGACGATCCACCAGGTACTCTTTTTCTGTCCCACGGATTTCTAACCGGGCCGTATCCCGAGTTTTCGTTTGAAGCTCCAAATGCGAAAGGGTCACAGTTTGTCTTTCCGATCATTACTGCGCCTGCATCAAACAATTTTTGAATTACAGTAGCAGTGTATACCGGAATGTAATTATCAAGAGCTTTTGAACCAGCGGTGGTCCGTATACCTTTTGTTGAAAACACGTCTTTTACACTGAAAGGAATACCGGTGAGAATTGTGATATTTTTCCCACTTTTTATTCTTTTGTCAGCTTCCTCAGCCTGTTTTACAGCAAACTCGTTGGTAATTGTTGTGAAAGCATTGTGTGTTTTATTAAATTTCTCTGCTCTTTCCAGATGAAACTTGCAAAGCTCGACAGCAGAAATTTCTCCTGCTATGAGCTTTTCATGAACTTCTTTTATTGATAATTTTTCAAGATTCATTTTTCCGTCTTAGTACGTTTTTAATGTTTATATTTTTAATTTTCTCTTTCCAATCTTATATATTTTCAGTCTTTATGTTTTCAGTCTTCTCTTTCCAATCTTATATATTTTCAGTCTTATTTTTTCAGTCTTCACTTTCCATCTATTAATTTATTTTTTTGTCACAAAATAACCCCTCGCCTTATTTTTAGTATTTGAAAGAGCCTCACTCTGCGGTAAGGATGAACTGTCTATATCTTTTCTTTTTCTATTTGAAATATCTGTTACCTGTGAAGTCTCTTTCACATCTGAAGTGTCGATCTCGTTCAGGATATCTACGTAACTCAGAATAGAATTCAGTTCTTTTTCATATTTCTCAATGTCATTTTTGCTGAGTTTGATGTGCGCAAGGAAAGCTGTATGTTTTATATCTTCTTGAGTGAGTTTTTTCATTATTGATCTGTATAACAAGAATGCGATGGATCATTATTAGAAATCAACAACTAGCAACAATCAATCATTAATCAACAACTAGCAACAATCAATCATTAATCAACAACCAGCAACAATCAATCATTAATCAACAACCAGCAATGTGTCACATCCAGCTTCGTAAGAGTATAACCTATATTTACAGAAAAGTAGAAGTGCTCAAAGAAGTCTCTCGAGGCATTCATATAGAAAGGACTTTTACATCATTCACTCTACGATCACAAGCATACAGAAAACAATATCCGTAAATATTCAGTAGAACTCATGTGAAGACTAATAAAGTATGATCTTTGAAATTATTGCTTGGAAGTTTCTTTCTTTGCTGCTTTTCCGGGAAGAATGTCAACTGCTTTTTTACCTCTTTTTACCCCAGTCATATTTCTAAAAAAAACAACACCATCTGTTTTAGCAAACAAAGTGTAATCTTTGCCCAAACCTGTGTTTTTACCTGCCATAAATTTTGTTCCTTTTTGTCTGACGATGATTTCTCCAGCATTAACTGTCTCTCCGCTAAAACGTTTAACCCCCAACCTTTTTCCTGCTACATTTACTGTTCTTTTTGCCGCTCCCTGTGATTTTGTATGTGCCATAATGAAATATTAGATCTTAGTAATCTTAATTTTTGTTAATAGTGCTCTGTTTCCAACTACCCTTCTCGTTCTGGCTTTTGCTTTATATGTTCTTGTTGTAACTTTCTCTCCTTTTGTTTGTTCTAAAATCTCTGCTTCTACTACCTCTCCTTTCACAGTTGGCTTTCCCACCTGAATTTCCCCTCCCTTACTACTAAGAAGAACCTCGTCAAATTTGAGTTTATCCTTTTCCTTTCCATCGATTTTGTTCACAAGAATCTCCTGACCTATGGAGACTTTTTCCTGAGAATTTTTTATTTTTACTATTACAAAGTCTTTCTTTTCTTTCATTAACCGAGTGTAAAATAACTTTTCAAAAAGGTTGTTATATCTGGAAAACCATGGGGATTACTCTCTCCAAGGCGCTTCTGATACTACCATTAAGTGCTCGCTACTGTCAACGGCGCTTGTGCTTGTAGCTATGCTCTGAACAATCCCAAGAGCGATCAGATTAACAAGCACAGAACTTCCTCCGTAACTTACGAGAGGTAGAGGAATGCCAGTGACGGGAAGTTTTCCGAGATTCATTCCAATATTTATAAAAATGTGCAGTATCAGCATTGTAGCTACTCCGATACAAGCAGTTGTTCCAAAACTGTCCTTTGTGTGTGTAGCAACCCACAAAACTCTTGAAACCAAAATTGCAAACAACAGAAGTACAAAAGAACAGCCAACAAGTCCGAACTGCTCGCCAAGGGCAGCAAATATGAAATCTGTATGTGCAAAAGGTAGGAATCTCAATCTACTCTGTGTACCCTGTAAGAAACCCCTACCCCAAAGTCTGCCGGAGCCAATTGCAATCTTAGACTGGTTTACCTGCCAACCCGAACCTTGCACATCTTTTTCAGGATTAAAAAATGTCTCGATCCTCTGTCTCTGGTATTCGGTTAGAACTTTGTTATTAAATTCATTTACAGCAGGAACAACAAGTAATGAAATAGTCAGGCACAAAGGGACTAAAAAAATCTTGAGTCGGGTAAAGGATAAAAGGAAAGCTACAGAAAGCAAAGATATTATAATGATGCCAAGGTCATATCCGTTTACAATCAAATTGATGCCAATTGTCTGATATAGTTCCTGGAAAGTGAAAAGTTTCCAAATAGCTGTAGTAGAAAGCAATGTAATTATCAGGAAAGCAAAAATTTTGGATTGTCCTGGAATAACGGCGAAAATAAGTGATATCCATATTAAAAAGACAATCACTGAACTTCCAAATGCCGGTTGTATAAAAATCAGATAGATTATTGGTATGGTAAGAACAAGACTTATCAGTATTTTTCCGGCTATCCCGTCTTTGTTGAGTTCTTTAAAAAAATTACTAATGTTAAGTTTTGTCTTCTTTATGTAGATTCCTTTTGTTTTTGATTTTTTTTCTGTATCCCATTTTATTACTCCGCCAATTTTTTGTTTATCTGAACCTATGAAAATACCTGCCGTCAGGATTATTATCACGAGTTTTGAAAATTCGGATGGTTGAATATTTATAAAGCCAATATTTATCCAGCGCCTGGCATTGTTTACCGGATCAGTGAATAGTACAAATATAAGAAGAGCAATAATTAAGATGTACAATAATAATTGAACCTTTCTGATTTTCAGCCATGAAAAGTCAAAAGATACGAGTAGAAAGTATATTCCAAGTCCAAGAATAATAAAGGCAAGTTGTTTTGTAAGAGAACCTGCTCCTTCCGGGATAGTCTTCGCATTGAATGTGGTCGAATAAATCAGGATAGTTCCAATTAAGAGAAGAAGCAGTGTTACGGCTGTCATGAGCCAATCCTGATTTTTAAACCTTAAAAAGTTCATTACATTTCTTTGAAAAATTTATGAAGCAAATGATTGTAAATAGTATTCGGAAATAAGGTAAGTGAAGTATATCACCAAGAGAACTACGCCTTCCAGCCTGGAGAGTTCTTTTTTACTATGCATGAAGATGTTAAAAAGAACGAGGATTATGAGAAGGAACAAAAAGCTTAGTCTTATATCATAAATAGCTTCCAGGTACATGGGTCTAATTATTGCTGCAACACCAATGACAAGGGCTGCATTCGTTACTACTCCTCCCATCAAGTCCCCCACTGCTATCTGCTTGTGGTTTTTGCTAATTGCAGCAAGATTGAAAAACAATTCAGGAAAGGAAGTCCCGCTAGATATTAGTATGAGACCAACAAAGATAAGTGAAATGTCTAGGGTATCAGCGAAAACAATAGCTGAATCCACCAGTGTGTAAGCTCCAATTATTAGTAGAGCTATGCATAATGCAGAAATTAGCATTTGGAGAACAAAATGTCCTGTTGTTTTGTGTTCGTTCTTATATTTAAATTGCTTGTTTTGTTTTATAACTGTGAATACATGCCAACCATAGATGACTAAAAGGATTATTCCATCTGCTCTTGAAATGCTTCCATCAGCACTAAGGAGCAAAAGCAATACTGTGATTATTGTCATATAAGTAACGTCGCTTCTTTTGAGAATATTACTTACCGGGATTCCTTTGGAAAGAATAGCAGTTATTCCCATAACGAAACTCAGGTTTACAATATTTGATCCAATTACTACCGTGTATGCCAGGCTTGACACTCCCTCAATTGCAGAAGTGATTCCGACAAACAGTTCTGGAAGGGATGTCGCCAGTGCCAGAAGTAAGAAGCTAACTGCAAATTCGCTGATTTTTAGATATTTACTTACCTTTACAAGCGATCTCACCAGGAGATTTGCCGCAACAACAAGCACCAGACAACTCAATATAATTTTAGCGATTACAAGTGAAATCATGTCATCATAATTTAGCGTAAAAGAATACTTACGGCAAACGGTTTCCTTTGTTTGTATCCGTTATTCCCTATTTGTCTTGGTCAGTGAACATACTCAAAGCCAGAAAGTCTTAGAAAAACTTGCTGATGAAGTTCAGCCATAAAGTAATAGTAAGAAATAATAAAGCTCCTATGCTCACTATAGACATAAGCCCGAAGCCAAGAAGAAAGATTAATCTGTTTTTATTATTGCCTACTCTTTCCCCTCTCAGAAAATTCAAAAGGGTTTTTATACTCCTTGACTTGAGTTTAGGCTCGTCCAGCAGGTCAATCAAAATATAATAACCGTCAAATTCAACAAATGGAATTAGATTAATTGCAAAAGAAAAAAAGTTGACTGTTAACATCTGAAAAAGTAAGTACTGAAGCGATATGTCTCTGACAAAAACCGATATCATTGCACAAATACCTCCAACAAATAAATTAGAAACAATACCTGCAGATGAAATTGCTATTCGTTGTTTCTTTGGCAGTGACCATGCATTAGTTGTATCGGCGTAAAACACCGGGTAACCCAAAAAGAATAATACTCCGACTGAACGAATTGGGAGGTTGTATTTCTTTGCGGTCAAAGCATGAGCTGATTCATGGATGAATATTGAGATCATATTAATGATAAGTACTGTTAAAAAATTGTTGAGTAACGTATCCCCTGGATTGATGAATGTAATTTTGCAATTAGTTGAGCATAAAAATAATCCTGAAATAGCTATAGCAGCAACGGAGAGAAAAATTTGCCTATTAAAAATAAATTTTCTCAGTATTTTGTATAAGAAGGAATAAAATTTGTCGGCAGAGCCGAAATCAAGTTTGAATATAAGAACTCTAAATAATTTTCTAACGAATCCGGTTAATCTTTGGTCTGTTTTTTTTGTTCTTTTTTCTATCAAATTATAAATATCTTTTTCTACTGGCTCTATTAGTCCAATCGTAAGCCAATGTTTAATTAGCTTATCTATGTAGTCTGTGCCCAGTTTACTAAAGGTCTGGAAATATAGACTGTTGAGTTCTTTAATATCGATTCCAGCAGTAATAGACTCAAAAACAAAGGCTTCATGACTCTCAAGCAGTATGCTGTCTTCATTTTTTCTCAAAACAATAAGTGGGAATTTTTTTTCACCCGATTCTTTGGTCTCAGACTGGTTAATTATTAGCTCTACTTCACCAGCTAACCTGTATTTTTTCTGGATGTTTTCCAGATGTGATTCTATTATGTCTCGTGAGCTCATACTACTCCAGTTCGGGGATGGTTATTGGTTTTGGTGTGGGATGGCATTTGCCACACCAGGAAGCGTCTTCAACTATCATAGCTTTTGGAAAGTCATTGTCCTCATCGTAAGTACTAAGTATGTAGGGCTTGAAATGCCTGTGATTTTCGCAGATAATCCTTCCACAAAACTTACAAATGAAGGATGCTTCTCTTTCGCACAGACTGCACTTCATATTGATCTATTATATCAAATAGTATAATGTGTTCACGTTCCAATCATAAGGACTAATTTAGTTACCGTCAAGTAATAGTATGACAATATCTCATGATGAATTTAAAACAGGAATAAATGAAAGCAGAAATACAGAATATGGAGACGATTCTGTCGAAATAAGTGGGAAAAATCTGCAAGGCTGGAGTATTGAAGCACTTAATGAAGCTATTGGCTGGAGAAGAAGATATGAGTCATTTATTTTTACTGGATTGAGTGAGCCCATTATCAATAGACTGAGGAATTTTACTTCAGCAGAAGCAGCAGTGTCTGAAGGTGCGTGTGTGATAGCTACAGATATTAAGGGGTCTACAAGGCTTGATCCAGAGGGAATAGTTGAAATACTTAGATTAATACCGGAAGTAATAATCACTAATGCAATATATTTTGAATCTTTCTTTCGTAGAAACGATTATGGAAATGATTCAGACACTATATCCAGAACGTCCAAAGGAATTTGTCCAATAAAGATTGCAGGCGATGGTGTAGAAATGATGGGAGTATTTGAAGATCCATATCTAAGAACGGCGTCTATGCTTTTGACTGCACTGTCGCTTCTCAAAAAATCGGACGAAAAACTGCGAGTTGGTGTCTTTGATAAGCCTACTGCGGAATCTGATCCAGCTATTATGTGGAAGACTTATGTAGCATTAAACGATATTGACAATATACTGGGGGAAACAGTTATGCCGATGGAATCTGAAGCTATGCAAGTTAGAAAGTGGAGTTGCGATGATGATATCGATTGTGGATTAAAAATCCGGATTACCAGGCAGACTGCAGAGTTATTTGCAAAAACATGTAGTAATTTGACAATAATAAGGGAGAGTATTGGAGGAAAGACACTATATCGGGCTGATTTGTCGAATTATGAGAATATAACAGTACATAGGTCAGATGGTACAGATCCAATTAATTTGGGAACGATGCTCGATAATTCAGAGCAAGTTTTCGATCTGTTTAAAGTGCAAGTGGAGTCTTTAATTCATAAATATGACGGGGCAAATGTTACAGAAGTGGTTTCCTGCGTACCCGACAGCACGTTTATTTTTTTAAATCCTGTTAATTGTTCCACATCAGATCAATATGATGAATTCTTTGGAGCCTGTGCAGAAATATCACAAAAAATTTTCTGTCTTGATCCTGGTAGACAGGAGATTCCTGATGTAAATGATAAGGGTTTTATTGTAATTACGACTACTACTGAAGATTTAAAGAAGGTAATAGAAGTTTCTACAACTTCTCCTGATTTGGTTTTCCCTGTGATTACTACGGGTAGTGCGAAAACTGTCTTTGTTCCTGGTCTTGGAAGAATAATGCTGAGTAAATTTGGTTCCGGTGTTGCGAAACAGTCCAATTTAAAGGCAGGAGGATATACTCCGAGAAAAGGAGAGATAGCTCGCTTTTATGGTGGACTGGGTATAGTACTTCCTGCCGGCATTGTTTGCAGTGCTGGTTACGACTACGATAGGGATCTTGCTTCTTACGAAATAAAAGGCATTGAAGATGGGATTTATACAGGGGAATATGAAACAGATAAAAATACATTTATTGAAAGGAATTTGGGTCTTCAACCTGTACTTCTATTATACCGGGAGTTTCAATCAGAATTTAACAGATACTTGGAGAGAGGTGACTTTTATACCCTTGAATTCAGGCTTAGGCAACTAAAGGAGGTAGATCCACGTTTTGTTACGAGCAAGGGTCAAACACAACATCGAATAAGTTCTGAGACTATAAAGGCTCAAAAAGAATATATGGGTAACTTTTCAGAGGAACAAAAGACTATATTTGATTTGATTAATCTGGTTCAGAGTATTTCTGAAGATGACTTGCTTTCTCTTGGTGAATCTATTGGGTATCGAAAAGATATGATTATGACTCTGATTCAAAATTTGGAGTACCACGCTTTTATTAAGAGAGTGCAATCTCAGGAAAGCGACACAAGGAGTCAGGAATTAATACAAACCAACAGGCTATATGTTGAAAACATTGAATGTGAATCGTTGGAAGGTCTTGTTGAAAAATTGGGTGCAAAAGATTCAATTTGTGCAAATGCTTTAGTAAGGAGACTTATATATCTTGCTGACACGGTGAGTAATCCGTACAGTAGAGCCTGCATAGAATTGGTTGTTTCCAGATTTCACTTAACCCGGGGTTTTGAATTGAGTGCAGGAGATTATAAAATGAGAGCAGCCAGCAATCTACTGAAATTTATAGCAGCAAGTTACTCAGTTGGTGTAGGCTACTCTGGTGAAAGAAGTGATAGCAGCCAGGTATTTCCGGACGTGATCCATAATCTGGATCCGGATATTTTCACCAATACTCAAGATAAACTGAAAGTTATTTTGGCAAGAATTGACTATTTATCACAACTGGTGAGCCCATCAAAGGAAGCTGTTGATATGCTGGAGAAATCCAGAGAAGAATTTCTGAACATTCTAAGTAGGGATAAGCAGGATATTCTTGGTAATGATGAGGAGGCTGAAGTTTTTGCAGAAATGCTTTCAAGAATTGCTGATGCTGATAGGGATGGTGACAAGAGGATATACTCAGTAGTTTCCGGGATGATAAGCGAAAAAGATCGGAGAGTTTCTCCAAGACTTAAGGCTACTTTACTATATGGCATATTCGGGGAGGATCATTATCGTATGGAAGGGACTTATGAAGAGATAAACTTGAAAACAATTGAAAGGGCGAATTATATTATTCGTTTCGGGTCAAAAAGGATAAGAGAATATGCGATGCTATCAATGTATAGTATGGCAGCGAGGGGTTCTGTTTCCTTTGGTATTTTAAAAGATGGAAGACTGTTCAGTGATGCTCAAATGCAGAATGAGAGTTGGTTTATAGAAGAATGTAGAAATATGTTGTTGAACAGCCATGAGCAAGGAATTAACAATGCTATTGTAAGAACCAGAGCAATGGTAAATCTGGTTCCATTACTGCTTTTTAATAATCAACAGGAGGCAGCAATAGAGGTGGCAAAGGATTCATATTTTGAGGCACTTCGAACGGGCAGAGAGGATGAGATAGGAGCAGCTTACTCTACATTACTTGCGTTGTATTTAAAATTGAATGAAAAGCCGTTTGAATTAACAAAGGAGACTATTTTAGATGCTATTATTTTTGGTCACGATTACCTAACTTCCAGATCTGCTGTTCCACGAATGACTTATAACCTTGTCAACCAGGCGAATAATACGGTTATGTTAATGTGCGAAGATGATAAATTATTAAATGGGGGTGGTGATGATTATTATCTCATCAGGTCAGATCTATTGAGTGTTATTAAAAAACTACTTATTGCAGGTTATGGAAAAAAATGGAAAGCTGAAGCAATTGCAATATTTGTGGAGGACTATCTTTTGCAGACTGGGGATTATTGCATGAAAATAATTCAAGAAATGGTTGAAGACATTTTATCAGGATATGAGTGTAACTCAGTCAGGGAGTATCTGAATGAAAGTGGTATAGATATAGAAGACATTAAAAAACTATCGGAACAAGTGGGAGAGCCAAAACAAGAAACAGAAGGAAAGACTAAATTAGTTAATGAAATAACTGGGTTGGTAAAAAAACATGGGTTGGCTCACGGTATCCTGATTGAGAAAATGAAGAAAGAAGTACAGATATTGGACGTCAGAGAACCTGATCAACTCAAGGATTTCCTTGAAAAATACAGCATACAATTAAACTATCCGCATTCCGCACTTGCGTATCTAAAAGAAGTCCTTATTTCTGAGAATATCTGATGTTTTTCCTGAACCTCAATATTCAGGAAAATCTACTAAAACCCTTGGTAATTCTTTCGTCCAGACTTAATGAAAAAGCATTTAATTTTTCGGAATCGAGTTTGATCAAAGTTTCTTTTTCTTCTGGAGTGAGGTCGGTGTATTCTACAAGGGCTTCCTCTGCGTTTTCCATAAGTATTTTCCGAAATTCTGCATCCGTTGCAGCTCGCCCAATTACTGCTTGTACTGTTGATAAAGACATAGCAAATTAGAGTAAAAAATAAAACGGGTCAAATGATCGTAATCATTCAACCATCACAAGTAAAACACAAATTCTTTATAAAAACAACTTTGTAAAGCACTTCACTGTTGGTCTATAATCTTTTGCGTTCATTATTTACTCTTCATGCTTTATACAGTTGTTGATGTTGAGACCACGGGTCTCAGCCCAAGACAAAACAGGATAATTGAAATAGGAGCTGTTAAGGTTCTTGATGGGAAAGTTCAAAACGAATATTTTCACACTATTGTAAATCCTGGGGAGGAAGTAAGTTTATTTATTCTCTCACTAACTGAAATTCCAAGAGAAGAAATAATGTCAGCTCCATCAATTGAACATGTAATGCCTGATTTTCTTGAGTTTCTCGGAAAAGATTCTGTCTTTGTCGGGCACAATGCAAGGTTTGACTATTCTTTTATAAATGAAGAACTCAGGAGGTATTTCTGGAAACCTATAAAAAATGAAGTGGTTGACACAATCAGGCTTGCGAAAAGAAGGTTACCTGGTCTTCAAAGCTATAGATTGGAGGCACTGATTAATTATTTCGGATTCAATCATAAAAAAAATCATCGAGCTCTTGATGATGCAAAAATTACTGCGGAAATACTATTAAAGCTTCTTGATGATAAACATTAAAAGTTTTTTAAATAAAATAGAGATAGATGAATTTAATCGAGTGAATGTTGTTCTTGCTATCAATAAGAGAAAAGGAATTACTTCCCATGACCTTGTTGACGAGGTACGTCAAAAACTGAATACCAGGAAAGTTGGACATGCAGGTGCACTCGATCCCTTTGCGACAGGGGTTATGCTGATTCTTGTCGGGAAATTTACCAGACTATCTAACGAACTTGTTTCAAGTGAGAAAGAGTACAAAGCTAGAATTCTTTTTGGAATTTCTACTAATACACAGGATTCGGAGGGAGAAATTACGCAGAGAAAGGATATTCAAGTTACAGAAAGAGAAGTAATTAAAGCTCTCAAGTCATTTGAAGGTGGTTACGAGCAATATGTTCCTGTATTCAGTTCTGTAAAGATTGATGGGAATAAGCTTAGAAAAATGGCAAGAAGAGCGTTATCTTTCACAATTGAGGAAAATAAAGGGCAAAAAAGTGTGGTTTTCAAAATGGCGGAAGGTGATATAGAAGTAAATCTTCCAAAGAAGAAAGTGGAAATAAAGAAACTGGAGCTTAAGAGTTTTGGAAAACAGAAATTATCAGGATATGAATTTGCGAAAAATTTGACGGATGAGTATCTATATTGTGAGATTAATGCAGCTGTTTCTAAAGGAACATATATGAGGCAGTTTGCTGAAGATTTGGGAGAAAAACTTGAAATTCCCGGAATGCTTCTTGAGCTTGAAAGAAGAAGGGTTGGAGAAATTGGTCTCTCAGACTGTATAAGTCTGGAAAAGTTAACCTTTGATAAGCCTGATGACAATTGAAACTATTTTATTTAGTTCTTCCTTGCTCAAAATCATCCCAAGATAAATAATGATTTCTGAGCTCATGATGCCAGCAAATCCCACTTTGCTGACTTTGTTAATCACAATTGTGTGACTATCCTGTTGTAGTTGTTTTGTTTCTAGAAAGCTATACTGACGAGGCGACTGGAGTTCAATTTCTAATAGCTCTTTGTTGTCTACAAATTCATAAGTGTGTGGGTTTTCTGTTTTTTCATTATTTGAAATAGTAGATATTAAATTTGTAATTCCTTTTGTCGGCTCAAGAATTTCCCAATCCCCTTCTCCATCAGTTGTTCTTGCCCAGGACTTTCCTGTTTCGGTCTCAACGTATTGGAAACTGTCAGATATGAGACCAGATGGATTAAAAAGTGAGGTTTTCGCACTTGTGTTTGGAATACTGTTTTTCGATAAAATTATAACAAAACTCTTCGGTTTTATTTTTGTAGCCTCGATTTTTTGTGTTTTACTTCCGATGTCAATCTTCCAGTTACTTAGATCAACTTCGAAACTATCAGGATTGTAAAGTTCTATCCACTCGTTTCCCGAGTCGTTCCCGACAGGATCTGGAAGTATTTCATTGAGGTAAATCCTCGGTTCAATTGTAATTTGAGCGGTTTTTCTGATCACCTTCCCGGAATCAAATGTTAATTTAAGCTCGATATTTCTATTTCCAATACTATCTGCAGTAAAAACCGGCTGTGAGGAAAGCAATGTTTTTCCCCCATATGTCCATTCGAACTCTTCAATACTGCTATTAATAGTTACTTCTGCTCTAAATATTATTCTTGAATTTAAAAAATATGAGTTGTTTTGTTCCCAATCAGAGGAGGTTTCCTCTTTTGAGAGTATCTCGACTCCTGAAGTGAAACAATAATCCTGGTCATATGCCTGGTTGATCATTCCTTTTGAGTGAGAGTGCGGATGTAGTTTTAAGTCATTGCACTCATGACTTATTCTTTCCAAAGATATCCCTTCTATACTTGTGGAGTATTTTATACTATCAGAGTTACCCAGATGATCCAGGAGAGTAATTTCTTCGTTGGTATTGTTCAAAGTAATTGAAGGAAAAACGACTAGATAGCTGTAAGGATCGATTGACTGTCCATCCAGTGAAAAAAAACTTGTTTTATCTTTGAGTATCCATCCGGAAAGATTTATATTTACAGACGTGGGATTGTAAAGTTCTATCCACTCATTCCCGGGATCTAAGCCGACAGGATTTGGCATTAATTCATTAATCACTACATCCGTTGTAGCGGCAAAAACTTTTTGAGGTGAAATAAATAATGGTTCGAAAAAGATTACTGCTAATATAGCAAAAATCAATCCAGAGAGTATTGTAGTACATACTGCATGTTTTGTTTTCCTGACAACCTTAAGTTTCATGCAGCAACTCTATCAGGGAAATATTAAAAAAAGATTAAAAACTTCTATTAATAACATAATCAGTTATTCCTTCCAGAAAATCTTTCCCTTCGTTGTTTATATTTATGCGGTTTAATGCTTTTTTTGCTTTTACAACGTACTGCAATGCCAGTTTTTTAGAATAATCAAGTGCACCTGTTTTGATTATTATATCTCTTACTATGTCTGCTGATTTTTTTGTTAGATTTTTATTACCAAGTGTTTTTAGTATGAATGCTTTATTTCCTTTGCTTGCTTCTTCCAAGGCTTTCACAATCAGCAGTGTCTTCTTTCCTTCTGCAAGGTCTGAGCTTACAGATTTTCCTGTTTTTTCTTTTTGGCCGAAAAGACCGAGAATATCGTCCTGAATTTGAAATCCTATTCCTGCATTTATGGAGTAATCACTTAGAATTTTCAGCTTTCTTTTTTCTGTACCTGCAAGTATTGCACCAACAAGTACTGGTGTTTCATAGGTATAGGTGGCTGTTTTCATTTTGAGCATATCGATAACTTCCTTTTCTGTTGCTTTTGGTTTATTCCCAACCTGGATATCCAGCATTTCTCCGTGAATTACAGTGGTGAGTTGTTCGTTTATTGTTTTTATTGCTGAAATTTTTCTTTTGTTGTTAAAGTTGGATTCTGAAAGGAGTTTGAGTGCAAGATGACAGGAAAGATCTCCTGCACATATAGCAATACTTTTACCAAAATGCCTGTGGTCTTTTGAAGGAAAAGCATTTTTACTGAAAGCAGAGAAAGTTTTGTGAATAGTCGGAAAACCCCTTCTTTCTGCCGATCTGTCTATTATGTCATCGTGAATTAAAAGATATGTCTGGATCAATTCAATAAAAATTGAAGTCTTCATCATTTCTTTCTCGTTGTTACCTCCAAGCATTTTATAGGAATAGAATGCCAATGCTGCTCTAAGTCTTTTGCCACCGGTTAGCGTCAATTCAGCAAGTTCTTTTGTCACTTGTCTGGAAAACTGGGACAGTTTTGCTGACCTTTTTATCTCTTCTCTGAAGAACAATTTTAGTCTACTCTCTGCAATCCTCTTGTGTTTGGATAAAAGTATTTTTGCTAGATGTGATTTGCTGGTTGTTTTTTCCATAAGCTATATCTTCAGTTTATCTTAACATAAAGACAGCTTGTAAAGATTTCGTAAGTATTTGCAATGGATCCTTATGTTAAGTAGTTTGTGTTAATTTATCGTTGTTGAAGGAGGTGAAGACAAGATGAAAAAACTAATTGAAGAAGCTATGAATCATGAGAATGCAAGGGACAAAGAAACTTTGGAAAAGGCAGCAGTTGAAAAAGCAATAAGTGGTTTTGCGCTTTGGGGATGGTGATTTGCATTTTCTGGTAATACTCATAAAAATATTTCACTTATAGTTAATTGTTGCTAGAATTGGTGAACTTAGTTTAAATTCTTTGTGCATGAATAGTGCTGTATTTGTGAATGAATTGCAGAGAAGAAGATTTGAAATAGTGAAGCTATTTGCAACAATTTTCTTGGCAGGCTCGTTGCTTGCAGTGGTTCTTGATGCTTATGGTATTCTTTCAGGCAGTCTGAAAAGGAGTGAGTATGAGATTTTTCTCTTTATTGGTCTCGCTTGCTTTGTTCTTTTTGCCTTTATAAGAACTTATCTTGTTCATAAAGCATTAACGCTGTCATTTGCGATTATTGTTGCCTTGCTTACTATTGCCGCTTTATATACGATGCTGGTCGGCGGTACAACTTCTGCAATATCCTTTCTTCTTATGACAATCTCTGTACTTTCCATTAGTATTGTGATTAGTGTAAAGATTGCTTTTTTTTACATCATTATTAGTTCAATTTGCACTTTCAGTATTTTCCTTCTGCATAACAAACAGATAATAGATTACACTCCATCGCTGACTGATTCCGGATTTGCAAATACACTAATGTATATTACATCTATGTTGGTAATTACGTATGTTGCAGGAATTGCTTACTCGCAGATTGAACATTCTTATCAAAAAGCATATGACTATGCTAAGGAACTTGAAGAATTGAACAAACATCTTGATGAAAAAGTTAGACTACGCACTAAGCAGCTTCAAGAAAGTCTGGAGAGACAGGCAGATTCTGTTCACAGTGCAGCAGTGATGGGAAGTATTGCAAAACCGATGCTTCATGATCTGGCTACTCCATTATCCTCTCTTGCAGGTGCACAGAGCCTTCTGAAAAAAGTAAAGTTTGATCAAAAAACACATGAGATAATTGAAATGAGCAACCAGGCAGTAAGTCAAATAGCGAGAATTGTAGAAAATGCCAGGAATCTTATGGACAATAAAAATTTAGTAGTAGAGTTTTCTCCATATGATGTTATTTCGGTTGCTATCCTGGTCTCAAAACATGAACTTCAAAGGGACAATATTACTGTGAATGTAAGAATTGACCCAATGATTAAACTCAACGGAGTTGTGGGTATCTTTGAAAGAATGGTAATAAATCTTATTATCAATGCGGTAGAAGAGCTGGGACAGTGTGAGAGTGATAGAAGAATTGATATAAAAGGAAATAATGAAGGTAAGTATTTTGTTTTAAAAATAAAAGATTCGGGTCGGGGAATAAAGAGGGAATTTATAGACAGGATTTTTGATTCAGATTTTACAATGAAGAGTGAAAGAAATTTAGGTTTTGGTCTTCCATTTGTTAGAAATAGTATAGAGAAAAATTTTGCTGGAGATATTTCAGTTAGAAGCAAGTTGGGGGAATTTACTGAATTCACACTTAGATTTGATAGGAAGTTCAATGCCAGAAAAATTAAGAAAGGTAAAAAAAATAAAGAGTTTTCTGTTAAGAAATAGTCTGGTAAGTCTCACCGAGGCGTACAATTTCAGAAATAAGTCATGTAGTGAAAAAGAAGAAAAGGTAAGAATACTCCTTCCTGTTGCCCTTACACTTCACGCATTGAGTTTTTGTCCCAGTAAAGTCTTTACAGAGCAGGAACATCGAAAAATTAATTCGCTTTTGAATTATATTATCAAAAAGGGTGACGGGAAGCTTTCTTATAATTACTATACTGGCAACTCAAAATCGAGTAAAGAAGTCTTTTTCCCAGATGACCTTGATGACACGTCTTTTTGTCTTTCTGCGCTTTTACGATTTGACAAAGAAATAGATGAACGATTTTTTCTAAAAATAATTAATCTGGAGGTTAAACCAGGGGGACCATATAATACATGGTATGTTTCAAAGAGAGAAAAAGATAATCGCTGGCAGGATATAGATCCAATAGTAAATGCTAATCTGCTATATATGATTTCCCTTTATGGTGTGAGGCTGAAATCCAGCGAGAAGTATCTCCTGGGTTGCTTAAAGAAAGGTATGTTTAATTCTCCTTATTATCCTTATTCAATTATTTTTATATTATTTCTATCAAGGTTTGCAAACAAAAGTAAGAATGACAAATTTACAGCTGTCCTGGTAAAAGAATTGCTGAAGTACAAATACACAAAACTTGAGCCAATGGAAAAGATTTTTTACTTGTTAGCTTCTGTCTATCTTGGTGTGTCAATTGAACAAGAAAATATTGATGAGGTTTTATTTTGGCAAAATTCTGATGGCTCTTTTCCGCCTCTACCATTTCGTTTTAATATGCAGCAAAGCACTAAAAGAAAAGCATTTACAGGAAGTTCAGTTATAACCTCTGCTCTTGTTTTAGAGCTTCTTCTTCTTACAATTGATCAAACAAAGAAGATAATTCCATCTTACTCAATGTTTGACAAAAAAGCATCCAGGCTCATTGAAAAAAGCAGAAAGATTATTGCAAAAGAGTTGAGTGTAAATGGCATTAATAGAAAAGAACATGATGCTCTTATCAGTCCGGGATCCTATAAAATACTGGATTTTTTTTTCAAGACTGCCTTGTGTCTTAGGGAATCACTAACAAGAAGTCAGCAGATTGAATTGATGAAATTGTCGATTGCTGTATTTTTTTTGTGGAGCGGGTATACGGTTATTGACGAATTGATAGATAAACAATTGAGTATTGCGGCGATCCCTCGGGTAAATACTTTAATAAGAATTGGATGGAGCTATCTATGTAGGATAGTTGACTTCAGAAAAATAAAAAAAGAAATAAACAAAGCATTTCTTGATTGTGATGACGTATATTTATGGGAAATTGAAAGAATGAGATTTAATCCGGAAAAATTAGATTTTGATTTTAAAAAAATACTTACTTACAGATACATAGAAAAAAGAATGCAACCATTCCTTATTTCAATAAGTTTTATTCCACAGATTTTAGAACTTTCAAAGAAAAAGGGAGTAGAAGTATACAGATTTTTTAAAGCCAAAATGATTATTGATCAGTTTAATGATGATGCTCATGACTGGGAGGATGATTGGAAGGCTGGTAGAATGACTTATGTTCTATACAGATTGTTTAAGCAATCGGGAAGTGCTTCAAAAAATGGAAAAGATAAAAATATTTTTTATAAATCATTTTGGAGTAGCGTTATTGATGAGGTAATAAAAATTTGTGAGAAAGAATACAAAATAGCCAGATCCGCAGTAAGAAGACTAAAACTAAATGAAAGGGAATTTTATTTCAATGAGCTTTTGGAAAAAGCCTATAAGCCTATCAGACAGGCGAGTAAAGAAAAAAATAGGGCGGAAAAATTTATTCAGTCTCTATAACCAATGTAAGCTAAGTTGAGCCTGAATCCCACACCGTGTACTGTTTCTACTACATGTTCGTCTTTGTACTTACCTAGTTTTTTTCTTACCCTGCTAACAAGTGTGTCTATGCTCCCCTCCTCTACTTCCCTTACACCTCTAAATGTTTGGTTGATTAGATCATTTCTTGTGAGAATATCTCCTTGTGCTGCTACCAGTGACAATAGAAGTTCAAACTCTTTGTAAGATAGTTTAATTTCTTTATTATTTTTGCTCACAAATCTTTTTTTTGTGTCAATGTAGAGATCTCCAAGTATAATAACTGGATCCATCTTATGTATGGATAAAAGAGACTCTGCCTGAGCACCCAGAAGTTCGAAATCAATTGGTTTTCTATGGAATAGATTGGCACCTCTTTCATAGCTTTCCTTTTCTTTTGAAGAAGTGATGTCACTGGTAATAATTATTATAGGTGTTTTGAAACCGTTGCTTCTAATTTTGTTTACTATACTGAACCCACTTATACCAGGCAGGCCAATGTCGACAATAAATAAGGAATATCTATTTGTGAGTGCAAGCTTTAGTCCCTCATCCCCTGAAAAGGAAATCCGGAGTTTGTGCCCCAGAGATTCAAGGTGTTTTTTTATAAAAAAAGAGAGATTTTTGTCGTCCTCTATCAGCAGGACAGGGTTGTGTAAATTGCCTGTTTTTTTTGTCATGGGTGTTTCTATTTACAGGAATTTATCAATATAGGATTGTCTAAATCTTTACAACTTTTATTGAAAAATAATGGAGACACTAACCCCCTAAGTGTCTCCACTACAATTCTACTATTTGTGCCGGAAAAACTCAACAAAAAGTCTTGTCCAATGGCAGATGATACCAACAGCAAGAGCAATAATAACTCTTAAATTGCTTATACAGTCTCAGAATTATGGATTTATAAGTTTATTGAAACTATTAATATCAGTTGCAGCTTCTTGGAGAAGAAGAAGGCTCCATTGTGCAGGAAAGGTGATAATAAAGCGTTCTTTTCCCGGTTGAACATCCATTTGTTTGACAGACTTTTGCGTAGATTGCACCACCATTATTGCAAACAGGTGCCCAGGAAGGACAAGGCTCGAAACCAAAGTATACATAACCATCGTGTGCTGCTACAACCCATCCTCCTCCGCCAGTTGATATGTCAATAGCATAATGAAATCCACCCCATCTTGGACCGTACCCGCTTGTTAGTGTTCCTTTTGGCTGTAGTGGGATTTTAAGTTCTCCATTTCCGCTACAGCTTGGATAAGCACCAGCAGGTAAATAATTACATGGGTTAACATAACCTCCATCGTATACCATGAAATGCAGGTGAGCTCCATATGAATATCCAGTATTTCCCTCTATGCCAAGAAGTGTTCCTTTGGCAACAGGCAATCCGTTTCCAACTTCACCCCGAGCCAAAATTGCAGCTACCAAGGCATCGTATTTTGCTACAAGTTTTCCTTCTTCATCAGAAAGGTTCTTTATACTATTTTGTGCACCGGTAATAGAATTATGGGATTTTGACAGTAGATTGTCATAAAATATTTTTTGCTGATTGTAAGTAGCCATATCAACCTCAAGGGAAATCCTTTCCTCATCCAGAACTGCCCGATCTTTCTCAAGTTGCACCTTGTCTTCTTCCTGAACCTTCTTTTCTTCTTCCAGGTTCTTTTTCATTATATTGAGATCTTTAAGGGTTTTGTTTATATCTTCCTGGATGGCTTTTCTGTATTGGGCACCTTTTATGAATCCATCAGTAGAGCTTGCGGTGAATACTATCGCAACATCTTTAGGTAAAACCTTTTGTTCAATATACATATCAGAAAGCCTGTTGTCAGTATCACTTTCGAGGTCTTTTATATATATTTCGGAGTCTATAATGGAAGAATCAGTCTCATCAATTTTATCAGTCAATATTTCAAGCTGAAGAACAAGTTCGTCAATCTTCAGTTTCTTCTCACTGATTTGAAGATCCAGCAACCCAACCTCATTCTGAAGTCTGCTTATTTCTGTTGTATATTGTCCCTGAAGATATTTTTGATTGTTAATTTTTCCCTCAAGCTCTCTTTTCTGGTTCTTAATATCTGCCAGTCTATCTTGAACACTTTTGAGATCATCTTGAAGACCAGCCTTTACAGGAACAGACCCTGCTCCAAAATGTGAGAAGAATGAAGTATTTGTAAAAGACAAAACCAGTAATAAAACAGCTGTAATACCTATTCTTGCGGTTTTATTAAAAATTTCCATTTCAAAATCAGTGCAATTATTTAATATAGTTTCTTATAGCAACGAAACTGTTAAAAGCTCCCAGTAGTATACCAGTTATAGTAGAAATTATAAAGAAGAGGAAGATTGAAATCGGATTTATGCTTATCCAGTCCAGATCTCCGAAAAAATTGGTTAAAAAGGTAATTGTGGGAGATCCAGCCTGAGCCACGAACATGAAAATTCCAAGCAATGCGAAGATTGCAGTTGATACAAATGCTCCAATTCCGCCATATATTCCGCCCTCCAGTATGAAGGGTAGTCGTATATACCAGAGGCTTCCTCCTACAAGCTGCATGATTCTTATTTCTTCTGACCGGCTGAACATTCTAAACTCTACAGTAAGCAGGGTAAAGAAGAATATGACTACAAACAAGAGTCCCATTATAATTGTGCCTGCAAGCCTTATCCAAAAAAATGCATCTTTTATATTGTTTATAATTTCCTGGCTGTACCCAATTTGGCTAATATCATCATTCTTACTTGCTTCAATTTTTGATTTATCTATAATTCCCTGGGCATCCTCTATTCTTTTGAGTCTAATGGCCAGGCTTGCAGGCAGTACATTTTCCCTGATTGCTTCTGCCGCAAGAGGATTTGTTTTTTCATTGTGTTCTTTGAATTCCTGCAGGGCTTGTTCTTCGGATGTATACTCTATAAAATCGATATTCTCCTCTTTCTCCCATCTTGATTTCAAATCAAGAATTTCTTTTTTCTCTGTTCCAGGATTAAAAAAAATGTAAATATGAGGCTTATTCTCAATGAATTTTAAAAAAAGATTCGCTGTATATCCCAGGAATAAAAATATTTGTGCAACAATAAAAGCAAGTGTCATAACTGAGATGGATGCCCAGGCCAGCCAGCCACTTCTTTTTATTTGTTTTGTGCTTGTTTTTAATGCTCTAGAAAATGTTGCTTTTTGAGCCACAGTTGTGATTTAAAAATTAATTATTATTCTTTTTTTGTTTATTCTTAATCCCGATTTTTACCTTTTTTCTTTTTGGTTTCTCCCTGCGTGATTTTTGCTCACTCTGTCCCTCATTTTTCCCAATATTTGTTTCAGTCTTCTCCTTTTTTTCAGATTTCTCTTGAGAGGGGGGTGCTGACACTGGTTTTTCGTCTTTCCTCTGCTGGTCTTTTTCTTTTGTAAGTTGTGTGTTTACAAGAATTTTGGTTTCAAAATCCTCGACAGGATCATATGTTCCTTTTATGTCGTCTCTGATCAGTCTTCCTCCTTCCATTCTGATAACTCTTTTCCCTAGAGTATTAACAATCTCTGAGCCATGAGTGGCCATTATGATTGTAGTACCCCAGTTGTTGATCTTATTTAGAACCTGAACTATATCCCAAGTGCTTGTTGGGTCAAGATTTCCGGTTGGTTCGTCAGCAATAAGTACTTTGGGATTATTTGCCAGGGCTCTGGCGATTGCAACCTTTTGTTTTTCTCCTCCGGAAAGCTCACGTGGAAAAGCATCCATTCTATCTTTAAGACCAACTATTTCAAGTACATAAGGAACAGTCTCTTTTATATCATTATCTGATTTTCCTGCTGCCTCCAAAGCAAAGGAAACATTTTCGTAAGCATCTTTGTCTTCAAGTAGTTTGAAATCTTGAAAAATTACTCCTACCCTTCTGCGAAGCTCATAAACAAGATCTCTGCTTATATCTGCAAGATCCAAATCTTCAAAGAAAATTCTTCCCTCGTCGGGGATCTCTTCTCTAATAAGGAGCTTGATGGCTGTGGTCTTACCTGATCCTGAAGGCCCAACGAGGAAAACAAACTCTCCATCCTGGACTTCAAACGAAACATTATCCAAGGCAGTAATTTCGTCGCTGTATTTTTTTGAAACTGAAAGAAATCTAATCAAATCTTTTTACTATTTTTACTATTGAGTATTTTACTACATTTCCGGTGTTTAGTTTAGCTGAGGAGTCTGGAAAAATCAAAGGAAGATATAATTGGTTGTATTAGTAAGATTTTCTGCATATAATATTCTGGTCTGCCCTTCTTATTAATTTTTTATTCACCTTAACATGGCTAAAAAAAGAAAAAGGGGCAGTAAAAAGACAAAATTCAAAGGCAGTAATCCCGCCCACCTTCAGAAAGAATCTCCGGAAGTTAATAAAAATGAAGAGGTTCATAAAGAGAAAAAGAAAAACATCTTTTCTTCAATTTACAATCTTTCCATAGGCAAGTTGCGTATTGTTGCATTCTTGCTTGTTATTATTGGCCTTATACTTATTTTTCTTGGTGGAGCAAGTCTTTACAATGCGGTCAAAACTCAAATTGATGACAAAACAATGGAAGAGGAAAAGAGTGACGGGGAGATAAATAGTGGGATTCAAACAACAGAAAGTGAAAATATTGCGGAAAAAGCACAAGATGATGACAGGAACGAAAATGTTGATAGTAATGAAAATGAAAACAAGGAAGAAAGAATGAAGGAAAACGGCAGTGAAAGTGACGAAAAAAATGAAGAATCTGATTCTGCTGACAACAGAATACTGGAAACACAGGAGGTTAGTGAGGGAGCAAAAATGGCACGTCTTGCATCTGCAAGTAAGGCAGCTAGAACAGGAAAGTGGGTTGCTACCGACTATAAGCCAGGAGATATAAGTTCAGGAAATTACGAAGTTCAGAGTGGTGACACTTTATGGGAAATTTCGGAAGCAGTATATGGAAGCGGGTTTCAATGGCATAAAATTCTTGATGTAAACTCGAGTTCTGTCGGGTTTCTTCCAAATGGCAGTCAGGCATTGATTGTACCTGGGCAGGTTCTGATTATACCGTAGAGTGCATGATTTTGATTATCAAATCAGTCTGAGGGTTTTCTAACATATGTTATATACTCGTAGTCAAAGTTGCTCTCTGAGTCTCTTTTGTGAGGCTCTTTCGAGATGACATCCCAGTTTTTGTCGCTGAATTCTGGAAAAAACACATCACCCTCAGGTTCATAGTCTACTATTGTCAGATATATTTTATCTGTAATATCAATTATCTGCTTGTAAACTGATGCCCCCCCTAAAAAAAATATTTCACCACTTCCCGGAGATTTTTTAGCTTCGTTAATGGCATCATCAATAGAATTTGCAACAATACCTCCAGGGACTATGTATTTTTTTTCAAAAGATAAAACAATATTTGTCCTGCCTGAAAGAATTCTATGTTGAATTTTGCCTTTAACCCACTTGCCACCACTTCTAAATCTTGAGATAGATTCATGAGTGGCTTGTCCCATAATGATGGGGTGTCCCATGGTAATCTTTTTCGTTCTTATGAGATCTGCCGGGATATGCCAGGGTATTTTGTTTTTGTTCCCGATTACCCTGTTTTTGGCCATTGCTGCGATTATGCTTATCATAATAATACAAGAGGTGCCTTAATATGTGGGTGAGGCTCATAATTGATTAGCTCAAAGTCATTGATTCTGAAATCATCTATATTCTTGATTTTCTTGTTTATTTTCATCTCAGGTAATTCTTTCGGTTTTCTCTTTAACTGTTCGGTTGCTGCTTCAAGATGATTTTTGTATAAATGACCGTCACCAATTGTGACAATTAGTTCCCTGGCTTCCAATCCTGTAACTTGAGCTACCATCATAGTGAGAAGTGCGTATTGTGAAATATTGAAAGGAAGACCAAGAAACGCATCAGAGCTTCTCTGATAAAGCTGGCACCTGAGTTTTTCTTTATTAACATTGAATTGAAAAAAGGCATGACAAGGTGGAAGGCGCATTTCCTTTTTCTGTGCTGGATTCCAGGCAGATACAAGCATAGCTTTTGAATAAGGGACTGTCTTTATCTCTTCTATTACATTGGCAAGTTGATCTATGTGGCCTCCCTTAAGGTCAGGCCACTTTCTCCACTGGTGGCCATAAATCGGTCCCAGGTCTCCCCTGAAATCGGCGAAATCGTCCCAATAATGAATTCCATTTTCCTGTAGATACTTGATGTTGGTGGATCCAGATATAAACCAGAGAAGTTCATGTGTCATAGTTTTAATTGGCATTTTCTTTGTGGTAACTATGGGAAATCCATTTCTGAAATCAAATCGCATTTGATAACCAAAGATGCTCTTCAAGCCAAAACCGCTTCTATCGTCTTTACTTCTACCTTTTTGAAGGATATGTCTAAGAAAATCCAAATATTGTCGCATGAGCCATTATAGTGGTTTTGATATTTTTGTAAAATGAAGTAATATTAAGATATGTTGTCTATATATTATTTATATGCCTGATTTAGATCAAGGATTCGAAATTACAAACATAAAACCATTTTTGGTTTCAGCTTTTGGTGAAAGGAAACAGTTTGCCACATTGAAGTTGCCGGATGGTTCAGTAATAGAGACAGTTATTAAAGATGTGACAAGACACTGCCCTGATGATGTTAAAAATGGCTGTCGTGGAGTGATTCCACCGAAATGGTATTTATCTGTCTGGGAAAAATATATTGAGGCAGGAGTTAATACTCATGAGTGGATGGGAGTTGCTGACGAGAATAATATAATTATGCCTAATCTTTATGCTGAAGGTTGGAGGATCTATGGTAGATGTTTCTATGGTTCAATTGATAGGATAATTGGCAAAAGCATTTACAAGTCAGTAGAAAAGCACAACTATGCTGTTCCTTTGAGTGAGCAGGATCTACTGGCAACTGCTCTTGGGAATGAAGAGATAGAAGCTGCGGTTAAGGTTCATGTTTCCAAAGCTTCGGATGCAGGGATAGTTTTACCTTTTGATGATCCCTATGAGCTGCTGGTACATAATGATGGAAGGTGGTGTATTAGGACTTTAGATCTATCCTTCACCGAAATTGGAACGCCAGAAAATGCAATTGTAATAAATACTCGTAGAATTGAAAAAGCTAATACAACAATATTTTCTTCTATTGAAATACTTGCCGATTGGTATAATGATTATCCAGAAATATTTGCACAAAGAAGCCCTATAGCCTTATCTCGGCCTCAATAAACTCATCGAGATCTCCTCCAAGGACTTTCTCTGGATTTGCTGATTCTATACCTGTCCTCAAATCTTTAACCAGTTTGTATGGCTGCAAGACGTAATTTCGTATTTGGTTTCCCCAGCCAGCTATCTTGTGGATACCTTTTGTGCTGGAAAGTTCTTCTTCTCTTTTTTCTTCCTCCAGCTGGAAAAGTTTTCCCTTAAGTATATTCATCGCTGTCTCTCTGTTTTTTAACTGGCTTCTTTCGGAGGAGCTGGAAATGGTAATTCCTGTTGGTTTATGAACGATACGCACAGAAGTAGAGACCTTGTTAACATTTTGCCCTCCTGCTCCACTTGATCTTACAGCACTAAATTCTACATCTTCGTCTTTTATCTCTATATCTATCTCGTTTTCAAAAATTGGAACCACTTCAACCCCAGCGAAAGATGTCTGTCTGAGGCCTTGTGCATTGAATGGAGAAATTCTTACAAGCCTGTGGGTTCCATGTTCCATTCTTAAATACCCATAAGCATTTTTTCCTCTTATCTCAATAGTGACTGTTGAAATACCAGTCTCCGTCCCTGAAACCTTATGAACAATTTCATGCGACCAACCTTTTTTTTCAAAATATCTTATGTACATTCTAAGTAGTATTTCTGCCCAATCGTTTGCTTCAGTTCCTCCCTGTCCTGCATGTATTGAGAGTAATGCATTACTGGAATCGTATCTCCCGGACAGAAAAGTATCTGATTCAAGATTATTTATTTCCCTAATTAAATTATCAAGTTTCTCAGATATTTCTTCCCAGACATTTTTGTCGTATTCCCCTGGTGTGTTCTCTGGTTTTTCGGCAAGTTCAATGTAGATTTCAATCTCTTCCAACTCCTTTTCAACATTTTTGATTTCTTCGAGTTCATTTGTAATTTCTCCCAGCTCTTTCATTGTGCTTTCTGCTCCTTCTTTATCATTCCAGAAAGTTTCTGCACTTGATTGTTCTTGTAGTTTTACAGATCTGTCAGTCATCCCCTCGATATCCTTTTTTTCTTTGATCTGTTCAAATCTGGTTTTTAGTAGTTTAAGCTTTTCTTCTATTTCCCTTTTCATAAATTTTTGTTAATTGTAGTTTCGTGTTTTCGAATTTTCAATTATATGATAACATTAGCTCTAATTAAACACTTCCATTTTTAATTTATGTTGAGTTATTTGTTATGTCTAAACTAAAGTCGTCTAGGAAAGCATTGAGATCAAGTAAAAGAAAAGCTGCGTTTAATAAAGCTGACAGGATAAAATACCGGGAAGCAAAGAAAGAAGTTTTTGGTCTTGTAAAGGACGGAAAGAAAACTGAGGCAACAAAGAAGCTTCAAAATGCTTATTCTCTTATTGATAAGGCAGCAAAAAAGCATGTTTTGCATAAAAATACTGCAGCCAGATATAAGTCTGCATTAGCAAAAGCGATCTAGTTATGTCAAAGTCTTTGATAAAGTTAATTGACAGTTCACTGCTTCCTGCCGCAATAATGATTGTCGGGAAGGTTTTTGGCATATATTTAGTTGCAAAAGCATTTGGTTTTGAATGGGCACTGCAGAATTCTGCTGATTCATTTATTTCCTTAAAACCGATATTTGCTGAAAAGGATATTATTATTGTTTCGTCTTACTCTGATTTGATTATGCTACTTTTCGTGCTCATGGGTCTTTCCTTTACTCTGTTCAGGGCACTATATCTGCATGCCTCTCATATAGATCCGAGATTTGTAGCCAAGCTTGCAACAAACAATTTACTTGATCTTGTTAAAGATTCTTTCGATGTATATCACGAATCATCGATGTGGTTGCTTTTTACCTGGATCACTACTCTTGCCATTTTTCTGAATGTGCTTCTTGAAAGAACTTATATTTGGATTTTGGTAATTAGCATGTTGTGTTGTTTTGGATTTACACTTATCCTTCTTCGTGATGTTGGTAAAGAAATAGCGTTGAGCAGGAAGAGAATTGCTACTGAAAATTTTGCTTGATATGACAAGAGATAAGGTTCCCACACGTGTAGAAGTGACAACAAAGACAATTCTTACTGTAGCGGCGATTATTATTGCTGGTTTTGTTTTGGTAAAACTTCAGGGGGTAGTTTTCATATTATTCATTTCTTTTATAATCACATCATCTCTAAGACCTCTTGTAGATAAATTTGATTCTAAAAAGATTCCCAGAATAGTAACAATCTTTAGTATTTTTGTTCTTGTGATTGCTACTGTTCTTGCTTTTATGTTTTTAATATTAACCTCTCTTGCACCTCAACTTGGGAATTTACTGGAACACCTGCCACTGATTGTTACCAATTTTCTTGAAAAAATATTGGTTTTTGTGCCCTGGCTTTCAAGTGTAATCGACATCGGGTCATTGAAAGAGGAATTAGCAGAAATGTTGAAAAATGGAGAAATTTCGTCAGATTCTGTCCTTGCAAGCTTTAAACAGGCTTTGGGACTTGTCAATTCAGCTGCAGAGGTTGCGGTTGGCGTAGTAACTACCGTTATTCTAACTGTCTATATGCTTTCAAGAAAGGAAAAAGTTCTTGACCAAGTTCTAATGTTTTTTTCTGAGAAAACCAGGAATAAGTATTTATTGCTTATTCCTAAAATCGAAGGTCAGTTGGGATCGTGGTTAAGAGCACAGTCAGCACTTATTGTTCTTATGGGGTTTTTATCCTGGCTTGGTCTTACACTAATAGGAATAAAGTTTGCGATTCCAGTCGCTATTGTAATCGGTTTACTTGAGCTTATTCCCAGTGTAGGGCCTTCATTTGGATGGATTATTGCTACAATTGTTGCTGTTGGTAGTGGTGCATCGTTTTTGCAGGTACTTCTGGTTTTCAGCTGGTCAATTTTTATTCAACAACTGGAGCATTTACTTTTTGTTCCAAAGATTTTTCAAAAGGCAGTGGGGCTGGATCCCCTGGTTACGATTTTAGGGATAATAAGTGCTTCGATTTTGTTTGGATTTGCAGGAGTGATAATTGCAGTACCTGTTCTAGCAGTTGTGCAGATAACACTTTCTCACTTGAAAGAAGACAAAAAGCAATCTACCAGGTAGCGGAAAGTGGTTCACTTTCCCTCGCAGTTATCTCAATTCATACTCCTCCAGCAGCTTTTTGCCGCTTTGTATATCATATAGGCATGAATAAACGCCCTTCTGTTTCAGCAGCTCTTTATGACTTCCCTCTTCGACAATCTTGCCATTTTCAATAACTAGAATTCTATCTGCCCTTTGAATCGTAGAGAGTCTGTGGGCTATGATAACTGTAGTTCTTCCCTTGATTAGTTTCCAAAGTGCATCTTGTACTTTCATCTCTGATTTTGAATCAAGGGAGCTTGTTGCTTCATCGAGTATCAGGATGGGAGGATTTTTTATAAGCGTTCTGGCTATAGAAAGTCGCTGTTTTTGCCCCCCGGAAAGCTTTATGCCTCTCTCCCCTATTTTGGTTCTAAGCCCTTTAGGAAGCTTTTCAATAAATTCCCAGGCGTTTGCAACTTTGCAAGCATCAATTATCTCGCTTTCTTTTGTGTAGGATTTTCCGTATTTTAGGTTTTTTTCTATTGTCTGTTCAAAAAGATATGATTCTTGAAGCACTATTCCAATATTATTTCTAAGCTCTGCTTGCTTGATTTTTCTGATGTCTGTCCCATCAATTTCTATGCTGCCCTTGTCTACATCGTAGAAACGGTTTATGAGATTCGCTATTGTTGTTTTACCACCTCCGCTTTTTGCAACAAGCGCAATTGATTCTCCTGGATTGATTTTTAAGCAAAGATTTTTAAGAACTGCCTGATTTTTACTTGTTTTAGTATTACCGGGATATGTAAAATATACATTTCTAAATTCAATTTTTCCTTTTACTTCTTTCATAGAGACGGAAGATTTGTCATCAACTATGTTCGATTTATTATCTAAAATTTTAAAATAATCTCGAGCTCCAATTAGTCCTTTTCTTACTTCAAAATACATCCATCCAAGGTTCCAGAAAGGCTCTTTAAGAATAGTCAAATACTGTATGATCAGAAAAAATGTTCCCAGTGTAATTTCCCCCTGGATCACAAGTATGATTGTATATATGAATATAATCCCGCCCATTAGTTCAAGAATAACATCTTTAAGAAGGCTCAAGTCCCAGATTCTTTCTATCCTTTTTGCAATTGCTACCAGTTTGTCATTATATTTTTGCATTTTATTCTGCTCATAATCTGACCTGACAAAGCTTTTTACGAGTCTAATAGAGCTTATTACTTCATAAAAATGTCCAAATCCTTTATCCATTGTTTTGTTGTACTCTTTTTCCAGAGGGACATGTTTTTTCAAAATATAGAGGTTGATCAGTACATATGGAATAACTGTTGCAAAAAGTATTCCAACAATCTCAGGTCTAATACTAAGGAGAATTCCAATTGCAAAAACAGAAGTAAGAATATTTGGAAGAAAGTAAATTACACTTGTTGTAACCTGCCTTATGATTCTATTCACACCTCTCTGAAGTTTGGACATAAGGGAACCTGATACTTGTCTGTCAAAGAAAGAGATGTCACTATTCAATAGCTTTTCATAGCCTATATCCATAAAATGCTTTTCCAGTTTTGTTGTTACAATTTGGCTGCTACGCCAGGAAAATCTGTTTGCTGCAGTAAGTAATAAAAGTGAAATAAGGTAGGCGATTAAATATGGTGCGATTTTTTCGACGCTTATAAGCAAGGGTTCACCAATTGCTATTGAGTTTTGTATACTGTCAATAATATTTTTGGAGACAAGTGGTGCTACCTGTTTTCCCGCCGAAATTACAACAATAGAAATAGCAAGCATCAAAAAAATATGCCAGAAAGGTTTAGCCAATTTTATTGCACGAAAAAGCTCTTTCATTCAATATTGAGTGGGAATTACTGCGGGTAGATAATATCACACTAAAGTGGGAAATTAAAAGGAGAATAAGTCATTAAATTGCAGTATTGTATTCAAAATTGCAGCATTGTACTTATTTGTTAAAAAAGTGATCATTCACTTTATGTTGTTTAATAGATCTCTCATTTCTGCTGCTTTCTCAAATTCCAGCAAATCAGCAAATATGCTCATTTGTACTTTTATCTCCTCCGTGAGAGCATTCTTTTCAATGGCAGTCATAGCTTTATATGATTCAGCTCGCTTCTTAAGTGAAGTTACTGTGACATCCCCCTTTATTTCTTCATGCTTATCTGTGGCTGTAAGCTGATCTTTTATCTCTTTTTGTATAGTTTTTGGGACGATTCCATGTGTCTTGTTGTACTCTTTCTGTGTTTTTCTTCTTCTTCGTACCTCATCTATTGCTCTTTTCATGCTGCCAGTAATTTTATCTGCATACATTATTACTTTTCCATCCTGATGCCTTGCGGCTCTCCCCATTGTCTGGATAAGGCTGACATCGCTTCTCAAAAATCCTTCTTTATCAGCATCAAGTATTGCAACAAGACTTACTTCGGGAAGGTCGAGACCTTCTCTCAATAGGTTGATACCTACAAGAACGTCATATTTTCCAAGTCTCAAATCTCTTAAAATATCTACTCTCTCGATGGCATCAATATCGGAGTGAATATATTGCACCTTAATTTTTATTTCTTTCAAAAAAGCAGAAAGATCTTCAGCCATCCTTTTTGTAAGTGTGGTAACAAGCACTCGCTGTCCTTTTTTTATTGTTTTTTGAATCTCGTCTGTCAGGTCGTCGATTTGATTGAGCGATGACTCTTTCCTGTTTAAAATGTTAAAATCAAAGTATCCGTTTTCCTGTACAATTTTTTTTATGTTGCAGAAATTACTGCTCTCCGTAGGTCTGATATCTATGACTGGATCCAGAAGTCCTGTAGGTCTTACCACTTGCTCTGCAATACCTGTGTACTTGTACAATCCTTTGAGCTTTTTTATCGACTGCAGGCTGAGTTGTTTTTCATAGTCTGATGGAGTGGCACTAACGTATATTGTCTGATTGAGCTTGGAGTTGAATTCAACAAATTTGAGAGGTCTATTATCTAGAGCTGCTTTAAGCCTGAATCCGTACTCAACAAGTGATTCTTTTCTTGATCTGTCCCCTTTGTACATACCTCTTACCTGTGGTACGGTTATATGGGATTCGTCGATAAACATAAGGTAGTCGTCCGGGAAATAATCAAGTAATGTTGAAGGAGGACTGCCGATGGGTCGCCTCTCTATGTATCTTGAGTAATTTTCTATCCCGGCAACGTACCCTGTCTCTTCGAGCATTTCAAGATCGTAGTTTACCCTCTGATCGAGACGTTGTGCTTCGAGTTCCTTCCCCTTACTTCTGAAGGATTTAACTTCTGCCTCAAGATCTTTTCTTATCTTCGGAATAGCAAGTTTGAGGGCCTCAAAAGCAGTCACGTACTGCTTTGCTGGGAAGATTGTATAGCTTTTTGGTTTGTCCAATATCTCACCTGACAGGGGATTAATAATTTTGATCACTTCTATTTTATTCCCGAAAAACTCTAATCTTACTGCTGTCTCTTCTGAAGCTGTATAAATGTCTATAGAATCACCTCTAATGCGGTACATACCGTTATAGAACTCGTACTCACTTCTCTCGTATTGCAAATCAGCAAGATGTCTCAATAATTTTTCTCTGTTGTACTCCAGACCATTTTCTATTGTTCTACTTAGAGAAAGGTAATCTTCCGGATTTCCGAGACCGTAGATACAGGAGACTGAGGCGACAATTATTGTGTCTTTTCTTGTGAGCAGTGCTTGTGTTGCGGCACTTCTATATCTTTCTATATCTTCGTTTATGTCTGCTTCTTTTTCTATGTAGAGATCTCTTTTTGCAACGTAGGCTTCCGGTTGGTAGTAGTCGTAATATGAGACAAAATACCTGACTGCATTATCCGGGAAATACTCTCTGAACTCTGAAAATAACTGAGCCGCAAGAGTTTTGTTGTGAGCAAGGACTAATGTTGGCTTCTGGGTTCTTTCAATTACATTTGCCATGGTAAATGTTTTTCCGGACCCTGTTACACCGAGGAGTGTCTGACTTTCTGCACCAGATTCTATCCCATTAGTGAGAAAATCTATTGCTTGGGGTTGATCACCTGCTGGCTTTAATTTTGTCTTTAGTATAAACTGCTTCATCTTTAACGATTTAATTATATCAGAATGTTGATTTACTTATTTCTATAGGATATAATGAATATATAGTTTTTTTTTTTTTGCTAATTAATCAATCATGGATCAGTTAACAATAGATAACAAATCAGGAATAGGAAATAATGAACCAATGGAGGAGTTTTATTCAAATCTTTTTGCAAAACAA
Organism: Candidatus Dojkabacteria bacterium; assembly: GCA_016931155.1. GTDB lineage: Bacteria > Patescibacteriota > Dojkabacteria > B142 > JAFGFJ01 > JAFGFJ01. Next base: position 45,728 of record JAFGFJ010000005.1, read on the forward strand.
AATGAAGAGATGATTTTTGGGGATTTTAATGAGGTAGCAAATATTGTTATTAATGCACTTCATTCAATTGTCGGAAGGGATGAAAATCATCTTATGAATCATGCTTATGAACGTGTGTTTGTAAATCTTCTTATATACAACAGAATATCTTCATTTGAGCAAAGAAGCGTCGCTATTGAGCTTTTTAAAAATGACCCGGAGGAACTATTGTTTAGGGTAAGCGATCTATTTTTTTATGTCCAGGCGTCAGACGTGGAGCTTGATAGAGGCAGAAACGGAATGAAAGGAATATGGGATAAAGAGGTTGAAAGATCCCTTTACTCAGGAGATCCTTCTTATGCAATTAAAAAGGCGGTTAGCATTTTATCTGGGTTCACTTGTGATTTCAAAGAGTTGTTAAACGAAGCAATTTTTAATTCCAGTAACTCATCAAATAATGGAGCAGTGGAGGATCAAATGTTTCCCATTGATCCAACAGTAAATATTACTTTTGTGAGAGTATGTGAAAAACTGGAAATGAAATGTGAAGCGATGCTCAGAAAAGCTAAATTTAGGGCGAAAAAAGAAAGTAAATCATTAGAAGAGATTTTATATTCAATTAATGGTGGTGTCCTGCCTTTTCCATAAGCTGTGAATAGAATTCCAGGTTATTCATCGTTGCAAGTCGCAAGGCTTCATTTTCTCCAATTTTGAATAAATATCTCAAGTAAGCTCTAGAGATTTCACGCAGGTCTTTTATCCTCGAATCTTTGTTTATTGGATAAATATCTTTTTTGTATATTTCTTTTTTGATGTGCATCACACTATAGTTATTAAAGTGTGCATCACCATCGCCTGCGTTTACGTATAAATACCCATGTCTTGCATTCCTGGTTGGTAGTACGGTATCGAAAATGTCCCAGCCGCACTCTATCGAGCTTCTTAGGTCATCTGGAGTACCCATTCCCAGTCCATATCTTATTTTATCTTGAGGTATTAAATCTGCAAGGAAAGCAAGCATTTCAGGATCCAGTCCCTTTGGTAATTCGTTTTTCCAACTTTTTTCATCTTTCATTGGTAAGCCTCCACCAAAACCGTAAATATCAAACCCAATATCTATAAGTGCTTTGGCATTTTCTTTTCTGAGGTTTTCCACATTTCCGCCCTGAATTACAGCGCACAATAGAGGTCTTTTGACCCTCGGATTATCGAAATCAGACTCAGTCAAACCATTCAGTTTTAGAAAAATTTCTTTGGATCTCTTGGCCCATTCAACAGTTCTCCGGTTTGCTTCTTTAAGATACTTGATTGATGTAGTCCTTAGTGCAGGCTCATCCAGTACTACCCTTATATCACTCCCGAGATTATGCTGGATTATTTGTGAAATTTCAGGAGTGAGAATTTTGAATTTGCCGGTCCTGGGATCCTCAAAAGTTACACCGGCATCTGTAATCCTTCCAAGCTTTTGCATTTTTCTGTGTATCAGAGAGAATATTTGAAAACCTCCGCTGTCAGTTAGTATAGGTCTATTCCAATTTAAGAATTTGTGTAAACCACCAAAATTTCCAATAAATTCACTGCCGACAGTCATTTCCAGATGAAGTGTTGTAGTGACAATTTCTCTTACTCCAGCATTATGTGCTTCGCTAAAGCTTAGTGATTTAATTGCTCCATAAGTTGCATCAGGAAAAAATGCTGGAGTTATTATTCCGCCATGAAGTGTATTGATAATTCCAGTCCTTGCTTTGTTCTTTTTGGACTTTTGCTCAAACAACATTTTCCAGCTTCACAAAAATTTGTTGCCATTCTACAAGTGAGAGTTCAGCAGCACGAATATTTTCTTTTATATGCAGATTATTAAATTTTTTTTCAATTTCTTCTTTTGATATTTTCAAACCACAACTCAGGTTGCTTATCAGTTTCTTCCTTGGACTTGAATAACCTATTTTTATAAATTTTGTCAGATCTTCAGCATAATCTGGTATTACTTCCTTAAATTTGAATTGCAATATTCCTCCATCGACTTTTGGGATAGGAAAAAAATGATTCTTTGGAACTTTTCCAATGAACTCTACATCTGAATAAATCTGTGCAAAGTTAGAAAGAAAAGATGCTTTTGGACTTATAGAGGCATAGTCTTCTGCTACTTCTTTTTGAATCAAAAAACTCATAATATTGGGTTTTATTTCATCGGTGAGGAATTTTGCGATTATTTTTTTTGAAATATTGTAAGGAAGAGAGCCAACGACTTTGTACTTGTTATTTTCAATTTCCAAGTCTTTCAGATTTATCTTCAAAATATCATTATGAATAATCTCAACTTCTCTGTCCTCTTTGTACTTATCTTTTAGAAAATCTATCAGTTCAGTGTCGATTTCAATAAGTATCATCCTTTTTGTTCGTTCGATCAAAAGATTTGTTACCGCTCCGTGCCCAGGTCCTACTTCAATTACTGTGTCATCAGGTTTAAGATCAAGGCTTTTGATCATTTTAATTCCTACAGAAGTCTCTTTGAGGAAATTCTGCCCAAACTGTTTTTTGAATTTAAAACCCATTTTTCTACTTAGAAAACTTATTTATAACTGCGTTGTGGGCATTCCATTCGATTGTATCATCTAGTTTTTTAAGTTTCACTTTGTTTTTATATTTTCTTTCCATTGCCAGTTTGATAATTTCATCAGCTATATGAGGATTTTTGGGGAGGAATGGTCCATGCATATATGTACCGAATATATTTTTAAACCTGACACCTTCGTGTTTAGCATTTTCATTGTCACCTGTGCCAACCAATACATCTCCAAGCGGTATAAGCTTGTCTGATTTGAATCTTGTTCTACCACTATGGTTTTCGAATCCAACAAGTGTCGACTTTCCAGATCTGGCAATCTCATCAGTCGGCTGTAAATTTGTAATTATATTTCCTATGCATCTTTGGGCAACTTTTGTACTCGGTGCTATGGTTTCTATTGGAACAATTCGCAGTCCCTCTGCTCTTCTGCCATCTCCCATGGTGAAGTATTCTCCTAAAAGCTGGTAGCCTCCGCAAATTGCAAGAACTACTGCTCCGTCTTTAATATCTCTTTGTAAAACCTTCTTTTTGTTCTGTATAAGATCTTTATACACCTCGATCTGATCCTGATCCTGACCTCCGCCCATAAAGTATATATCAATAATCCCCGGTTTAAGCATGTTTTTCTCACTGATATTTAAAATGTTTACAGCAAAACCCCGCCATTCTGAGCGTTTTTTCAATGCAATGATATTTCCGATATCACCGTAAATGTTCATTTTTTCTGGATATAAATGCCCAATTGTCAGCATCATTTTTTCTTTCATTTCCAGAATTTTTTAAGTTTAGTTTTTTTCTCCAGAAATCTACGAACTTCAAGCATAGCAGTGTATGTTGGAAGAATATAGAGAGTTTCACCGGGCTTTGCTACGTTCATAGCTTCGGTGAGTGCTTTTTCTACATCTTTTTTAAGCTTTACTCTGGTTTTAACAGCGTTGAAATTGTCAAAAGCATACTTGAGTCTTAGAAGCATATCCTCAGCCCTTGAACCGCTTATCATAATGTTTTCGGGCAAATAATAATTAAATTGTTCAATTTTCGCATCCCAAAGCCAGGAAACATCTTTTCCATCTGCTGTATTGTCATTGATAATTATCATGATATTTTTAGCTCTAACCCTGGTAAGCATTTTAACGGTTATACTGAATCCTGCTGGGTTTTTAATAAGTAACAGCTTGAAATTTATTCTTCTCTTGCCGACAGAGATTTCTCCCCCTTCTCCTCTCCCAAAAGCTGGACAAAATCCCTCAATTGATCTGACAATTACATCCGTCTTAACACCTTCCAGTGAACAGGTCAAAATTGAGGCAAGCGAATTGTAAACATTATAAAAACCTGGAGCACTGAATCTCTTTATTGTAAAAGTCCTTTTAGAACTTACAACTTTAAATGCAGTGGAAAGGTCTTTCTTCAATTTTATATCTGTTGCAATAAGCTTTTTCTTTATTATCTGATCAATATTTTCTACAAGGTATTTGCCCTCATAGGCAAACTCATTCAGAAATTTTTCGTCCAGACCGAAGTAATACTTCTCATTGCTTATTTCTTCTCCTATTTGAAATACTTTTGGATCGTTTAAATTTAAAATTACTTTGGCATGCGGTGTTTTCTTTATGCCATCTGTAATATATTTTTTTGTCTTATCTATCTCACCGTATACATCAAGCTGGTCACGAAATAGATTGGTAACAACTACAATTGAAGCATCAAGTTTATCGGCAATACGTGGGAATGTGCCTTCTTCAACTTCAAAGATCCCATAATCATAATTAAGTTTGCCGAATAGATTGGCCTTGTCTAAAAGAAGAGTAAGAATACCTCTGCTTAAATTTGCTCCACTTATGTTCGAGATAACATTAAACCCTGAATTTCTTAAAATATTTACAATCAAGGTTTGAGTAGTAGTCTTACCGTTTGTTCCTGTAATTACTATTTTTTTAGGAATCTTCTCCAGCAAATACTCAAATAAATATGGAAATTTCTGCTCAAGCAAATAACCGGGAAGTGTTGTCCCACCTCCTTTACCTGTCAGCCGTATTAATACAGAAAGAGTTTTTGAAAACCAGACAGATAGTATTGTGATCAGTTTTTTCATTCAAGAATAATAACATTAAATGTGGAGATAGCGTTAAGAGACTATGAAGCCGTTGAAGACTTCGATTACCTCCTGCTTTAATTCAACTTTCCTTCTTATCTCTTTTTTTCCAGTACCGTCTTTTGCTGTATAATAAACTACTACAGTTGATTCCCCTGGGTTTTCAGTTATTACCCTTTTTAATTCAGACAGTTTTTGCGTGTCCTTAACTTTTGAAATGTCAATTTTTACTTCCTCGGGTTCATTTCCTTTCAGCTCAGCAGGTTGTATGCTGTTAATCAGAATTGAAAAATCCCCTTTTCTAAATGAAACTGCGCCTTCAATAACAACAGGACTGTTTTCATTAAGTAATCCCTTCTTTTCAAGGTAAAGACTATTAAAGACAACAGCTTCAGCATTATCTGATAAATCTTCAATTGTCAAAAATGCCATTGGCTTTGAGTCTTTTTTTGTGTAAATAGTTTTTATAGAGGTGATTATGCTTAATAATTTTACTTTAACTCCCTCTTCCTTTTCCTTCGCCTGTCTAATATTTATGAAATTTTTTCCGACAAATAAGGAAGCATAGGCCTTAAGTGGGTGTGCTGAAAAGAATGTGCCAAGAAGATCTTTTTCCCATGCTACTCTGTCTGCATCGGTTTCGGGAACAAGGTCAGGTAAAAGTGTTTTAATTTTGTTTTTAGTCTTGTCTGAAGAATGGAACAAGTCAGTCTGTCCAGCAGTAAAATGTGATTGAAGTCTGGCAACACGATCAAATACTATTGCTAAGCCAGCAAGAAGAACTCTTCTGCTTCCGAATTGATCAAGGGCTCCTGCCATAATCAAAAATTCCATACTTTTTTTACTTAAATTACCAGTACCTACTCTCTCTATTAGATCATCAAGGTCGGTAAAAATACCTTTCTTTTCTCTTTCTTCAACGATATGAGAGACTATATTTTTGCCTACATTCTTAATTGCTGCTAATCCAAACCTTATGTTTCCATCCTCAATTGAAAAGGTAACTTTACTCTTATTTATATCTGGCGGTAGTACCTTAATACCCATATGAGCAGCTTCTTCCATGTCTCTCTTAATTTTGTCGGGATTATTCAGGTCTGTTTCCATAAGTCCAGCCAGGAATTCAACGGGATAATGTGCTTTAAGATAAGCAGTCTGGAATGCAATCAGCGAGTAACTTGCACTATGTGCTCTGTTAAAACCATAATCCGCAAATGGTTCAAGATAAGCAAACAAAGCTTCTGCAAGTTTTTCACTATATCCCTGACCAGCTACTCCTTTTATAAATTCATCCTTTTGTGCTGCCATCACTTCCGGAATTTTCTTCCCCATTGCCTTTCTTAAAATATCAGCTTTTCCAAGAGAGTAGCCTGCCATTTTTACTGCAATTTCCAATACTTGTTCCTGGTAAATAGCAAACCCGTGTGTCTTTTTAAGAATCGGTTCAAGATCGGGATGGAGATAAGTAACCTTTTGTTTGTTGTATTTTCTTGCGATATAGTCAGGGATGTATTGCATGGGTCCTGGTCTGTAGGCAGCATTCATAAAAATAAGGTCTTCCATCTCCGTTGGTTTCAATTCTTTCAAATATCTCCTCATTCCAGCAGATTCAAACTGAAAAATTCCTACAGTGTTTCCTTTTTGAAAAAGTGCAAAGGTATCTTTATCTTTGAGTGAAATATTATTAATGTCGATCTTTTGCTGCGAATCCTGTTCGATTTTTTCCAGAGTTCTTTTAATAATCGTCAGGTTTGCAAGACCAAGAAAATCAAATTTCATAAGCCCCATAGGCTCAAGCGGGTAACCTTCAATCTGACTTATTATGTTACTTCCCCCTCTAGTTTCTCTCTGGACAGGTACATAGTCTGTAATTGGAGTTGGAGTGACCAAAAAACCACACGCATGAGTTGAGATGTGCCTTGCTACATTCTCCAGCTTTTTAACATAAGAACAAAGTTCTCTAAGCTCGCTGGCCGAGTTTATAGTCTCTCTGAATTCCTGATTTTCTTCAATCATCCTATCAATCGTATACACTCTTCCAAATTTTATTGTTACCATCTTGGAAAGCTTATCAGCAATTTGCAGGTCTATTCCCATAACTCTTGCAACATCCCTTATTGCCGCTCTAGTCTTCAGTCTTCCAAAAGTACCAATGAAAGAGGTATTTTCTCTGCCATAAGTTTCCATCATGTATTCGAATAGTTCATCTCTTCTGTCATCCTGAAAATCTATGTCAAAATCTGGAGGGCTTGGTCTTTCCGGGTTTAAAAATCTTTCAAAGATAAGGTTCCATTCCAGTGGATCAAGATTTGTTATTCCTAAGGAATATGAAACCATGCTTCCAGCACCAGATCCTCTTCCGGGACCGACTAATATTCCGTTCTTTCCTGCCCACTTTACATAGTCATGAACAACAAGAAAGTAGTCATCATAGCCCTTTTCATGAATAATACTTAGTTCATAAGAAAGTCTATTATTTATTTCATCTGTAATTCTTCCATATCTTTTTCCGGCACCCTCATAAGTTAAGTCTTTCAGTTCTTCCTGAGCATTTCTTCCTTGTGATAGCTTTTTGTATTCCGGCTGAATCCTGCTAAATGTGATATCATACTCCTCAATTGAATCCGCTATTTTTTGTGTATTTGAGATAGCTTCTGGAATATCTTTATAAAGATCATCAACATCTTCTAAGCTTTTCAAATAAAATTCCTGTGATTCAGCCTTTTGTCTGTTTTGATCTGAAAGTTTGGCTCCATCTCTTATGCACCAGGCTATTTCCTGTATTTTCCAGTCTTCCTTTTCCAGGTAATGGACATCACATGTTGCTACAATTTCAAGATTATTTTTTTTGGCAAGCTGAATTTGAGCAGGTATAAGATCTTCAGATTCTTTTATTTCATTTCGTTGTACTTCAATATAAAACTCATCAAATGTACTTTGATAAAAATCTACCCATTCCTGTGCCTTTCTTTCGTTTCCTTGTCGAAGTGCTTGATTAATATTGCTGCTGAGGCAGCCGGATAAGGCTATTAATCCCTTACCGTATTGTTTTAGTAACTCTCTATCTGCTCTTGGCTTGTAATATAATCCTTCTATATGTGATCTGGAAACCAGTTTTACAAGATTTTTATAGCCTTCAAGATTTTTTGCCAGAAGAGTTAAATGGTAGCGCTTGTTGTCTATTTGAGGAACTTTATCAAACCTTGTCCTTTCAGCAATATATACTTCACATCCTATGATGGGTTTTATTTTATTAGCTCTACACTCAGACCAAAATTCATAAAGACCGTACATCACGCCATGATCAGTCATAGCACATGCATTCATACCATAATCTTTGACTTTTTTTATAAGAGGTTTGATTTTATTCAGTCCGTCAAGCAAGGAATACTCTGTGTGCAAATGAAGATGAACAAAATTGGAAGGTTTTTCCTGTGATTTGTTAATAGGCATATCGGAAATAGCTTAAGTGCTATAAATCGGATCAAATAAGGGATCGATTTAATATATCACCTTTAATATTTCCACGGCAAGATATTTGAGAATGTCCATATATACAAGCTCTTTGTTCAATTTTTCTTTTGAAAGAAAAATTGATTTTTAAGGAATTTGAGAAAGGTGCCAGTTAATATTTTTTGCCCATTGTTCAGGATTGTGGGCTCCGTAGGCTTTGCCAAGAGTATAAATATCAGAATACTTATTTGTATATTTTGCTACTTTACATGTCAGGTCAGAAAGAGATGTGTCCCAGCCAGTATACTGAACTTTATTCAGGTATCCATATGGATTGTACTCCTTATAGGCTATTCTTCCGTAACCTGACTCATTCCCTGCAATAGCGACAATAATCTTGTAATCGGCACCACATGACTCAGCCTTTTCTACAATTATATTTGCATAATCAGCCATAGGAGACTTAACCTTTCCTAGATAGCCTGCAAGTCTGTCAATCTTGATCTGCCTTTCTCTTCTTAGTCTTTCCTGCTCCTTTTTTATTTCCTCCTGTTCTATTTTGATACCTACAGCAGTATCTATGTCTTCTCGCAAAGGAGTGGGAAGTTCCGTATTTGTAACCAATTGTTCTTTTACAGAAAGTTTTTGTGTCTGTCCAAGGACTTCTTTGTAGACAATCTTATTTGGTGAACTGTTTTGTTCAATGAAGTAATAGCCTGAAAGAATACCGAGACTTAAAAAAACAATAGAAAGTAACGAAAGTCTTATGAAAATAGAAAAGTCCTCTTTAGCAAATGACTTAGTAGAGTTAAAAAGCTTTTTAATTGTCCTTTTTGTTCTATGTGCCGTTAACCTTCTCAAAAACTTGTTTAAGATTATCTTAAACTTAACTAAACTTAGGCCGCTTTTTTGTTAAAAAGACGGACAATACAATAAATCGAGACCAAGTATAACAAATTTGAACCCGTATGTCTAGACTACTATAGGATAATATTTAATCTGATCATAGTCTGTAGAATTACTCAATAATCACTGAAATCTAATGACTCGACAGATTTGTGTAAATCATTCTGAAGCGGGAACTTCTGTAGTATCTTCCCTTTTAAATAATGAATATACAACTCTACCGTCATTTCCATCTTCCTTATATATTTTTACCCTTTCTATACTAGTAAAACCTAGTGTGCCATATTTTCTGGCAGATGCACTTCTCCTGACCGACTCTAATATCGCTTCCTCGATTTCTTTGTACTCCTCTTCCTCTGCCTCAGTTAATCTCAAAGTTGTTGTCTCAGGCACTTCGCCAGTATGTTGAAAGTATCTTTGCTCCCTCAATGTTCCTTCCCTTCTTTCTGTGTAATCAAAATACTTTTCCAGAATAGCTTCTTGTGTTTCCGTTTTAATATCAGTTCCCTCTCTGCCGTCCTGGATTTTTCCGGCTTGTTCGAGTCGGTGTTTTACCTGTGCTTCGTAATCTAAATAGTTTTTAATACTTCTAAAATCCAGCTTTTCAATAAACTTTTTATAGGTATCACTACCATCCACCCACTTGTCACGTATGTATTTGACTTTTTTCTTTAAAAGAGTATCAAAAAAACATAGACCCCAGTCAATAAATTTTGATGGATTCATACCGGGATAATTTTTTGGTGGATTCTCTCCTTTAGTTTTTGTCTTGATATTAAACTCAAGGATTGCATCAAAGGGTTCAATTTCTAAGCAAGAAAAAAATTCTTCAGAGTGAAACGTTCCTGAGAGAAGCTGGACAATCATACAATGCTGAATATCATTTTCAGGTTCTTCTTTTGGCGAGATAAACACTGTCTCTGAAAATTCTGCAAATCTTCCTCCAACATTTCTTTTAATTCTCATGCTGTGTCTTTTCTCACCGTCTACTACATCGAAGAACCCCAAAACCCCTGCCCAGTGATTGTTTGGATTTAAAGATTTTATTATCAGATCAACTGGTAAATTTGATACTGAAATATCTCCTGAAATATCATTCAGTGATACTTTTTCAACTAATCTAGAACCTAACTTAGTCTCCAATGTTTATTTTTTCTCACAAATAATATTTTCTATTTCATTCACAATGTTTTCGGCAGCATTCAGTTTGACTTTTGATCTCGCAGTAATTCTAACCAAATCAAGCGGATACCCATTCAGACCTTTTCCACTTCTTACCACTTCAAGAACATTAAGTATTCTATTATAAAGAAGATCCGGTGTTATTTCTTCCTGAGTTAGAACAGTTGCAAGTCCTATGGATTCAATCATTCTTGCATTTTTCATCTGTTCATCACCTGAACTCCATGGAATGGGAATTAGAACAGCTGGTCTCCCAAGTGCAAGAAGCTCAGTAAGAGTATTAGCACCACTTCTTGACACAACTAAGGTTGATTTTGCAAAAATCTCACCAATTTGCCTTCCAAAAATGTGTTTCCTCACAACATAATTTTCTTGAAGTTTTTTGTTGAGTCTTTTTTTCTTCTTCAGTGCCTTTTCGTAGTCTTGAGTGACAGTAGAACTTCCAGTCTGGTGGATTACATTTGCATGTTTTAGCAGTTTTGGAAGAATCTCAAGCAGTCTCCAGTTAATTGTGTTCGATCCCTGTGAGCCTCCAGTAACATAAACAATAGGACGATCATTGTGAAAATCAAAATCATTTGTTCCTGTTTGAAAGACTTCTTTTCTAAGAGGATTACCAGTAAGTACAGTCTTTTTTGCTGGAAAGTATTTCCTTGAAATGTCCCATGAAATAAATACCCTGTTTGCAAGTTTTGCTATAAATTTATTGGCCAATCCTGTAACAACTGTTTGTTCATGAGTAACTATTTTTCTGTTTAGGACTTTTGCTGAACAAACAATCGGTAGTGCAAGATAACCCCCAAAAGAAATTACTATATCAGGCTTCTCTTTTAATACAATGTTAAATGCCTTTAAAAATCCGAAGGGAATCATTAAAAGATTTTTAAGTCCTAATAGTAGAGTTTTTAATACCCACTTTCTTTGGAGCCTTCCTGTATTTAGATTGTAGAATTTAATTCCTTTGCTTTTGATTAGCTTGAACTCAGAGCTTTTTCTTTTGTCTCCTTCCTGTGAATATTTACGGCCTGTCCATACAATATTTGTGTACCCTTGCACTTTTAGCTCTTCTAAAACAGCAAGAGCCGGTGTTAAATGTCCACCGACAAACATGAATTTTATTTTTTCTTTTTCGAGTTTTTCCATGCCAATATTATTTGCACAATAGAGGTTAACATTACTAATAGAATTATGAAAGTCGCTTGAAATTGCAAGTTTTCCTGCGGGAAAAACTTGATCAAGCTCGAAGTTGTCGGATCCAAGAGCCAATAATCGTTTCTAAAAAAAATCGTGTGAAATATGTTGGAGAAGAAATCAAAGGAAAAAAGTAAAACAGATGTACAGATTAAAATTGCAAAAATAATTGAACCTACTGATCCTATTATTGTTGCTTTAGTTCTGTCTATTTCTGTTGATTTAGTAGTTATTATACTTGCTATAGCTGCACTTAAAAGAAGATAAGTAAAGACAAGCAGGTATCTCACATCCTTCATATGCAAGATATCCTCCTTAGAATAGAAGTCAGAAGAAATCCCCGACCTTCTAAATGTTATATATTTAAAAAGCTCTTCAAATTGCTGTCTTGATTCCACAGGACTTGCAAAGCCTTCATAGGGCTCAGAAGGGTTCAAATATAAGATTTTCGTATTTACAACGACAAAGACCGGAAATAATATATTGAATAATAGTGTTGTAAAGACTAACAGAAAAACTGGAACACTATTGCTATTCATACCTGAGGGCATCAACGGGATTTAGTCTACTTGCCCTTAAAGCAGGATAAAGACCTGCAAGTATTCCTATGATGGTTGATAGAATAATCGGTGCTGTCATTAACCATACCGGTGTAGTAAAAACATTATCAATATCAATGTTTTGTGCCGGGAAAACGTACTTAAGTAATATAAACTCAACAAGTCCTGTAAAAGCAAGGCTTCCCAGCAGACCCATTACTCCTCCAACAAAGCCAATCATAGCCGACTCTGAAAGAAAGATGTTTCTTATATCCCCCCTGCTTGCTCCGATTGCTTTCATTACTCCAATTTCTCTAGTGCGTTCATAAACTGACATTATCATAGTATTTACTATCCCAACTGAGGCAACAATAAGTGCTATTACGCCAAACATAGAAAACACTACCTGAACAATCCCAATAACTGAACCAAATAAATCCAGAAGCTCACCAACTGTCATTGCGTCGAATCCCATCTCCTTTATTTTGCTGGCAATCTCATCTACTACTTCTTCACTGCTGGCACTCAGATATACCTGATCATAGCCTATCTCACTTAGATACTCGTCAGATGAACTAAAGCCACCTCTTATTGCCTGCATCTCAGCTGCACTTGCTACAGAAGTAACAAATTCATTCTGATCCTTACCCACATCAATAACTCCAACTACTGTGAAGGTATATACTTCTCCCTTGTCTTTTACCTTTGAAGAAAAAAAGGATGATGGATCATCTTCTATCGTAACCTTTTTGCCAATAAGCTCATCACTTGAAATACCATAAGCATCACTGATTTTATTTGAAAGTAGAACCTCTCTGGATGCGAGGTCTTTTACCTCACCAGCAAGAATATCCTGTATATATCTGTCCTCCTCATCAAGGTTAAACCCTGATCCAAAAATACCCTTAATTGGTTTTTCCTGTCCTTCAATCTTTAGTGTTTTGCCGCTAAGTAATATAATTGGTTGTACTTTTACAACGTTATTCAAGTTCTCCAGGTCATCTATTGCATCTGGAGTTACCGGCTTAACTTCTTCTTCCTCAACACTTGGAACTGCAACGGTAAATTGCATAGAACCTTTTGGACCAACCATAACATTCTTCATATCAAATGCGTCAGTAAACTGACTTCGTAAGAGCTCTTCACCCCCTACTGCACCTGAAACCATAGTGATAATAAGAAAAACTCCAATGAAAACAGCAAGACTTGTTAGAAAAGTTCTCATTCTTTGCCTGACAAGTCCTCTGAAAGCGATTTTAAAAAGAGAGAATCCTTTTATCATATTAATAATATTTCCAGTACTAATCTAAATATTTTGAACTGCTTTTCTTCCTTCCTTTGATTTCTTTTTGAATTTTTCCATCAAGTATATAAATTACTCTGGAAGCCTTTTCTGCAATTCTATCATCGTGAGTCACAACAATAAAAGTTATTTTTTCCTTTTCTGAAAGATCTTGTAACAACTTAATTATTTTCTTCCCTGTATGACTATCAAGATTTCCTGTAGGCTCATCTGCTAGAAGAATAGAGGGTTCATTTACAAGTGAACGTGCTATCGACACTCGCTGTCTTTGACCACCTGAAAGTTGACCAGGTCTGTGACCAATTCTGTCTCCAAGTCCGACTTTCTCCAAAGCTTTTTCAGCTCTTTGTTTTGCTTCTTTTCCATTCGTTCCAGAAAAGATAAGTGGCAGTGCGACATTCTCAGCAGCAGTAAGGTTGGGTTGCAAATTGAAAGTTTGAAATACAAAACCTATGGTCTTATTTCTATACTTCGAAAGTTCTTTATCATTCATCTTACTAATGTCACTGTCGCCAACAATAATAGAGCCTTCATCAAGCTTGTCTATTCCTCCTATGCAATGCATAAGTGTGGTTTTACCGGATCCTGAGGGACCCACTACCGCAACAAATTCTCCATCAGCTATTTTCAGATCAACACCGTCCAAAGCTTTGACAGTCTCCCCCCCGAGTTTATAGTGCTTTTGTGCGCTTACAATCTTTATCATATATATGTTCTATTATTGTGATTTAATCATTTTTGCTGTTAGGATCAATCGGTTCAAGGTCAGTCTTTCCTATCCTGTCTTCTTCTGCCACCCTATGTACTTTACCATAACTGTCAATACGGGTATTTTCACTGTTCCCAACAGTTGTTTCATTCGAAGCAACATCAGTAATCTCTGGATTTATACTATCCCGTACTACTTCTCCAACACCTGCTGATATTTCAACCTTTTTTTTCTTGCTTTTTTTGATTAAATAATAAACCCCAAATACAACTATAATTACTGATCCGGCAATCAAAATAATTGCCAATGTTGATATTGTACTGGATTCTTCGGATTCTTCTGCTAATGATCCTCCTTTGAAAATGGTTTCAAACTCAACTTCTGCCGTCTCACCATTCTTTGAAGATGCAATTATTCTGAAGGAATTTTCTTCTTCTTCAAGGTTATATGAGAAGACAAATGTTCCATCGTCCTCTGGCTCCAGCTCCTCCAAAATTCTTTCTTCACCAAGATATATATCAATTAAGCTATCAAGATCGTCAACCTCACCTTGAATAGTGAAAGTGGGTTCCATCGTGCTTTCAGGAGCCTCTATCTTTAGAGTTGGTTTAAATGCATAGTTGGAAAATCCAGCAACATCAAACGTCAGTATTTGATTACTATACATGATATTGGTTACTTTTGTAGTAACGCTTCCATCCTCTACAATTGTAGGATTAGATCCACTAACAAGATTCATTCCTCTCATTGTAATTTTTGCTTTTTTATTAAGCTCCGGCAGTGCATCTGAATCCAAAATAACTCTTCCAGTTTCAGAAATTGAAACATATCTATCCAGCTGTGCAAACTTTTCAGCAAAAGAATTGTCAGATAGGTTTACTTCTTGAAGAAAAACTATCTTATTTGCAGTTGGGTCATCAAGGGTAAAATTTTTGACTGCAGGAACCTCACTGATTTTTATATTTCTCAAAATTGTAGAAGTACTTCCAACCTTTGTAAAAGAAGAAGGCATAGTCACATCCAATATTTTGTAGTTAACTTCCTCAGCCGTTTCCTTTTTTACTAAACGAAAAATAATTGTTTCAGAGTCATTTGTGTCGGTAATTTCAACACTTTTTGAGGTTCCCTCACCAGGTTTCATTATCCAACTGGAACTGGATGGAATAGTCACTGTGGCTGTATACTCGCCATTTTCTTCGATGTCGTCAAATACTGCCGATCCATTTGTCTTTGATGAGGATACTGTACTTGAGTATCCATCTGAACCGATTAGAGTAACATTTATAGCAGGCACTCCATTACCATTCTCGTCTTTTATCAAAACAGTAATTACTTTATTCTCAAGAGCAGAGACAACTCCCGAAATACTCAATAAAACAAGCAGTACAGATGTAAAAAGAGCAAATAATCCCCTGAAATTTTTCATTTCGTCCAATATTTTTATATTATCCTACCTGCCTATCCTACTATACTTGCTGATGTTGAGCAATATTCCAATCGCAACAAGCGTAACGATCATGGAACTCCCTCCATAACTTATAAAAGGAAGTGGTATTCCTGTCAAAGGAATAAGACCAACATTTGCTGAAATATTTAAAAATGCCTGAAGTCCTATCCAGAATATTATTCCTGAAGCAAGAAGTGCACCGAGAGAATCAGGAGCTGACCTGGCTATCCCGAGTCCTCTTAAAATGAAAATTAGAAAAATTAACACAAGAATGATACTTCCAAAGAGTCCAAATTCTTCTGCAAAGATTGCAAAAATAGTATCAGTAAAAGAAGAAATACCAAGATAAAAGAACTTCTGTCTTGACTCTCCAAAACCGACCCCGAACAATCCACCTGAGCCGACAGCAATTAGTATCTGACTTAACTGGTAACCTGACCCGGTTGGATCGGGCACCTCACCAGTCTGAAGAAACTTCAGGTATGTAAGTATTCTCTGCAACCTGTATGGTGCCAGTACAGCTGCAAAAACACCAACAACTGCCATAGTAATAATAATTGCAATAGATCCAACAGAATGAAGCAAATCCTTACCCGAAATGAAATAAATAACAAGAGCAATAGCACCCACTATTGCGGTTGTCGCCAGGTCTTTTCCTGCAAGGATCAGTGAAGTTATAACAAGTAAAAGTATAAGAAAAGGCATTAAACTATGCACAATATAGTTTTTTAAAGCACTATCATATTTACTGCCAGTGTTCTTTTGCTTTGATAACCAGGAAGCAAGATATATTGTAAAAACAAGTTTTGCAAGCTCAGAGGGCTGCAAGGTAAAGAATCCAAAATCCAGCCAGCGTTTGGAGCCATGAGTTGCAGTTCCCACTATCAGTACCAGTACAAGAAGGAAAATAGTGATTATTATTCCAATTGGGATAATTTTTGGATACTCATGATAATCAATCCTGTAGGCAATATAGCCTGCAATTATACCCAGCACTATCCAGACTACCTGTTGTTTGAAAAAATGAAAGGAGTCATTAAAGGGTTCTGAAGAGGCAACAATTGCACTTGAATCATAGACAAGAATCAGGCCAAAAAACAAAAGGAATGCTGTAATTCCAAGGATAAGTTTGTCAGGCTGCCTGCTATCACCAAGAAGCTTAAATTTTCTACCTGCTCTTTTTTTTGGCAATCCTAAAAATAGTTAACGCAACTGTATAGTATAATACACTAATGGTTCGGAATAAATACTGCAAAAACAAAATACATTCGAGGATTAAGAGGCAAAATCGGACTTCAAAGAGTAAGAACTTTACGAAGATTAAAAAAAACACGATTATCTCAGAATTGGCAGAAAAATATCCTGAAATAGTTAATTTTCTTGCGTGTGAATATAACTTTCATTGTGCCGGCTGTTCATTTGCAAAATTTGAAGAGCTTGGTAACGCTGCAAAGGTTCATGGAGTTGAAGGAAAAGACTTTGAAGAAATGCTTGTGATAATCAACGAAATGGCTAAAGAACATGGCAATTTATAAGGACATTGGCATAATTTTTAAAATAAAGGATTTTTCTGAGGCTGACAAATTGATATCTATTCTTGGTAAGAAGAACGGCAGGATTGATGCAATTGTGAAAGGAGCAAGAAGACCAGTTAGTAGAAAGACTGGAAGTATTGATCTATTTAATAAGGCAAAATTTGCATTTGCCGAAGGAAGAAATCTCGATATTCTCACAGAGGTAGAGCTTCTTGATTCTTATGAAAAAAGTAAAGAGAGTCTGGCAACATCAAAATATTTATTTTATTTTGCTGAACTAATTGATATATTTTTTCCGGAGGTGAGTCAGGGAAGTGATATTTTTAGTTATATATCAGAAATACTTACACTTCTAAATAATGATAATAAAGCCAAACTAGCAATATCGTTTGAATTGAAGCTTCTCTCAATCAACGGATTTGGACCTAACCTTGAAACTTGCAACCTGTGTGGTGAAAAGATAGTAGAAAAAGTTCAAAGGGTAGCACATACAGGAAGCGAAATAGGATTTATATGTAGAAGACATTTGAAAAGAAAGAATTGTTCACAAATTAGTGACAGAGTTTTCAAAATTATAAAATTCTTCTCAAGAAAAAGCCTGGATGATGTTCTGAATCTCAAACTTGAGGAAAATGACCAACAGATTATCGAAAAATTGAATAAGCTTTGGATTCAAAGTATAATTGGTAAACAGATCAAATCATATAAATTTTTAAAATAATTCTATGAACGACAAAATAAGTTTAAGAAAGGCCTGGGTTACTTTTAGTTCCAATCCTGATAAGTGGAAATTTTTGCTCACATGGTTTGCTTTATATGCTGTAATCTTTGGTATTTCTTTACTAATAAATATTGTAATAGTTATTCCAATAATTGGGGTATTTTTGATGTGTATATTGGTTCCAGTTTTAATAGTAGTTGAGTTTGCAGCAACATTTTTTATTTTGGGATATATTTATGAAATTACTGACAGTACAAGACTTGGAGAGGTGAAACTACCCAAAATACTTACCAGCTATAAGGAAAGGCTAACCTTTGGAGCAAAAATTTTTCTTGTTTCTTTTATCTATAATTTACCTTCAGTCGTAATAGCCACAGTGCTTTATATAGTGTTTGTTTTTGGAATATTCACACTTGGTGCGACAGTAAACAGCGAACCTTTCGTACAATCTCAAAGCTGGAATTCTACTACTTCTACCCTTCAGTTGGTAGTATTGGTAACTATTGGGCTGATTTCTGTCCTTCTGGTTACATTTTTGTTTGTAATAAACAAATTTCTCGTTGATTCAGCTGTTTACAAATTTCTTGTTTCAAAAAGAGATCTGAGTAAGGGTTTCAAGTTTAGTTCTGTTTTTCAGATTTTTAAGAATGGAATTAGAGAGAATCTTTTACTATTTTGGAAAAATCTTATTCTCGGAGTAATAGTAACTGTAATTACAATTGTATTATTATCTCCAGCAGCGGTACTATTTATCTTTTCGGTAAGCTCTGATTCAGAAATCTCTTCAATACTCGGAATATCATCGCTTTGTTTTTATGGACTGGGGATTCTGGCTCTTTATGTTGTATTAACTCCAGTAACCTATTACATTTATCCTCATCTGGTTGGTCAGATATATGCAATCTGGGATAAAAAAGGTCTGGACAAGGTATGATAGAACACTTACTGCTGGGGTTGTAAATAATATGTGACGTGCAATTTTACAAATTCCGGGCTTTTTAGAAGTTTTTCTAATGGGCTGTCTCAGCGTCGGGGCGTAGTTCAGTTGGATTAGAATGCACGCATGGGGTGCGTGAGGTCGCCGGTTCGAGTCCGGCCGCTCCGACCAGACAATGGTGGTGTCCAAAAGTGGCAATTAGAAGTCAAAAGAACGCTGGTAAAATAACATTTGGTTTTTTAGTATTGTTCAGAGGTATTTTCCCATTTAAACGTTTAAATTTTCCTTTAAAATCGTTTAGTTTTATGTGCTTTTTTGTCAGGTACTTGACAAAAAAAGAAAAAACAACAAATATCTTGATACTATTCAAAATAAATAATTTGGGGTCAAGTAGAATTTATATGAAAACTTTTTTTGAGAAAAAACCAATTTTATGTTATGTAATTATTGCCTTTCTTTTTACTTGGACATTTCAAGTAATAGGTATATTTTTGTTGCATGGTGATTATAAGTTAAATAAAACTTTTTTGATCCTGTTAAACATTTCTTCTTTTGGTCCGTTCCTGTCTGCAATAATTACTACGTTCTTTGTGTCTGGACGTAAAGGATTGGTTGAATTATTTCAAAGGACAATAAAAGTAAAAATTAACTGGCTGGTTTATGTTGCTGCATTCTTCGTTTTTCCTCTGGTACTTTTCTTGATATATACGCTATTTGGGTTGCGAGTTGAAGATAATGAGACTGTTATGGTTTTTTTGACACTAGTGATTGCTATACCTATCAATTCTTTTGTTGTTTCGGTAATAATCGGAATTGGACCATTGGGTGAAGAAATCGGATGGCGTGGTTTTTTACTTCCCAAATTACTGAAGAAATATGGAGATTATAAAAGTAGCCTTATCTTAGGTTTAGTGTGGGCTTTTTGGCATTTACCGCTGTTTCTTTTTTCGGAGTTTAGGGGAGATATTCCTATTTGGATGGCCTTATTTTTGTATCCTTTCGGTACTATATGTCTCGCATATATAATGACGAAATTGCATCGTTGGTCAGGTGGAAGTATATTTCTGGCAATTTTGTTTCATGGAGTTGTAAATTACGCAATGGATTCGAAAGAGTTTTGGGATTTAGACAAAGTTTCACAGATAAAGTACGTTTTATTAGGGTATTTAGTAATGCTTACTACGGCTGCAATTTTCTGGGGAGTGGATCTAATTAAAAAAAGGTATTTAATAAAAAATAGAATAGCAATTTCTTTATAGAAGTTGAACGGGATGAGGAAGGTTAACACCAATATTCCTAAGTCCTGAACCGCAATAAACACTAACACCTTTCCCTCTCTTATAAATCATAACGATACCCCCGATTTGAGTATTTAAAAGTGCAGGGAAGATACACCAGAGTAGTTATCGCCTCGACTCAAAAAACTTCCACAAATTCATCATTACTCACTTAATCATCCTGAGTTTTTTGTTTGTGATTAGAAAGAAGATGGACAATATCGATCTCAAACAAATCTGCCACTTCCAACTGAGTCAAATTGAGGGCTTTTGCCAGCTTAATAATTGTCTCC